>JAHHSR010000089.1 GCA_020025075.1 Pectinatus sp. | reverse complement strand
CGCAGAAACAGGAAGCTCCCGCCTCTTAGCGAAGCGTAGACGGGGGTGCGTTCACCCTAGCAAAGTACTTGTGAAAAGCAATTTTCGCTTTTCTTGCTATATATGTTTTTTTTAGGCGATATGCTATAATAAAAAAATAAATGCAGGAGGTTTTTTTATGATAAAATGGATAATTTCTGACATGGATGGTACCTTACTTGATAATCACGGCAACCTCCCCGCCGATTTTCAACTAGTCATGGAAGAGCTCAAAAAGCGCAACATCCGCTTCTCTCCTGCCAGCGGGAGACAGCTAGGCGCTTTGCGTCAACATTTTGCTGCCTATAAAGATGATTTGCTGTTCATTGCTGAAAACGGTGCTGTCATCGCTCAAAAAGACGACATTTCCGTCAACGAGAGCATAAAACCATATTTGGTAAAAAAAATCACAGGTACGGCAAATGCGCTCTCCGAAAGGGGAATCTGCGCCATTTGCTGCACGCCAAAAAAGAGCTACACAGTTTCTATAAATGATGCCTTTCGCCGTGAAATTGAAAAATATTTCAGCGATTATGAAGTGATTAGCTCATTTGACGCTATTGCGGAGCCTGTCATCAAGATATCACTTTGCGATGTTACTGGTGGCGATATCACCAAAAATGGCTACCCAGCCATTTCCTTGTACGAAAAAGATGTCCAAATCGTCATTTCTTCCGATATCTGGCTCGACATTATGCCTCACGGCATCAACAAAGGAGCCGCCATCCGCCGCTTCCAGGAAAAATGGCAGATTGACCCATCAGAGTGCATGGCCTTTGGCGATTATTATAACGACAAAGAAATGCTCCAGTCAGTAGGCGAAAGCTATGCCATGGAAAACGCCCAAGAAGAAATAAAAAAAATCGCCAAGCACATCGCTCCGCCCAATACCAAGGGCGGCGTTACCCAAGTGATTCGCGAAAAAGTATTACACATTTAACTTAAACCGCCAGAAGTCCTCCACCTCTTAGGTGGGGGATGAAGGCGGA
>JAHHSR010000009.1 GCA_020025075.1 Pectinatus sp. | reverse complement strand
TAAGCATTGGTCACTGAAGCAAGAACCCCGCGACTTTAGTCGTGGGAGGTTCAGATTTTGACGGGTACGTACAAATTAAGTGGCAATGTCTGTGTTAAGACGAGCCGTTTTACCGTCAATGCCGACAAGGCGCAGGTAAGTCTTGCTTCCTTTGAGGTTTGGGCGCAGGGCAATATCAATTGCCATTACAATGCTGAAGGCGATTTGCCCGCTATTGATTTTTCTGGACAGGACCTTTATGGTGCCTGGAACAGCAGGACGATTACGGTAAAGGGTGGCACTTCCTTTAAGTGCGGCAACCTGACCATTAAGGCGGCACAGACGAGCTTCAATTGGGAAACCAAGATTGCCGATTTTTCTGGCGGTGTTACCGTAGAGCAGGCGGGAGTAAAGAAACACTATCCGGAAATAAAATACAATATTGTTGAAAAGAAGTTCATCACCGCGCAAGGTGATGTTGTTACGCCGACGGCCGCACCTAAGCCTGAGAAGGCAGCGGCTTGATTTTAGCCTGCCCTTGGGGCGGGCTTTTATTTTTGGAGGTAAAGATATGTATACAAGTGGCAAAGAGGATTTAAAAAATAATACGAGTTTATCCTCTGTTCCTCTCACAGCGCTCGAAGAACGCATTGCTGCCGATAAGCCGGAGCTTTTAGAAAGTCTCACTAAGCTAAAGTCCCTGCTCGATGAAAAAACTTACAGGCGCTGCTTTGAGAAGGTTGAAAATATGACGCGCAATGCAACTACTTTGCTCATCGTAGCGCGCAACCCTTTGCAGCGCTCCTTCATTGAGAGAGATTGCATTGGTGCTTTGAAAGAGGCTTTTTCAGTACAATATGTAAAAATAATTGGGTAAAACAAAAAAGACTTCCGATATTATCGGAAGTCTTTAATTTCATCTGGAGCTGGCAATAGGACTTGAACCTACGACCTGATCATTACGAATGACCTGCTCTACCAACTGAGCTATGCCAGCGAACAATAAAGATTATATCAGCCAAGCTGATACTTGTCAAGAAAAAATTAAATTATTTTTTTAATTTTTGAATGACAGCCTGCGTGATGTCATCGCCACCATAAGCTACGGCTTCAGAGTAAACGACCATGTCGATGCCTTTTTCTTTGGCAACGGAGGAAATGGCCTGCTGAACGGTTTTCTTAATCGGGGTGAATAATTCATTTTCACGCTGAATGAACTTCTGGTTGAGTTTATCAAATAAAGCTTTCTTGCCGTTTTCATCAAGCGAGGAAGCCTTTTTGTTAAATTCTTCTTGCATTTTTTCGCGTTCCATATCTAATGCTGCATTAGCAGATTGGACATCAGGATAGCTTTGCAGGATGGCGCTCATGTTAATTTTTCCCAGTGCAGCAGCATCAGCCTGAGTAGGTGAAAATGCGCTGTAAAGGCAAATGGCAAATACAGCAGCGAAAAGAATACCGAAAACTTTTTTCATTTGGTAGTCTCCCTTTCTTAAAAATAGGCTGCATAATATAGTAGCCTTCCGTTATAGAAGAACATGGCAGCCTTTGCTTTATTATACAAAACAAATTGCGACAAAGCAAGAAAAACTAATTTTCCGTTAAAAGAGGAAAAATGTTTTTGGTAATGTGAAAATATCATTAGGAAATATTTTTAGTATTTATTGAGTTATATTTATATATATAGTATAATTTTTTTATGGAAATAAATTACAAGAAAAGCAAAAGCATAATCTATTCATGTCGGTATGACATTGTCTTTTGCTCTAAATATCGGCGCCGAGTATTAGAGGGAGAAGTAAAGAAAAGGCTTGAGGAATTAATCACAGCGACATGTGCAAAATTGCAGGTTGAGATTCTGCGCTTAGAGATTGCTGCTGAGCATGTCAGCTTATCCTTAGACGTAGACCCGCAAATTGGCGTGCACAAAGTCATAAAAGCAATTAAGCGTGATAGTTCCAATGTCTTGCGTCGTGAATTTTCTAGCTTGAAAAGCCGTATTCCGACATTGTGGACGAATAGCTATCTTTGTATTTCCGTAGGCGACGCTTCAAAAGAAGCCATGGCGCAGTACATAAAAGCACAAAAAATTTCGCAAAGAGCGGAAGAACGAGCGCGAAAAAAAGAGATGGAAGGAGAGGACAAGTAAATGGAAGCGGTTATCTTTGATATGGATGGCGTTATCGTCGATACCGAAGCGCTGCACGCGCAAGTGAAGGTTGACATCTTAGCTAAATACGGCATTGATTGCTCCTTAGAAGAGTGCATCGCTTATCGAGGTCGTTCCTCAAATGATTTTTTTCGCGAGTATTTGGCTGATAAAGAGGTTTTCGTGCCGCTTTCTGAAATAGTGGCAGAAAAGCATAGAACTTTTTTGGCACGCGTTGCAGCGGGAAAGGGCATTGATTCTGTGCCCGGCGCAGTCGAATTGATTCATGAATTGCACGCGGCGGGGATGCGCCTTGCCTTGGCGTCGTCTTCAGCGCGCAAAAATATAGAGTATTTTTTGAAGAAGCTTGAAATCTATGATTTCTTTGAAGTCATTGCAAGCGGCGCTGAATTGCCACTAAGCAAGCCTGACCCTGCCATTTATCGCCAGACTATTGAAGCGCTGGGCCTTCCGGCTGAGCGCTGCGCTGTTATTGAAGATTCGGCAGCTGGCGTCTTGGCGGCAAAGCGGGCAGGTGCCTATTGTATCGCTTTTCAGGACCCGCGCTATCATGGCTGCGGGCAAGATGTGCGAAAGGCCGATTGTTTGGTCGATGATTTCGGCAAATTGTCCGCGCGGCAATTATTTGCCCTCTAAAAATTAGGAGGTTTTTGTATGCAGAAATTTGATTTTTGCTGTCCGACAGAAGTTGTCTTCGGCGCTGGTGCCGAACGCGAGCTGGGAAAAAAGCTCAAGGATTTTGGTGCCAAAAAGCCCCTTGTTCTTTACGGCGGCGGCAGTGTCAAGAAAAATGGCCTTTTGGATAATATTTTGTCTGATTTAAAGCAGCATGGCATGGAAGCCCTTGTCAAGGGTGGGGTTGAGCCCAATCCGCGTGTTGGCTTTGTGCGCGAGGCGATTGCTCTCGGCACGGAAAAGGGCATTGATTTTGTTGTTGCTTTAGGGGGCGGCAGTGTCATCGATACTGCTAAGGCTGTAGCCATTGGTCTTGGCAATCCCAGTTATGACATTTGGCGCGATATTTGGCAAAAGCGCGTTGTGCCGCAAAAGGCGCTGCCTTTGGCGACCGTTGTCACCTTGGCTGCTGCGGGCAGCGAAATGAGCGATTCAGCTGTTTTGACAAATGAAGAAACGCTCCAAAAGCGTGGCCTCAATATTGTCTATAATCGGCCTCTTATTTCTTTTGTAAATCCGGCACTTACCTATACGGCGCCAAAATATCAAGTTGCAGCAGGCGTCGCCGATATTTTTATGCATACAATTGAAAGATATTTTGCCCGCGAAAAAAATAATTTTATGACAGACCAAATTGCCGAAGGGCTGCTTAGGACTGTCGTACATTTTGGGCAGCAGGCTCTGGAAAAAGAAAATGATTATGAATCGCGCAGTGAAATTTCTTATTGCGCGATGCTCTCTCACAATGACCTAACTGGCCTTGGGCGGACGAAGGACTTTAGCGTCCATAAGCTTGGGCATGAGCTGAGCGGCCGTTTTGATGTTACGCATGGCGCTTCTCTCACGAGTGTCTGGGGAAGCTGGGCTAGAAAAGTCTGCAAAAATGACGTGCCTCGCTTTGCCCAGTATGCGCGCAATGTCATGGGCGTGGCGGAAGATGATGATGCAAAAGCTGCCCTTTTAGGTATTGAACGCACGGAAGAGTTCTTTGAAGCGATTGGCATGCCTACTTGCTTTAGCAAGCTCGGCATTGGCATTCAAAATGAGACCATGCTCGATTATCTCGCCGACATGTGCACGGATAAGAAAACACATATAATTGGCGCTTTTTGTCCGCTCGATTATGAAGAGATAAGAGAAGTATATAAAAGTGCCAATCGATGAGAAAAATATTCTTCAAACAAAAAGCAGCCTTTAGGGCTGCTTTTTATTTGAGATGCCTCGGTAAGACGCCGCTATATCAAAATGTTTTTATCTCGAAAGGGGGGAGCGGGAGTTCTTTCTGTTCTAGGAAAAAGGAAGAAACCCGCATTTAGGTGAATTTGAGTCGATGTGAGCTTTGCCCGCGCCATTGTGCAGTGGAGAGAAAAAAAGGTCAGCGCGGCTATTGCGGTGCGGGACTTTTGCCCAAAGTGGCACTCGTGAGTCTGCACGAATGGGAGGAGCCAATTATAAGCGGTAAAAACGGCGCAGGAACGGTCTTTTTTTCGCACTGCAATTTGCGCTGCGAGTTTTGCCAAAATTATGAAATAAGCAGTAACGGCAAGGGAATAGAAGTGTCGGTTGAACGCCTTAGCAATATCTTTTTAGAACAACAAGAGCGTGGTGCTTCATGTCTGGAACTAGTTACGCCAACACCTTATCTGTATCCGATAGTAGAAGCCTTGCAGCGTGCGAAAAAGAGGGGACTTACCCTCACTGTCGTCTATAATACAAATGCCTATGTGACACCGGAGGCGATTGAGCTTTGTCGCGGCCTTGTCGATGTTTTTTTGCCAGATTTAAAATACAGTGCCGAGCAAGCCGCCATTTCATATTCGCATGCGCCGCATTATTTTGCCGCGGCAACGGCAGCGATAGAAAAGATGTTTGAGCTGACGGGGAAGCCTGAAGTCAAAAGGGGACTTTTAAAAAAAGGTGTTCTTGTCCGCCACCTTGTTCTTCCCTGGCTTTATAAAGATAGCATGAAGATTTTAAAATACCTCTTTGAGCACTTTGGCAATGATATTTATTTGACTATCATGAACCAGTATACGCCCGCTTATAATGCATTTAAAATCCCTAAGCTCAATCGACGTCTAACGACCTTTGAGTACCAAAAAGTAGTTGATTATGCGCTCAATTTGGGTTTTTCCAACTGCTTTGTGCAAGAAAAAAGCGCCGCTTCGGAAAATTATATTCCCCATTTTGACGGCGCTGGTGTTTTATGATTATTTGGCGCTGGCCCAATCCGTTCCCATATTAATATCGACGGTTAAGGGAACTTTTAGTTGGGCGGCATTTTGCATGCTATCTTTTAGAATTTTTTTGACAGCTTCAATTTCATTTTCGGCCGTTTCTATGACCAATTCATCGTGTACTTGTAGCACGATGCGGCTTTTGAGCTGAGCTTTTTCGATATTTTTTTGAGCGCTGAGCATGGCACGCTTGATAATATCGGCAGCCGTGCCCTGAATGGGCGTATTCATAGCCATTCTTTCAGCTTGGGCACGCAAATTGGCGTTTTTGCTATTGATGGTGGCCAAATGGCGCCGTCTGCCAAATAAAGTTGTGCTATAACCGTCTTCATGTGCCTTCTCAACTATTTGGTCGAGATAGCGCTTGACGCCGGCGTATTTTTTAAAATAGCTTTCAATATAGCTTGCCGCAGCCTGACGTGAGATATGAAGCTCTTTGGCTAGGCCAAAGTCGCTTTTGCCATAAACGAGGCCGAAATTTATCGCCTTGGCATGGCGCCTTTGTTCATCTGTTACATCTTCAGGCGCGACGCCGAAAATTTCTGAGGCCGTACGGCGGTGAATATCTTCATTGGCGCAAAAGGAAGAGATGAAATTTTCATCGCCCGACATATGCGCCAGGATGCGCAGCTCGATTTGCGAGTAGTCGGCTGAGATGAAATATTTGTAGCCCGGGCCGGGGACAAATAGGCTGCGAATTTTTTTGCCCGCCTCCGTGCGGACGGGGATATTTTGCAGATTGGGTTCGGAGCTGCTAAGGCGTCCTGTTGCTGTTGCCGTCTGATTAAAGGTCGTGTGAATACGGCTGGTCTGAGGCTCAATTAAGGTCGCCATGCCATCTAAATAGGTACTTTTTAGCTTGCTCCACATGCGATAATCAAGAATTTTGCCGACTACCGGATGGGCATAGCGCAAATTATCGAGCACGGCAGCATTGGTTGAATAGCCGGTTTTAGTTTTTTTCTGTGCAGGCAAGCCCAGTTTTTCAAAGAGGACGGCTCCAAGCTGCTTAGGTGAGTTAACATTAAATTGGCAGCCAGCCAATTGGTAGATTTCTTCGAAAAGGGTATCTATGGTCTGCCCAATATTTTGGGCCATTTCGGCTAAGCGGTCTTGGTTGATGTGTACGCCAGCCCTTTCCATGTTGACGAGCATGCCCGCAAGCGGCAGTTCAAGTTCTTCATAAAGCGACAGAAGATTTTCTTTTTTCATCTTTTCGCACATGAAAAGGGCAAGTTTTTCCAAGGGAATCGCATTTAACCAAAAACCACAAAGTTCCTTTTGCGATATTTTTTTGGGTGTTTCGGGAAGCGGCGACAAGAGATACTTTTCAGCCAAAGAAGCAGGAGTGTAGTCGCCATCGGAAGGCTCAAGCATATAGCCTAAAAGCAAAAGGTCGGTTATTTTTCCGTTGATAGCAAGATTGCAGGCAAGGCTTTCCTTTAGATTAAAAGTAATTTTAGAAAGGGTAGCATTTTCTAAAAGAGCCTTTATTTCATTTTCATTACGGGAAAAATCGAGAAAATATGCCTTGTCTTTTGCCTGGACAGCAAGTCCAAGACATTTTTTGTGTGGAATTTTGCCTGTGGTTAAAGGCAAAAAGATGAGGCCCGTTTCTTGGCTGATTTGCGCAATTTTTTTGATGTCCTCTTTTGTCGCTTCTATAAGCGTGCAGTCGGACGCAGGATTTCCAGCTTTTTTCTCCGCTTTTTTCTCGCCGCAAAGGGCCATAAAGAGGACTTTTTTGAGACTTTTTAGGCCATAGGATTGGCAAAAGGCGGTAAGTTTTTCGTCGTCCGGCGTGATGGTAAAATCATCGGCGATAAAAGTCAGCGGCATGTGGCAATCAATCGTTGCTAATTTATAAGAAAGATAGGCGTCGTCTTTGCCGTTTTTTAGTTTTTCTTTTAATTTTGCAGCTTTTATTTTTTCGATATTTTCATAGAGGCCATCAAGCGAACCGTATTCAGTCAGGAGTTTTAAGGCCGTTTTTTCGCCGATGCCAAAAATCCCGGGAATATTATCAGATTTATCCCCCATGAGCGCCTTGAGGTCAATGAGCTTAATGGGAGAAAGGCTATAAGCTTCTTTGAAAGCCTCTTCATCGAAGCAGGCAATGTCCGAGATACCCTTTTTGGTAAAGATGACTCTTAGATTAGGGCGGATGAGCTGCAGGGCGTCGCGGTCACCTGTGATGACGAGCGTATCGTAATTTTTAGCCGCTGCCTGTGTGGACAGAGTGCCAATAATATCATCGGCTTCATAGCCGTCGCTTTCGAGAAATTTAATGCCCGCCGCCTGCGCTAGATTTTTTAAGAGGGGAATTTGACCTTTTAATTCATCAGGCGTTTTTTCGCGCGTACCCTTATAAGACTCGTAAATGTCTGTGCGAAAGGTATGACGGCTTTTATCAAAGGCGATGGCAGCAAGGTCGGGCTTAAAATCGGTAAAAAGGCGCATGAGCATGCGCGAAAAGCCCAAAATAGCATTGGTGTAGATGCCATCTGGTGTTGAGAGGAGCGGCAGAGCAAAAAAGGCGCGGTAGAGCAAGCTGCTGCCGTCAATAATGATGAAGCGTTCTTTTTTTTGTGGCATTTTTTATCCTTTCAAACTGTTTTCTGGCGGTATTTCTTCTGGTACGGGTGCTGGTGATAGCGTTTCGGCAGGATTAGATAGTGGCGTGAGGACTATTTCCGCCTTGGTATTCCATTCATTTTCTAGGTCATAGACATTGAGGACATCTAAGAGATTTATATAAGCATGGCCATTTTTTTCGATATAGTGGGCCGTGCCAAAACGGCTTTTGATGATTTTTTGGGCCGCGTCAAATTCTACGGGTAAGTTGATGCTCTTAGCCAAAGCGACAGCGGGCAGGTAGATATCCGTATCGTATTTGACAGCCTTAAACGGCAGGACTTTGTCGGCAAGGCGCAATCTTATTGGATAGGCCACATAATTTATATCCCCGGTTTGCTCCTCAAGTGCTTTTTGTGCTTGCTGTACGTCAAGGAAATCGGCGACGCCGTATTTTTGCAAGGCATTTGAGATACTGGCTACGGAAAGTGGTTGACGATGATAACCGTCAGGGTAAACGTAATAGTCAACAACGCCCGTCGGCGTTGTTTCTACGACGAGGCGATTGTAGATGATTTTTACAGGTGTGCCAAGTTTTACATGGCGGAATATTTCTTCAATATTGGCTTCATGCATTCTGATGCAGCCACCCGAAGCATATTTGCCAACAGAATCGGGATGATTAGTTCCGTGAATGCCGTAGTTGCCGCCAATGCCAATCCAGCGGTAGCCGAGCGGGTTACCTTTTCCAGAAGCAATCCGCACGCTGGGGTCTTCCGGGTCAATCCATGTGGGATTTATCTCCTTGTCAATGACGGAAAAGTTGCCGACAGGAGTTTGCGAAGTGTATTTGCCGACTGCGACGGGAAAGCAGACTATCGCTTTGTTGCCGCGGTAAAGGCGCACCCAGTGGGCAGGAATATTTATTAGCAAGTGAACATCAGAAGCGCTTGCTGAAGCGGGACTGGCAAAATTAAAAAAGCATAAAAGCATAAAAAGAAACGATAAAAATTTCAATGTTTTTCGTCAGCTTAAAAAACGAAAGCCGACTGCCTTCCTTTCTATAATATTTCTTAGAAGTAATGCTATTTAGGCTGATATGTCAAATCCAAGAGTATTTTATAAGTAGCCTACCTAATTATACCAAATATAACATAAAAATGAGGGAAAACCAAATTGCAGCCTAACTGCCATTTGACAATATTTAGGAAGAAAATTTTTGTGAGATAGGGCACTTCCCTTGCAAGAATAAATACTCTACTATAAAATAAGAGAATAATAACATATGATATATGTATTTGGTTAAAAGGAAGGAGTGCTTATTCCTTCCTGCTGATAAAATGGGAAAGGAGAGCTGCTCAGCTAAAGGGCGCTTTGGTGCAGATTTATTTTTGAGCAGCGTATTTTTATGCGAAAAAGAATTGCTCCGGAACAATTTGCTTTTCCGGTGGAAGAGATTAAAAAGGGGCTTTATAGCGATGTATATTTTCTGCGGACACAGGAAATCTTGCATCGGGGAGGCTGGAATAAGCGCGTTTTGGTGCAGGTATTTCAAAGGAATGAAGCCATGCTTTGCGGCATTGATGAGACGATTTCCCTTTTAAAGCAATGCGCTGACCATGCGGAAAATCTCAAAGTAAAGGCTCTTTACGATGGCGATTTGATAAAACCGTGGGAAACCGTGCTGACAATTGAAGGAAACCTTGCCGATTTCATTCTCTTGGAAACAGTTTATTTGGGAATTTTATCGCGCCGTACAAAGATTGCGACGAATTGTTATAATGCCGTTCAGGCGGCAAATGGCAAGCCCGTACTCTTTTTCCCGTCTCGTTTTGATGAGTATAAAGTGCAAGAAGGCGATGGCTATGCGGCCAAGATAGGCGGCATGAGCAATGTTTCAACGCCTGCCAATGGGTCTTGCTGGGATTTAGAGCCAGCAGGAACAATCCCGCATGCTTTGATTGCTGCCTATGGCGGTGATACGCTTTCTGCTACGCTGGCTTTTGATGAATATGTCGATAAGAGCATTAGCCGTATTGCTCTCGTCGATTTTGATAATGACTGCGTGAATACAAGCCTGAAAATTGCGCGCTCTTTAGGAGACCGTCTTGCTGGCGTGCGTTTGGATACATCTGATAAGATGGTCGACGCCTCGCTTATTGGCCAGATGGGGCATTTTAAGCCCACGGGTGTCAATGAGCAGCTCGTGCGCAACGTGCGTGCAGCCCTTGACAAGGAAGGCTTTACGCACGTCAAGATTATTGTCTCGGGCGGCTTTAATCCCGCGCGCATCACTGAATTTGAACAAAAAGGCGTTCCCGTCGACGTCTACGCCGTAGGCAGTAATATCTTTGCGCGCAATTTTGACTTTACAGCCGACGTCGTTCTTCTGGACGGCAAGCCTTGTGCTAAGGCTGGTCGCTGTTATATGCCCAATGACCGCCTTGAGAGCGTAACATTTTAGGCAGGTGTTTTAGATGGTCGGTTTTGGCGATTTGTTTTTGCTTATTCTGTTTGCTGCAATGACAGTCTATACTTTTTGGGATAAAATTTTTGCCAAATAAGGAAAGTGGCGCCAGTTGGTGCCACTTAAATTTGTATAAAAAAATCTGTTAATAAAAAAAATAAGAAAATATGAAATCATTGAAAAGCAAATTGCCGATGATTGATTTTCTCTATTTTATTTCTTGATAGCCATATATTATAATAAAAAAGTAAAAAGACTTCAAAATGTTCCGTGAAGCAAGAGAAGCCGCTAGGCTTGTTCTTTGCTTTGCATTTTCAGCTTGACTCAGCGGAAGTTTTCACCTTTTAAGTGGCAATGAAGGCGGGTCTGGCGAATTTACACAAGTAAGAAGCCCGATAATTATTTTTAACAAGAGAAAGGAATGACGTATCATGGCAAAGACACTGGCCAAACCGGCAACAGCTGGCTTCGAAGAAAAAAATGATATGCTGGTGCAGGTTGCTCCCAATCCTGGCAAAGGGATTGAGGTTGAATTGACCTCATCACCAGTTATCAAGCAATATGGCAAGCATATCGTTGCTTTGATTGAAAAAATTGCGAAGGATGCAGGTTTTTCTGATGTGAAGTTCCAAGTTATTGATAAAGGTGCATGGGATTATACGATTGAAGCAAGAGTTGTTGCTGCTTTGGAAAGGGGAATGCAGGCATGAACAATCCGAGAAAAAGATTGCGCCGGACAATGATGTTCGTTCCGGGAAATAGCCCAAAAATGATTAATTCTGCAGATACCTATGGCGCTGACAGCTTGATGTTTGATATTGAAGATGCCATTTCCATCACGGAAAAGGATACGGCTCGCCATCTCGTAGCAAATGCTCTCAAGGCTATGAAATTCCATTCGGAAACGGTTGTTCGCATCAACCATCCGACGCAGACGCCGTTTGGCATTGATGACCTCAAAGTCATTTTGCCGGCTAAACCCTGCATGATTCGCCTGCCGAAAGTCGAAGACGTTTCGGAAGTTGAGCTCGTTGCCAAGGAAATTGAAAAAGTCGAAAAAGAAAACGGCTGGGAAGCCGGCACGATTAATGTCATTGGCGCTATTGAAAGCGTTAAGGGCCTTTATAATGTTCGTGAAATTTGCAAGCATCCGCGCATGGTTGCCATTGCACTCGGTGCAGAAGATTTCATCACGGACTTAAAGACGCAGCGCACCAAGACTGGCATCGAACTTTATTACGCTCGTGAAGCAATCTTAATGGCTGCTCGTGACGCAGGCATTCAGTGCATGGATACTGTATTTTCTGATGTTAAGGATATGGAAGGCTTTGCAGCGGAAGTTACAAGAAGTCGCGATATGGGCTTTGACGGCAAGTCTGTCATCCATCCTAAGCAGATTACGGAAGTGCATCGCATTTACACGCCTGATGACAAGCAGATTGCAAAATCCTTGAAGATTCTCGACGCTTTTGAAGACTCCTTAAAGAATCATAAAGGCGTGCTTAATGTTGACGGCAAGATGATTGACAAACCAATCGTTGCTCGTGCACAGCGTGTTATTGATTTGGCAAAAGCTTCCGGTGTAAATGTTGAAGAAAAGAGGGCACAGGCATGAAAAATTCATTAGGCCGTGAAATACCGGAACATATTCCCGGATATAAAGAATTCAGATTGTATGAAGGTCCTTTCAAATATATGCCAGAACATCCTGGTGCAGCAAAGAAAATCAAAGTAGCTAAACCGCGCGATAATAAGGTTTTGGCCTCCATTGATGAAGCTATCGAAAAGACGGGCCTACATGATGGTCAGACAATTTCCTTCCATCATCATCTCCGCAATGGCGATTATGTCATGAAAATGGTTGTTGAACGCCTTGCCGCTAAAGGTATTAAGGATATAACGATTGCTTCTAGCTCCATCAGCAGCTGCCATGATTTCCTCATCGACTACATTAAAGATGGTACGGTTACGGCACTGGAAACGAGCGGACTTAGAGGAGAGCTGGGCAAGTTCCTTGTCAAGAATCCGCAAGCAGTTAAGAAGCCGACCATTATCCGTTCGCATGGTGGTCGTGCTAGAGCTATTGAAGCTGGCGAATTGCATATTGATGTTGCTTTCATGGCTGCTCCAACATGCGATCGCCGCGGCAATGCTACGGGCCGTATCGGCAAATCCGCTTTTGGTTCAATGGGTTATGCAATGATTGACTCTGCTTATGCAGACCAGGTTGTTCTCGTCACGGATAACCTTTCTGAAGAACCTATTTATCCTTACAGCATACCGCAGACTGATGTCGACTATATCGTTCCCGTAGAAGCAATCGGCGACCCGGCTGGTATTGCTTCTGGTGCTATTCGCATCACAAAGAGCCCGACACAGCTTTTGATGGCTAAATATGCGGCTGAAATCATGGAACAGACAGGCTGCCTCAAGCAGGACTTTTCGATGCAGATGGGCAGCGGCGGCGCTTCCTTGGCTGTTGCTATGTTCATTCGTGAAAAGATGCAGGCTAAAGGCATTACGGGCAGCTTTGGCGTTGGCGGTATTACCGGCATCTTCTCTGATATGGTAAAAGACGGCCTGTTCAAGGCTGCTTATGATACGCAGACCTTCGATACGACGGCTGTTAAATCATTTACCGAAAATCCTAACCATCTCGAAATCAGCGCTTCTTTCTATGCTAATCCGTGGAATAACGGTCCTATTGTCAACTATCTCGACACCGTCATCTTGAGTGCAACGGAAGTTGACCTTGACTTTAACGTCAACGTAATCACTGATTCCAACGGTATGTGCATCGGCGCTTCGGGCGGTCATAGCGATACGGCTGCCGGTGCTGCAATGACGATTGTTGTCGTGCCGCTTATCCGTGGCAGACTGCCGATGATTCGCAACCATGTCCAAAACGTCATTACGCCGGGCGAAACAGTCGATGTAATCATAACGGACCGCGGTATTGCCGTAAATCCGTTGCGCAAGGACTTGCTGGAAAAACTCGAAGGCAGTAACTTGCCTTTGATGACCATTCAGGAATTGCAGCAGATGGCCTATGACATGGTTGGCAAGCCAGAAGAAGTCAAGATGAGCCAAGATGACAAGGATATCGTCGCTGTCATTGAATATCGTGATGGCAGCATTATTGATGTCATTCGCAAGCCGCTTGATGACTAATATAAAAAGCAGTTAACTTTGTGCTCCTGCCGCAGGGCGGGAGCTTTTTTTGTGCTTAAATATCGCAAAATTTTATTAAAAATTATAAAAAAAATCTATAATTGTTAGAAAAAGAGAGGATTATTATTGTCACTTGACGAATAATCATAGGTGTATTTTTATGGCGTCTAGGCGCCAAACTAAAAAGTGAGGCAGGTGATTGATTCGTTATGGAAGATCGTGATTGGCATATCATTAAAGTATTGCACAATGAAAAGAACATTACGAAAGCAGCACAGGTCCTTTATATGTCACAGCCAGCACTCACATCGCGCCTGCAGCATATAGAACGGGAATTTGAGGTGCGCATTGTCCACCGCAGTACGAAGGGGATTAAATTCACGCCTGAAGGGGAATACCTTGTCGAATGTGCGGATAAGATGATTACGCAGCTGCATCACATAAAAAATGAGGTGCACGAGCTTTACAATGAAAACACGGGGACGCTAGAAATAGGTGCTTCCAATTATCTTACAATGTATACGCTGCCTTCTTTGTTTGAGGCGTTTAGCAAGGTGTATCCAGCCATCAAATTTCGCCTAATCACGGACTGGAGCAAAAATATCTTCAGCCTCATCTATAACCAGAAAATTCAGGTCGGTTTTGCAAGCATTGATTATGGGGGCTGTAAGAACAGGTATAAGCTCTATGAAGAGCCTATCTACATAGCCTATAAAGAGCCTTTTGATTTGGAAGATTTGCCGAATATGCCCCGCATTGAATATGCCAGCGATTACCTTTTGCGTGCTCAGCTTGAACGCTGGTGGCGCGAGAATTTCAGGCATCCGCCGCGCGTGAGCATGCAGGTGTCGAATATTGAAAATTGCAAGCGC
This sequence comes from Pectinatus sp., assembly GCA_020025075.1. GTDB lineage: Bacteria > Bacillota > Negativicutes > Selenomonadales > Selenomonadaceae > JAHHSR01. The sequence goes on along the minus strand of JAHHSR010000009.1, from coordinate 30,703 downwards.
ATGGTGTGGCATGGACTGGGTTATTCTCCTTTGCCCGAGCATATCTTGCGCGGGTGCGACAATCTCTACAAATTGCCACTTATCGACCAAGATGGGCAGGTTATCACGCGCAAGACATATATGATTTATAATGATATGACACAGGATTTATCAATTGTTAGTTTATTTATTGATTTTGTAAAAAATTATAATTTCAACCTTAATCTGTTAAATGATAGCTATCTTTAAGGTGCAGGATGATGCTGGTTTGTTTGAAAGTGGGGTGATGAGGCATTACTATGCCTTAATAAATTGGGCATGGATGTCTATGGTTTTATGAAACAATTTTTTTATAATTTTTTTAATATTCATTCGGATTGTGCACCAATGAAGGAAATCGTTCAGAGAATAGATGATAATGCTGCGCTGAAAGGTTCTAATTTATCTATTCTTGTTTTGGCTATTTTTATTGCTTCGATTGGATTAAATGTAAATAGTACGGCTGTTGTTATTGGAGCGATGTTAATTTCCCCATTAATGGGAGTTATTGTAGCTATTGGATATGGGATGGCTACATATGATTTGGAATATGTTAGAAAATCAATTTTTAAATTGCTATTTCAAATTTTTTTTTGCATTATAGCTTCGGCCATATATTTTAAGCTATCTCCTATTACTGCAGTATCTTCTGAATTGATGTCGCGTACCGAGCCGACTATATGGGATGTACTTATTGCCATATTTGGTGGTTTTGCCGGAATTATTGGAATTACACGCAAAAAAATGAGCAATGTTATTCCTGGCGTTGCTATAGCCACAGCTTTAATGCCGCCATTATGCACTGCCGGATACGGAATTGCTGCTTATTCTCTCAAAATTTTTATGGGAGCTTTATATCTTTTTTTTATAAATAGCTTTTTTATTTGTCTTTCCAGCTTTATTATTTTAAAGATGCTTCATATTCCCGCTAAAAAATATGTTTCGGAAAAAATTTTTAAACGGCAGAAGCTTTTATTATATATTATTGGGATATTAATATCGCTTCCTAGCATATATTTAGCATGGCAGAGTATAAAGATTAATAAAATCAATCATCAAGCAGAAGTTTTTTTAGCTAAAAATATAAATTCTATTGATACTCAAGTACTTTCTTATAAAATATTGCCTCAAAATGATGAACTTGAAATAATAGTTATTGGTAAACAATTCACAAAAGAACAGGTAGGTCTTCTTAATGATAAACTGAAAAAATATGATAATCTTAAGAATCTAAAATTAAAAATAATACAAAATAGTTCTTTTGATGCTCCAAATAAAGAACAAATAAATAATCTGATAGAAAGTAAAATTAAAAAGATAGGTATAGCTAATAATGGAAGTTTATCAGAACAGAATGAGCAGACGAATAAAATAGCATATATGGTTTATCAAAATATATTGAAAAAGGATATGCTTATAAAAAAATTAAATGCTGAAAAAGATTTATTTTTTCCGCAGGTTCAGTTGTTTAAAGGGAGTATATGTTTTTCTAAAAATCAAACCGATGCGCTTCTTCCTAAGGAATTTATAGTAATAGCCTATATAAATGCTCCTCTTGCAAAAAATGAGCAGAATCGTTTAAAAAAATGGCTTGAACAAGAAAGTCAGTTAGAGGTTGAGCTTTTTATAGAAAAACATCCATAAAAATGCAAGAAGTCCCCTGCCTAAAAGGCGGGGGACTTCTTGCATTAGATTAGGTTCAAAATAGGATAATAGGAACAGAAGTAGAATAAAAAATCATTCTGCCCAAAAATTCGCCACTTAATACTAAAATAAAAAGCAAATAGATGGCTTTTGCCGAGATGAGTGGACGGTGCTTAGATAGATGCCAAAAATAAAAGAGCAAAGGAATAATTACTTCGCTGACGAGGCGTAAGTATAAAAGGGGCGATGCGATTATCAAATTATAGGTATCAACCATTGAAGGGCGTCCATCAGCTAACAGGCTAAGATGAATAAGGAAAAAGAAAAGATTGCAGAATATGGCAATAAAGATGAAGTTAAAAACGTTAGAAGGAACTTTTAGCCCACAGGCAGTCATTAAAATGCTAAGATAGAAAGCTCCCAAGATGAGCTCTGTCATTATAAATGCCAAAGGCGTGGATAAATTATTCCATGCCGGGTGGGAAGGAAGGACGTAAATCATGCTGGTAATAATGACAGCAATAAAAGCGATGCAAGCTCCGATGGGCAAAGACAGTTTTTCAACAAAAGAGATTTTTTTATAAAGAGAAAGGCTGTATATGAAATTAATTCCCATGAAGATGGTAAAGATGATTATTTCCCTGCTGAGCCAAGATGTCTTAAAGTGATATATGGCACGATAAGCAAAAAATGGCTTTCCGAGGTGGGTAGTGGCAGCCAGCATACTGATGCCAGTGAGAACGAGAATTGCTATGGACAAAAAGAGCTTTTTGTTAGCGATTGTTGAAGGATAAAATTTGTCTAAAAAGAAAAAAGCGATAAAAGAGCCAGCAGCCATTTGGGATAAAACAGTATAAAAAATTAACGGCCATTCCATTAATAATCACTCCTTTTTACTTGCTGCCCAATGTTAGGAAGGATAAAGCGCGTGGAAGGATGTGTACCGGTGTGGACAAAACCTGGTATATTTTTTGAAGCATAACGGTCGATACCGCTATCGCGGTCGATGATTGAAATGGCACCGACAGGACAAGCTTGTACGCAAAATGGAAGCTCATTTTTGTCGATGCGTTGGTGGCAAAGGTTACATTTTTGCACAATCTTTAATTTTACGCTGTATTCAGGCACTTGATAGGGGCAAGCCATGACGCACATTTTGCAGCCAATACATAAATTATCATCGTGAAAGACGATACCGTTGGCGAGCTTTTTATAAGCTCCTACAGGACAAGCTTTCAGGCAGGCAGGGTCCTCGCAGTGGTTGCAGGCAAGGGATGCATAGGCTCGCAAAGGTTTGCTGAAAGCATTGTCGGGGATGTCATGCACCTTTCTCCAGCGCATATATGGCTCATATTGGTAATTGTTTTTGCAGGCAACCTCACATGTATGACAGCCTAAACATTTTTCACTATTAACTAAAAAGGCTATTTTTTTATTCATAATGGATAACTTCCTATCAATTATTTATTTTTTTTATCTCAATAAAATTGTCGTGAAAAGCGGTTCCAGGATAATTCAGCTTCATGCTACCCATATCGGTATTGCGTACCTTGACAAGATTGTTGGCAAGGTTTGGATTATCCTTGTACCAAGCTGCATAGGTGATTGCCATATCTGGGGGAACGGTTGAGGTAATATGAACGGGAACGGTAATCGAGCCAATGTCATTATATGCCTTTACTTTGTCGCCTTCTTTTAGGGCATATTTTTGGGCTGTAAGGGGATGAATTTCTAAAAAAGGCTCTTTTTGAATAGCGGACATCCAGTCTAAATTTTGAAATTGCACATTGGTGCCAATCGGCCAATGTGATGAAAAATAGCGTAAAGGATATTTTTTGGATTGCGGCACGCAAGGCAAATAAGAAGGAATAGCAGGATGTTTATATTTTTTTGCTAGTTCAGAATGAAATTCGTATTTTTTGGAAGGCGTTTCAAATTTCCCATCTTGCCAAGCGACGAGCCCCGTCTTTGCTTTTACCGGCCCCTTTCGCAATTCACGCCAATCGCTTATGCCGAATAGCTTGTAAACATCGGGATTAAACTCTTTATCAAGCCAATCTTCCCTGTTGGAAATAACGGGAAAAGTACATGAGCCCGGTTCTAATTCATTTAATTTCTTGGATAAGTCCATAGCAATCTGTAAGTCATCTTTTGTTTCGTACATCGGCTTGATAGCTTTTTCATTTAAAGAGAGCCAATACTGCCAATAAGAGACATTTACGCCGAGACTTTCGAAAAATGTGGTTACGGGCAAGACAATATCAGACATGGCAACAGTCGGCGTCATGAATTGGTCGCAAGTAACAACTAAATCCATTTTTTTTAGTGCCTGGCGTGTCTTTTCCGGGTCAGGATCTTGGGAAACTGCAGAGCGAGAAGCAAACCAAATCATTTTTATAGGAGGGTCTTGCGTGGCGACAATATCATGAGCAAAATTGTTTATATCGATATTGCGCGGTTTGGTGCCACCGCTATTTGCTGGGGGCTTTTGCAAGGTAGTGTTATAGTTAAAGCCCCATGTCTGAAGCTGACCATATTGTGCGCCGCCACCAGATTTGCCAATATTTCCTGTCAATGCAGCCAGGGCATCTATGGAACGAACCATTTGACCGCCGTTGGTGTGGCGCTGAATGCCATAACCTATCCAGATGTTGGCAGGCTTTGCTGTGGCATATTCTTCGGCAAGGCGAGCAATGACTTTTTTGGGAACACCAGATTCTTTTTCAGCCCATTCAAGAGATACTTCATTGGTTAGATATTGGAAGAAATCCTCTGTTCCAATGGCATTTTTTTCTAACCAGTCAGCATCGTATAATTTTTTGTCGAGGATGTGGCGAGCCATTCCTAGAGCTAGGGCGCCATCGGAAGCGGGTTTTATTTGAATATATTCATCTGCTCGTGAAGCAGTACTGGTTAAGACGGGGTCGATGACGACGAGTTTTGCGCCAGCCTTTCTCGCCTTATCAATAAAATGCATGGAATGGATAGAAGTCCATGCAGCATTTTGTCCCCATAAGATAATGTATTTTGAATTTACAAATGTTTCGGGGTCATTGCAATATATTGTTCCCATATCAAATGACTGCGCGTCCATTCCGGCTGGCCAGCAAGGGTCGCCAGCAGCTATCGTAGGATAGCCGATACTGGCAAAAAAGCCTTTGGGGGCGTTGTGGAGAATTTCCATTGATCCAGTACCAATATTATAGCAGATTGGCAAGGTACTGCCGTATTCATGCTTAATGCGCAAAATTTCTTTGGCGATTTGCGTGTATGCTTCATCCCAGCTTATGCGCTCCCATTTTCCCGAGCCACGTCCTTTTTGACGCATCGGGTATTTTATGCGGTCAGGACTATAAACACGCCTAGTATAAGAATAGCCTTTGGCGCAGACATGACCATTCGTGTAGGTGTTGGCAGGGTTGCCATTGATTGCCTTGAGGACGCCGTCTTTTACAGTTGAAATTATTGAGCAGGTATCATAGCAATCACGAGGACAGGCATTGAGAAAGGTCATTTCTCCCGTATTTTCTTCCGAAGCTTCTAGCAAAGTCAGCTTATCGAAAGAAAATGGGAATAAAGAACTGCAAGCAGCAAGGCCAATTGTTGCCATACCGCCTTTTAAAAAAGTGCGTCGGGATATTTTTTTATTCATGAAATTCCTCCTGGCAAATTCTCTGAGCTTCTTTTTTAATAAAAACATTTAGCATTTTTGCTATTTGAACACAGCTTTTGCTGCTAGAAACATTGATTATTTCTTCGCAGTGCTGCGGAACCCAGCTTAAGAGGTGTTCCTTAAAGAATGAGAAATATTCTTGCTCTATAAGAGTGGTATTTTCATTTTTTTCTTCTAAGCGGCCAATTTGCCCAATGAGATAGCAGGCAAATTCAAGTTCTATTCCTAAATGGTCATCAGGAACAGTGTTTTTTTCCTTGACCATAAGGCCAGCTTTTTCATAGCACTTTCTAACGCGTAATGTATCTTCTTGCATTGTCAGGCGCATATTGGTTTTATAAACGCTTTCAAAAGGTGCAGCGGCTAGGCGGTCAGGCCCAACGAAGAGCCGGAAGTATTCAAAATAATCATCATCACTAAAATAACAATTATCATAATGGGCATTAAGATAATTGTTAATAGGAGTGATGTTGAAATTTCGAATATTTTTTTGTTGATAATAGTCGCTGAAGGAATGGTAAGACATCCATAAATAATGTAATAACTTTATTTTTTCCATAAATGGCTAAAATCCTATTATACTAAAAAATATTGTCTATTCTTCATATTCGCCGACTAGTCGGACCTCTGGCTGCAGCTTTACGCCATGTGCGGCGTAGACGCGCTCTTGCACCTTCTTGATTAAGGCGAGTACGTCAGCAGCCGTTGCATTGCCCTTATTGACGATGAAGCCAGCATGTTTTAATGAAACTTGTGCGCCGCCAACGCTAAGGCCTTTAAGTCCTGTCTGGTCGATTAAAGTGCCAGCAAAATAGCCTGATGGACGCTTGAATGTGGAACCAGCACTGGGCATATCAAGCGGCTGCTTGCTTTCGCGTCTTTTAGTAAGGTCGTCCATCATCGCTTTGATGGTTTTGGGGTCGCCCTTTTTTAGGGAGAGCCTTATTTCACCAATGATGGCATGGTTAGTCTGGAAAATACTCTTGCGATAGCTAAAGCCGAGTTTGCCTTTTTTATAGGTGACGAGATTGCCATTAGGCAAAATCGCGGTAACAGAATTTGTTACCTGACTCATTTCGCCACCGTAAGCACCGGCATTCATGAATACGGCACCGCCAATGCTGCCGGGTATGCCAATGGCAAACTCAAAGCCAGTAAGACCACAAGAAAGAGCAAAGCGAGAAATGTCGCCGAGTGCAGTACCGCTGCCGGCGACAATCTCCTCTCCCTCTTGGCGCAAGGCGCCCATTTTGTCATTGAATTTGATGACAAAGCCGCGAATACCCGCATCGGCAACGAGAACATTAGAGCCGTTGCCGAGGATGAGATAAGGCATATCATATTCGTTTAAAAGTTTTACGATTTCTTGAATTTCGCCAAGCGAAGCGGGGCAGAGCATGCAGTCTGCTGGTCCGCCAATGGTGAAGGTTGTTTGCTCCCGCATTGGCATATCGAGAAAAATCTGCTCGGGTGGCAAAATTTTCTCTAGATTATGCAGGCACTGGGAGAAGCTTTGCGAGTTAATCATGACAGCATCACCTCATTCGAGATAGTTACTGGTCTTTTTGAGCTCGGCAAAATTTCCTTGCCGCAGCGCTTCGTAGACCACGATGGCAACTGAATTGGACAAGTTTAGAGAGCGTGCTTTTTCAATCATTGGGATTCGGACACAATCATCTATGTGTTTTTTTAAAATGTCTTCGGGAATACCGGCATCTTCGCGTCCAAAAACGAGCAAGTCATCGGGGCCATATTTGACCTCGGTATAGCTATGTGGCGCTTTCGTCGAAAGAAAATGGTATTTTCCTTGGGGATATTTTTCCAGCACTTCAGCAAAACTGTTGTGATAGTGAATGGTTAAAAGGTGCCAGTAGTCAAGACCGGCCCTTTTTAAGTGCTTGTCATCAGTGGAAAAGCCGAGCGGGCGCACGAGGTGAAGCTCGCTGCCCGTTGCGGCGCAAAGGCGTGCTATATTACCCGTATTGGGTGGGATTTGAGGTTCAATTAAGACGATATGCATGCAAGAGACCTCACTTTAAGAGAACTTTATGGGAAAGGTTAATGCGGCCCTGGTTGTCGATTTCTGTTACTTTTACTTCTAGTTCATCGCCAACTTTGACAACATCTTCTACCTTTTCAACGCGCTTTTTGTCGAGCTGCGAGATGTGGCAAAGACCTTCTTTGCCGGGCAGAATTTCAACAAAGGCGCCAAAAGCCATGAGGCGCGTAACTTTGCCTTTATAAACCGTGCCAACTTCGACATCGCGCGTCAAATCATTGATGATTTCAACGGCACGAGAAGCACCCGTGCTATCAACGGCACAAATGCGTACGGTGCCGTCATCTTCAATATCAATCTGGACGCCTGTTTCGTCGATAATCTTCTTGATAACCTTGCCACCCGGCCCAATAACATCGCGAATTTTATCGACATTGATGTGCATGACTGTAACGCGCGGCGCATACGGCGAAAGGTCATCGGCCGGCTTGCTGATTGTTTCGAGCATTTTGCTGAGAATGAAGGCGCGTCCCTTCTTGGCCTGAGCAAGCGCCGAAGCGAGAATTTCACGCGTGATGCCTGTGAGCTTTATATCCATCTGAATAGCCGTAATGCCCTTTTTAGTACCGGCAACTTTAAAGTCCATATCACCTAAGGCATCTTCCATTCCCTGTATATCGGTCAGGATTGTGTAGGCATCGCCATCTTTGACAAGGCCCATTGCTACCCCTGAGACGGGACGCTTAATCGGTACGCCGGCATTCATCAAAGAAAGAGTGCTGCCGCAGACACTGGCCATCGAGCTGGAGCCGTTTGATTCTAATACCTCGGAGACGAGCCTTATTGTATAAGGAAATTCATCAGAATCAGGAATCATGGGACGGAGTGCTCTTTCGGCCAAAGCACCATGGCCGATTTCACGGCGTCCCGGGCTGCGTGACGGACGTGCTTCGCCGACGCTGTAACCGGGGAAATTGTACTGATGGATATAGCGCTTTGATGTTTCAAGGCCGACGCCATCAATGATTTGTTCGTCCCCCAAAGGTCCAAGGGTAGAGATTGTTAGTACCTGCGTCTGACCACGCGTGAAGAGGCCGGAGCCATGCGTGCGCGGCAAAAGTCCCACTTCGCAGGAAATGGGGCGTACTTCGTCGAGTTTTCGGCCGTCAGGACGAATTTTTTCGTGCGTAATCATCTTGCGTACGGTTTCCTTGACAATTTTATGAAGGACGCTGTTTATTTCAAGGACATTGTCGGGATAAATTTCAAGGAAGTGTTCAAGTGCAGCGGCTTTAATTTCATTTACAGCTTCGTCACGCTGCAATTTGTCGCTGTTGCGTACAGCGTGGTCGAGCTTTTCGGCAGCGTAGGCACGAATCTGGCTGACCATTTCTTCTGGCGGCAAAAAGAGCTTGAAATCGCGCTTGGGCTTGCCACATTCGGCAACAAGCTGCTGCTGGAATTCGACTATGCGCTTGATTTCTGCATGGCCAAATAAAATGGCATCAAGTACCGTTTCTTCTGGCAATTCGTTGGCACCGGCTTCAACCATCATGATGGCATCATGCGAGCCGGCAATAGTGAGGTTGAGGGCAGATTTTTCGCGCTGTTCGACGGTAGGATTGATGATGAATTCGCCGTCGATATAGCCGACGCGCACGCCGGCTATAGGACCATTGAAAGGAATGTCGGAAATGCAAAGTGCTGCCGAAGCGCCAATCATGCCGGCAATTTCAGGCGGATTATCCTGCTCAACAGAAAGGACTGTTGCTACTATTTGAACGTCATTTCTAAATCCTTCCGGGAAAAGAGGGCGCAAAGGTCTGTCGATGAGGCGGCTGCACAAAATCGCTGATTCTGGCGGGCGGCCTTCGCGCTTGATGAAGCCGCCTGGTATCTTGCCGACGGCGTAGAGCTTTTCTTCGTAGTCAACAGTAAGTGGGAAAAAGTCGACCCCTTCGCGCGGTTCGGCGGAGGCGGTAGCCGTGACGAGAACGACGGTATCGCCATAGCGGACGAGAGCAGAGCCATTGGCCTGCTTGGCCATCTTTCCCGTTTCTATTACAAAATCGCGCCCGCCTAATTGTGTTTTAAAAGTATACATATTCTACCTCCTAGAGGCGCAGCGTGCGCAGCAAACAGTGAAAAGGCGATTTTGTGCGACAAAGTCGCTATTTCACTATCCACTGAACACTCTGCGGCAAATATTAAAAAAGGCGGGGAAACGCCAAAGACGTTACCCCCGCATAAAAATTACTTATCTTTTATTGGCTTTGCCAATGTTTAACTTCTTCAAGATGGAACGATAACGTTCAATATCCTTTTCGTAAAGATAGCCGAGTAATCTGCGGCGATGGCCGACCATTTTCAGCAAGCCTCTACGGGAATGGAAGTCCTTCTTGTTTTCTTTGAGATGTTCAGTCAAATAGACGATGCGAGCAGTGAGAAGAGCAATCTGTACTTCGGGTGAACCAGTGTCGCCTTCATGTGTGGCATTGTCTTTAATGATTTGGTCTTTTTGTTCTTTTGTAAGCATATTATCCTCCTATTTTTTCGCTCCGTTTGACCAGGCAGCCGTCGGAGTGTCGGCAACCGCGCCAACGGAATGATATAACCATCTAACAGAATATCATAAAATAAATTATCTGTAAATAAAAATATCGTGCATAGTGCCGCCTAAATATCCCATTGCAGGGAAGACGGAAGCGGCGTGAGGCTGTCGATTTGCCAAAGCTGTTTGGCGATGTCTTCTTGCACTTCATCCAAAAGGGGCAAAAGGCGCTCTTTGTCTTCATTTTTGAGGGGCATATAGGAGAAGGCTTTTTTCATGTAGGAAAGAGCGGGTACGCTATGGAATGTTGCCCCTTCCCGCTGGGCTAAAAAGCGATAGCCGTAATAAAGGTAGCTGATGTGCTTTAAGGGCAAATTGCCGTAAGCATCAATTTTCATCTGTACTTCATCGGCAGCAAGGTCAGTGCGGTAAGAATGGGCAAGGACATTCCAGCGGTCAGCCCACAATTCGCCCCTTAAAATATACTTATAAAGATAGTCTGTTTCTTCGGCAAGCTTTATGGCTAAGTTGATATAATCGAGCGCATTTTTGTAATCTTTATCGTCGCGCATAACGGCACTTAAATGCTGTAGGGCATAGACTTTTTCTTCGACATCTTCAGATTTGTCCATGTCGGGCTCTATTTCGACGACGGAGCGAAAGAGTTCTATGGCCTCGTCCTTTTTGCCAAGCTGCGGCAAAAGAAGAAAATGGGCAAGGCGTGCTCTGGCATGCCAGTCATCAAAGCCCTTGGCAAAGAGCATGGCGGGCGCATTGATGGGCTTTTCCATGGCAAGATGCGTCAGTTCGTGAAATTGTTGCGTATTCATAATTTAGCGGGGCAAAAGGCATAGCCTTTTGCCTCGGACACCTCCTTAATTTTAGCGGTAATTCATCGTCAGCTTTTATGCGATAGAACCTATAAATATATTTTATCATTTTTTCCCCTTTCTGGCGAAAAAAGTCTTTGCCCCGCTTTAAGGTGCGCACAGAAGTTGTAATTGCCAAAGGTCTACTTTGGTTGTAAAATAAGAGTAAGAATGTATATGTGAGGGTAAGTCGATATGTTGTGGAAATCTATTATCGCAGCAATCGTCGTCATTTTTGGAAGTACGTTTTTGGCTTATAAATTGTCGCTTTTTTGGGGGATAAGCGTTGAACAACGTACATGGGTACTGTGCGTATTGATGGCGATAGTCTGCAGCCTTGTAGCAGCCCCCAGTACGATGTATTTTCCAGTATCACATTTATCCGTCATTGCCTTTGCCGTTATTGCCTCAACGATTTTTATTACATATTATAATTATCGTCAGACGCATAAAAAATATACTAGCAAAGGTACAAGGGAAAAAAGAAAGCTCGAGCCTATGCCGGCAAGGCCTCTAAGAGGTGTTCGTCAGCCGCTAAAACTTCCTGAGCGCACTTTGGCAGCGCTAAAGGTAGATGAGTTGCCAGATTTATCGCCGCAACCTGCGGAAGAAATAAAAAGCGGTGTTTTTGCCACGCTTTTTGCCGCTACGCCCGAAGCGCAGGAAAAATCCTTGGATACCTTGGTTGCAGCAGCCTTAAAAGAGGATGAAAAGAAGCTTTCTTCGCCGCAGCAAATGGCACCGCAAAAAATGCCTGTGAGCCTTTCCAATCCTTTGCCCTCCGAAAAAGAGCCGAAAAAGGCCAAAGAGCAGGCAATAAAAGCTAAAAAAGAACGGGAAGAGTCTTTTTTGCAAAAGGCGCCGCGCCTTAGCTTTTATGGCTTTTTTTATCATCTGTCACCAAGGGAAAAAGAGATTTGCAAAAGTACCATTGCTGGCAAGTCGCTTGATGAGATTGTTGGCGCCGCTTATGAATATTGGCGGCAAAGGAAGCTTTATCAGGCGCTTTACTGCCTTTTTGCCGCTCTTGATTGCTATGGCGATGATTCAGCGGCCCTGTTTATCTGCATAGAAATCAGCAATATATATAAGAGCTTTGGTGCCTATGAGCTTGCCGCAGCGTCGCTGCTCGCTTCATTATATTTGCCTGTCGTGCGGGAAAATGCTGCCCTGCAGCGCGATTTGAAAGAACAGATTGCCTACTTACATAGATTGATTGCGGTTTTAAATTTGGCCGGCATGCCGCAGATTCCGATTGAAAGAGTTCCCGGCGCTTTTTTGCGCCGTGCGGATGTGTCTTCTTCAAGCGAAGAAGACGCAGCGCAGGATAGCTCGATGGAGGCCATCTAGGCCGGCAAATACCAAAAGAGAGGTGGGAAAATCTGTTGCCAATTGGCAGCAGAGGTCTTATGTTGAAAAAAAGTGAAGAATTTTTGGGCTTGCCCATTATTAGTATTACCGAAGGTCAGGAATTTGGCCGCAGTAAATCGCTGCTCATCGATGCCGGAGAAGGGACCGTGGCGGCAATAATCATTGAGGATTCCGATTGGTATCATGGCATTAAGTTGCTCCCTTATAGCTCCGTTATCGCTATCGGTACCGATGCCATCACGATTACAAAGAGCGATGATATTTTGACCATTGATGAAGCTTCTGAATACGAAGAATACCTTGAACAAAATATCAAGATTATCGGCACGCGCGCCATTACCAAAAGCGGTACGCTGCAAGGCCGCATTTCTGATATCTTTATTAACGAATCAGGTCATATTGAAAAGATAGCGCTCACCAACGATGCCGATACCAAAGAAGTTTCGACCAGCAATGTTTCGATTTTCGGCAAGGAAGTCACGATTATTGACAACGATGGCCCTAAGGCGATGGCAGCACCGCAAGCAACACCAGCTCCTGCAGCACCAGCACCTACTCCGGCTGTCGCACCAAAACCTGCTCCGGCTCCCGCACTTGCGCCAGCTGCAGCAGCTAAGCCAGAAATAAAGCCAGAAGCAAAAAAGGAAGCAGCCCCGCCAGAAATGCCTGCGCCGCAGGCAGCACCGGCACCGGCTGCTCCTAAAGTAGAGGCAGATAAGCCCGAGGTTAAGGCACCTGAAAAGGCTGCAGCGGCGCCCGAAGAAAAGGCGGCAAAAGTGCCTGAAGCGCCGGCTCCGTCGGTGACGGCAAGCTCAGCCGAAAACAGGCATCGTCAGTTCCTGCTCGGCAAGAAAGCGACGCGCCGCATCACGACTGATACGGGAATCGTTATCGTTGACGAAGGCGGCGATGTAACGGAAGAGGTTTTGCAAAAAGCGAAACTTGCCAATAAGTTCGTTGAATTATCAATGAATGTAAAATAAAAATGACAAAGCTCCTGTGTAAGCAGGGGCTTTTCTTTCTATTATATGCGGCTTTAAGCTGCGGATTGTGGGGTAGTCTCTTTGACATTGGAGAGAAAATTGGCCATTGCGGCCACTGGGCTGGCAACAATAGCAGTTGTCGTTTGCTCTTCTTTCATGGCAATAAAAAATTCGCCGGGGATTGCGGCAGGCGTTTATGCTGAATCCATTGACTTGTCTGGCATGAGCAGGGCACAGGCAGCGGCCGCCATCGACAAGGCTTTTGTTTCCCACACGACAGGGCCGGTGCTTACACTATGTTATGATGGGAAAAAAACACCAGTTACGGCAGCGCAGATAAAGCTTTCTTGTAATGGTGCGGGCGTTGCGGCGGCAGCAGCAAAAATTGGTAATGAGGGAAATTTCATCAGTGATTTGGCAGATAAGATTAGCTGCGCTTATTTTGGTAAAAAGCTGCCGCTGGAGATAAGCTATGATAAAAAGAGCGTTATAGCCTTGGTAGATGGTTTGGCTGCCAAAATTGACCGTTCGCCAGTTGATGCCAAAATTGTTTTAGGAGCGCATGGTATTGAAGTTGAGCCAGGCAAAACAGGCCTGCGCTTAGAAAAAAAGCAGCTTTTAGCGCAAATTAATGCCGCTCTCATGGGCGGGCGATATCCACAGCAGATAAATTTGCCTATCAGTACGGCAGAACCCGATGTTAGCAAAAAACAGCTTATGGGGCTTAATACCATCTTGGCTAGCTATACGACATATTTTCGTACAAGTCCTTATAATCGTGCGCACAATATTGATGTTGCCTCGGAGGCACTCAGCGGGACTTTAGTCAAAAAAGGCAAAATTTTTTCTTTTAATTCCGCAGTCGGACCGCGTGTTACCTCCAAGGGATATAAAGAGGCGCCGGTAATAATTGACGGCAAGCTCGTGCCGGGCATTGGCGGCGGTGTCTGCCAGGTCAGCTCGACGCTTTATAATGCCATCTTGCTTGCCGGCCTTATGCCCGTGGAACGTGCACCACATTATTTGCCCGTTTCTTACGTGCCGCCAGGGCGCGATGCGACAGTTGCTTATGGCGTCATTGATTTTCGTTTCAAGAATAATCTGCCAGGCAACGTCTATATTATCTCTAGCGTCAAGGGGAGAACTTTGACGGTCTACATCTTAGGAAAGCAAGACGAGAAAAGTGCAGATGTAATCAGCCTTGTCAGCGAAAAGGTGAAAGGCGGAGTAAGCGTCTATCGCCTTTACGAGAAAAATGGTCAGGTTGTGCGGCGAGAATTTTTACACAAAGATTTATAAAGCGATTTATCTTCTCGTATAATCAAAATTACACTTAGTTTGAAAAAAACGTATAAAAATGGTAAAATAATAGTAAGAAACTAAGAAAGAGATAAAAAGAAAAGGGAAAGGTTTTATGGATTTAGAGGAAAATAAGCAAATAGAGGAAATTAAGATTAATCATGAGGCGATGGACCGTGAGGTTACCGCTGTAAATAGCGCTTACGATGCTAAGCAGATACAGGTCTTGGAGGGTCTTGAGGCGGTCAGAAAACGCCCCGGCATGTATATAGGCGACCAGTCGTCGCATGGCCTTCACCATCTCGTTTCCGAAGTGGTTGACAATAGTATTGACGAGGCACTTGCCGGCTATTGTACGCACATTGTTGTGACGATTCACGAGGATAATAGCATAACGGTACAGGATAATGGGCGTGGCATTCCCGTTGACATGCACGATAGCGGCAAGCCGGCTGTTGAAGTCGTCTTGACGGTTCTTCATGCTGGTGGCAAGTTTGGCGGTAACGGCTATAAGGTTTCGGGCGGTTTGCATGGTGTCGGCGTCTCTGTCGTCAATGCGCTGAGTACGGCGATGGATGTCACGGTAAAGCGCGGCGGCAAAATTTATGAGATAAGCTTTGTGCGCGGCATAACCAAGACCCCGCTGCATGAAGTAGGCACGACGCAGGAGACGGGCACGAGCGTTCACTTTAGTCCCGACCCTGAAATTTTCACGCAGACGGTCTACGATTATGACGTCCTTAAATACCGCTTGCGTGAGCTGGCCTTTTTGAACAAGGGTATTCACATTACCTTGATTGATGAGCGAGACGGTCAAAAGCGCGAGGAAGTCTTTCATGATGAAGGCGGCATTTCTTCCTATGTCAAGTTTCTTAACCGCAACAAGGAAGTAATCAATGCTGACCCCGTCTATTTTAATGGTCGCAAAGACGACACGATTGTTGAAATCGCCTTGCAATACACGACGAGTTATAGCGAAAATATTTATGGCTATGTCAACAACATTCATACGGAAGAGGGCGGCACACATCTTTCAGGTCTCAAGATTGCTTTGACGCGCGCTGCCAATGACTTTGCTCGTCGCCAGGGCATCTTAAAGCCATCCGATGCGGCATTGAGCGGTGAAGATGTGCGCGAAGGGCTTACCTGCGTGATTAATCTCAAGGTGCGTGAACCGCAATTTGAAGGCCAGACCAAGACGAAGCTGGGCAATTCGGAAGTAAGAGGCATTGTCGACTCCATTGTTACTGAGGGCATGAGCGAATACTTTGAAGAAAATCCTGCCATCACGAAGAAGATTATCGAAAAATCAATTATGGCTGCACGTGCTAGAGAAGCAGCGCGTAAGGCGCGCGACTTGACGCGCCGCAAAAATGCGCTTGAAGTCAGCTCTTTGCCAGGTAAGCTTGCCGACTGTTCGGTAAAGGACCCCATGCAGGCGGAAATCTATCTCGTCGAAGGCGATAGTGCTGGTGGTTCGGCAAAGCAGGGGCGTGACAGGCGCTTTCAGGCCATTTTGCCTTTGCGCGGCAAGATTTTAAATGTCGAAAAGGCGCGCCTATACAAAATCTTGAACAATGAAGAAATCCGCACGATGATTACGGCTTTTGGCAGTGGCATTGGCGAAGAATTTGACATTGCCAAGAGCCGTTACGGCAAGATTATCATTATGACAGATGCTGATGTTGACGGTGCACATATTAGAACACTTCTTTTGACATTCTTCTACCGTTATATGAAGCCGCTGATTGAGCATGGTCGCGTTTTCATCGCTCAGCCGCCGCTTTATCTCATCAAGAAGAGGAGCCAGCATTGGTATACTTATAGCGATGATGAGCTGACGCAGAAGTTGGACGAAATCGGCCGCGATGGTATTACGGTGCAGCGCTACAAAGGTCTTGGCGAAATGAATCCTGAACAGCTTTGGGAAACGACGATGGACCCGCAGGCGCGTACAGTCTTGCGCGTCGACATTGAAGAAGCGGCCGAAGCCGATGAGATTTTTTCAATTCTCATGGGCGATAAAGTTGAGCCGCGCCGTCGCTTTATTGAAGAACACGCTGATTTAGTGCGTAATCTTGATTTATAAAATTAATTGTATTACTGGAGATTAATAAATTTTTGTGATGTCCCGTGCCTTTGGTGCGGGACTGACTTTTAGGTGGGGAAAATATGAATTTTGTTAAAGAACCGATGGCCATTGAAAACCGCAGCATGGAAATAATCGCGCCTTATTTGCGTGATTATAAATTAAATGAAGCAGAGACGAAGGTTTACTCGCGCATGATTCACGCCTCGGGCGATGTCGAATATGCCAAGGTAATAAAAATTGGCGCAGGTGCCATCGAGGCAATGAAAAAAGCCCTTTTGTCTGGCTGCAACATCTTTAGCGATGTGGAAATGGTGAGGACGGGTATTAACAAGAAGAAATTGGCTTCTTTCGGCGGCGAGGTCTTTTGCGAGATTGCCAATCCTGAAATAGCAGAAGTGGCTAAAAAGCAAAAAATTACGCGCTCAATGGCGGCAATGCGCCACTTCGGCAAGCGCCTAGATAATTCGATTATTGCCATAGGCAATGCCCCGACAGCTTTGTTTGAAGTCCTTTCCATGATTAAGGAAAAGCAAATTGCCCCGGCCGCCATCGTCGGTACGCCCGTGGGATTTGTCGGTGCCGCTGAATCAAAAAAACTCCTTGCAGAACTTGCCCTAGTTCCTTATATTACCGTCGAGGGAACAAAAGGCGGCAGCCCGATTGCCGCCTCCTGTGTCAATGCCGTCATGTATCTTTTGAATAACGATAGGGTTTAATATGGAAAATATCAACTTGCCGCGCCTCGTTTTTGCCGCGCCGCAGAGCAGCTCGGGCAAGACAACCATCGTCACGGGTTTTTTAGCTGCTTTAAATGAGCGTGCTATCAAGGTACAGCCCTATAAGGTGGGACCTGACTATATTGACCCTACGTATCATGCACTTGCCGCCAAACGCCAAGGACATAATCTCGATACTTGGCTTGTGCAGGAAGAAAAACTGGCACAGCTTTTTGCTTCTACCGCTAAAGACGCTGATTTTTCCGTCATTGAAGGGGTTATGGGACTTTTTGATGGTGGTAAGGGGGGTATCAGCTCGACTGCCCAGATAGCCAAAAAGCTCAAAGCGTCAGTCGTCTTAGTTATCAACTGCCGCTCGATGGGAGAAAGTGCTGCGGCTTTAGCGCTCGGCTACCAAAAGTATGATGCTGACTTGAATTTTGCCGGCGTTATTTTAAATGGCCTTGGCTCTGCCTCGCATGAGGCGATGATAAAAGAAGCCATGGCAAGGCAGGGTATCAAGGTTTTTGGTGCTGTGCGCCGCAATGAGGAGCTAAAAATGCCCGAACGCCATTTAGGCCTTACGCCGGCTAATGAACGAGATGCCAGGGCGCAGATTGAAAGGCTTGTCTCGCTCATTGCACCGCAGCTCGATATAGATGGGCTTCTCGCCTTGGGAAAGACGGCGCCGGCTTTGGCGTTAAAAGAAAAAGAAAAATTGCCGGCGCTTCAGCCTACAACGGTAGCCATTGCGCACGATGCAGCCTTTTCTTTTTACTATCCGGCAAGCCTTCGTGTCCTAGAGAAAATGGGTGCACGCTTTGTGACCTTTAGCCCGCTCGCAGATGAGGCTTTGCCGCCTTGCGATGCGGCAATTTTTGGCGGTGGCTTTCCAGAAGTATTTGCGGAAAAGTTATCTCAAAACAAGTCCTTTTTAAATTCTCTGCGCCAAAGAAGTGCCGAAGGGTTGCCCATTTATGGCGAATGTGGCGGCTTCATGTATCTCACGGAAGCGATTGAGGATTTTTCTGGCAAAGTTTATCAGATGGCGGGCCTCATTCCTGCTCGCACGAAGATGGAAAAAAAGCTGCAGACGGTGGGGTATGTAACGGCGCGCTTTTTAGATGATTGTCTTTTGGGGAAGGCGGGCAGTGAGCTGAAAGGACATGAATTTCACTTTTCCGTGCAAGAAGGAGAAGAGAGGGATTTCCCCTTTGCCTATGAATTTACGAAAAATCGCACGCAGCAAAAGTATTTAGGCGGCTATCACAAGGATAATATCCTCGCCTCTTATCTGCATATCCATTTTCTGGGTGCGCCGGAAGCGGCCGAGAATTTGCTGCGCAATGCACTTTGCTACCAAAAAAAGCGAGCAGAAGCTGGAGGAAAAAAATGAAATATATCATGCTGCAGGGAACGTCTTCCCATGTGGGTAAGAGTATCTTGACGACGGCATTGTGCCGCATCTTCTTTCAAGACGGTATCGCTGTTGCCCCATTTAAAGCGCAGAACATGGCCCTTAATTCTTTTGTTACCAAAGATGGCTTGGAGATGGGCCGCGCTCAGATTGCCCAGGCAGAAGCGGCGGGCTTGGAGCCTTCTGTCGAGATGAATCCTGTTCTTTTGAAGCCGACGGGGCATAGCGCTTCGCAGGTTATCCTGATGGGCCGGCCTGTTGGCAATATGAGTGCTTCACAGTACCATCAGGGCTATTCCCTGAAGGCGTTTGAGGCGGTTAAAACGGCTTTGGCAAAATTGCAGGGAAAATATGACCTTTTAGCTATCGAAGGGGCAGGAAGCCCTGCCGAGGTAAATTTAAAGGACAATGATATTGTCAATATGCGCATTGCCAAATATCTAAAAGCCCCCGTTCTTCTCATTGCCGATATTGACCGTGGCGGTGCTTTGGCTTCCCTAGTTGGTACATTAGAGCTTTTAGATGAAGAGGAAAGAGCGCTTATCAAGGGGCTGGTAATCAATAAATTCCGCGGCGACATTTCGCTTTTAAAGCCTGCCATTGACTTTTTGGAAGAAAAGACAAAAAAAACCGTGCTGGGTGTTATTCCCTATCTCGATGCTTTGGATATTGACGACGAGGATTCTGTTTCTTTGGATGACAAGAAGGAAATGGAAAAAAAGGAGGCCCCTTTGACGCTCGCCGTTGTGCGCACGGGCAAAATTTCCAATTTTACCGACTTTGACGCTTTGGCGGGTGAAGAAGATGTTCGCCTTATTTATGCTCAAACCCCGCAAGAATTGGATGGTGCTGATTTGGTTTTCTTGCCTGGCAGCAAAAATACGACGCAGGACCTTTTGGAAATGCGGCAAAATGGCTTTGCCGAAAAGATTAAGTCACTTTATCGGGCGGGCATTCCCATTATCGGCATTTGTGGCGGCTATCAGATGCTAGGTGAGCGGATATGTGACCCTTATCATACGGAATCGGAACATGATGCGGTGGAAGGACTGGGGCTTTTGCCGATGGTTACAACCTTTGCGAGGGAAAAGACTACCGTTCAGGTCAGGGCAAAAGCTTCGCAATGGTGCTTTTTGGGGCAGGAGGCTGATTTTCCTGAGCTTTGCGGCTACGAAATTCATATGGGCGTGACGGAATTTACGGCACAGGCTGTACATCCTTTCGTGATAACTAGACGCGATGAAGAATCTTGCTCCCTTGCCGATGGCGCGCAAAGCAAAGATGGTTTGGCTTTGGGCTCTTATATTCACGGCATTTTTGATAATGATGACTATCGGCGCTTTATCTTGAATGCCTTGCGCCAGAAAAAAGGCCTTGCTCCCCTTCCGGTTGGCGAAAGCTACGCGGCAAGAAAACAGCGCGCTTTTAACCGCCTTGCACAGACCGTACGCACGGCGATGGATATGGATAAATTGCGCAAAATTATCGGCCTTTAAAAATTTTTTTAAAAAAGTGTTGACTTTTATTATTTTAATTTGTATAATAAGCAAGTCAGCTCAAGTGATTGGGGTATCGCCAAGTTGGTAAGGCACGGGATTCTGAATCCCGCATGCGTTGGTTCGAGTCCAGCTACCCCAGCCAGAAATTATGCACCGCATATGCGGTGCTTTTTTTTTGCCATGGGCAGGTTCAAAAAAGTAGAGCGTCAAAGCCTTATATGATAAAATAAAAGTAGAAATTTAAAGCGGGGTGAAAAAGCTGCTGCTCATTGGGCGGCAGAGCTTATGTTAAAAAAGTATTTGCTGGCATTTTTTGGCTGCATTTTTATTTTTTGTGCGGCAATAATTTTGCTGTTTCCGGAACAGTTTAATGCCTCGATGAGCAGGCATTTATCTCAGTCACCGTTTTTGGGCCGGTTTTTCAACCAGCCGCTTTATGTTTGGCAGACCATAGCACCGGATGCGCCACACGGCAGCACGATTTCCTGGCTTGGTCGCGTGGCAGGAAAGGGCGAGCTTGAGCTTAAAGTTGCTGAGCAGTCAAGCGCTATCTATAATGCCCAGGTGACGCCGTTGCCGCAAGGCGATATGGCAGTTTATACCGTCCGGCTGCGGACGCTTGCTCCTGATACGGTTTATCGCTATCGTGTCGCCTGTGGGCGCGGTCGCTTTGGGGCGTGGCATGATTTCAAGACGCCACGTGAAGATGAGCAAGAGTGCACGGCGCTATTTTTAAGTTCTTTAGATAGTAGCACAGACTACTCGAATTGGCGCAAAATGGTCAAGACGGCCTTTGACAAAAACCCTGACGTCAACTTTTACCTTGATATCAACAATATTGCCAACAACGACAATAATTTGCCGCAGTGGAAACTGTGGTTTGGTGCCGTTGATGAGTATTCGCCGAGAATACCCGTTGCACCGCTTAGCTGCAACCCCTTTGCCAAAAAAGCGGCGAAAAATGGCTTTAATTATTTCCAGACGATGTTTCCTATTCCCGACAACGCTTCGTATTTTACGCGCAATCATGTTTATTCATTTAATAGCGGTCCCGTACATTTTGTCTGCCTGGATACAGCAGCACATGAAAACGGCAATTTAGAAAAGCTCTTTTATAACCAGGAGGCATGGCTAGCCCGCGATTTGGCGACGACGAAAAAGCCTTGGCGCATTGTGATTATCAACAGGCCGCTTTTTAGTGACCCCGATGATAATGTAGCGCAAAAGCTTGCCGCCATCATGCTTCCTGTACTCGATAAAGGGCGTGTCGATATGATTATCACATCCTCTCTTTCGACCGAGCAGGGTGATTACTCTTCAATTTACGTGCCCGCTGGCGTTGGTGCGCATCATGGCTGGAAGAAACTCGCTTCGACGGCCATCGACAAGATTTTTTATGAGCATGCCGCGGCGCCTTTATACCTTTATCTCAAGGCGAGCCCGCATCAGCTGACCTTGGCAGCACACGATATGAACGGCAATCTCCTTGATACTTGGCAAACGACGAAATGAAAAAAGCCCCTGTTTTTGCAGGGGCTTTTTTGTGTACTCAGAAAGGAAATTTTTGAGAAAAAAGTTTCATAAAAAAGCAGGGATTTTATATAGAGTGGAGAATTTAATCGATAAGTGGTAATATTCTAAACTTTTTGATAGGATTTATCATTGGGTAAAAATCATACTGGAGGCATTGAGATGAAGTCAGAGATCACCATTAAAATGGCTCGATGCAAGGGCTGCGGCATTTGTGTCGCATTTTGTCCCAAGCAGGTTTTGGCTTTGAGCGAGCTGAGCAAAGTCTATGTTAAAGATGGCGAGGCGTGCATTGCTTGCGGGCAATGTGAACTGCGCTGTCCGGATTATGCAATT
Source organism: Pectinatus sp. (assembly GCA_020025075.1). Lineage (GTDB taxonomy): Bacteria > Bacillota > Negativicutes > Selenomonadales > Selenomonadaceae > JAHHSR01. The sequence goes on along the minus strand of JAHHSR010000009.1, from coordinate 8,706 downwards.
TTTGTAGATAAGAAGGTGTCGCAATGAATAAACCGAGATTGATGCAGGGAAATGAAGCTTGTGCAGAAGGCGCTATCGCTGCAGGCGTGCGCTTTTTTGGCGGTTATCCGATTACGCCTTCCACTGAAATAGCAGAAACGATGGCTAAGCTTCTGCCGCAGGTCGGTGGCAAGTTTGTTCAGATGGAAGATGAAATCGCCAGTATTGGCGCTGTTTTAGGCGCTTCGCTAGCTGGTAAAAAATCGCTGACCGCGACGAGCGGCCCGGGCTTTTCCCTCAAGCAGGAACTGATTGGTTATGCTGCTTGTGCTGAAATACCTGCTGTCATTGTCGATGTCCAGCGCGTCGGTCCTTCCACAGGTCAGCCTACTTCTCCTTCGCAGGGCGACGTCATGCAGGCCCGCTGGGGTACGCACGGCGATCATCCCATGATAGCCTTGGCGCCTTGGACTGTACGCGAAGCATATGACGCGGCAATTTTAGCCGTCAATTTCTCCGAACGCTTCCGCACGCCAGTTATCCTTCTTATGGACGAAATCGTCGGTCATTTGAGAGAAAGAGTTGTCTTGCCCGAACCGAACGAAATCGAAACCTATCCGCGTCGCAAGCCAAAATGCACGCGTGCTGAAGGCTACCAGCCCTATACGCCCGATGATGACCTTGTTCCGAATGTTGCTAACTTTGGTGAAGGATACCATATCCATGTTACGGGCCTCATTCACGATGAAACGGGCTTCCCTGTTGGCAGCCCCAAAATTACGGAAGATTCCATTCGTCGCCTGCACGAAAAAATTATGCGTGCTGAAGATGAGGTTATCCGCTATGATGAATTTTTCATGGATGATGCCGAATATGTAGTCTTGTCTTATGGCGGCGTATCGCGTACTTCTTATGAAGCAGTTGAAAAAGCGCGTGCGAAAGGCCTAAAAGTCGGCATGTTGCGCCTCATGACCGTTTGGCCGTTTGCTGATAAGATTGTCGCCAAAATCGCTAAACGCGTCAAGGGCATTTTGGTACCGGAACTTAACTATGGACAGTTAGTGCATGAAGTTGAACGCGCAGCTGCAGGACAGTGCCATGTTGAGCTGCTCGCTAAGTATAATATGGAAATCTTCACACCGCAGGAAATTGAAGATGCTATTGAAAAGTTATGTGCGAGAGGTGACAAATAATGAGAAGTTTTGAAAAATATTTTCGTCAAAATCGCCTGCCGCACCTGTGGTGCCCCGGCTGCGGCAATGGCATTGCCATGAAGGCCATTGTGCAGGCCGTTGAAAGAAAAGGTTTCACGCAGGATAATACGGTAATCGTTTCTGGTATCGGCTGCTCCTCACGTGCTTCGGGCTATATGGATTTTGATACGCTCCATACAGCACATGGACGCGCTATCCCGTTTGCCACGGGCATTAAGCTCGCTAATCCAGAACTCAATGTCATTGTCATCACGGGTGACGGTGACTGCACGGCTATCGGCGGCAACCATTTCATTCACGGCGCACGTCGCAATGTCGACCTCACCGTAGTTCTTTTCAATAACGATATTTACGGCATGACCGGCGGACAGGCTTCGCCGATGACGCCGCTTAATAAAAAAGCTACAACAGCTCCTTATGGCACGGTTGACCGTCCTTTTGACGCTTGTCATCTGGCTCAGGCTGCCGGCGCCACCTTCGTAGCAAGAAGTACGGCTTATCACGTAACGCATCTTACGGATATGATTGAAAAGGGTCTCAGCAATAAGGGCTTTTCACTTATCGAAGCAGTAGTGCAGTGCCCGACCGCTTATGGCCGCAAGAACAAGATGAGCGACCCGTCGAAGATGATGATGTGGATGCGCGATAATGCGGTAATGAAAGCCGCCTGGGATAAGCTTCCTGCTGGCGACCGCGGCGAAAAATTTGAAATCGGCGTCCTCTATGAAGACCAGTACACCGACTATGCAGCCGCTTATGAAGAAGTTATTGACAAAGCGGGAGGGAATAAATAATGAAACAGTTGAGATTTTCCGGTTCGGGCGGCCAAGGCGTAATCACCGCTGCGATTATTTTGGCTGAAGCGGCCGTCAATGAAGGTAAGCAGGCTATCCAGTCGCAGTCATATGGTCCGGAAGCTCGCGGCGGCGCCTCCAAAGCTGAAGTCATCATTTCGGATAAGCCAATTTATCATCCGAAGGTACTTGCTCCTGACATTCTGCTCGCCATGACGCAGCAGGCAGCGGAAAAGTATTGCCATGACTTGAAAGAAGATGGCCTTTTAATCATTGATGAAGACCTCGTGCCGACGCCACCTTCCTTTAAGAATACGATAAGCGTTCCTATTACGCGCCTTGCTGTTGAAGAAATTGGCAAATCGCTTTTTGCTAACATCGTTGCTTTGGGCGCTGTCGTCCATGCGACGGGACTTGTCGATTTTGAAACGATTAAAGCCTGCGTGGCAGACCGCGTACCGCCTCATACGATTGACCAGAATATGAAGGCCTTGCAGGTCGGCTGGGATGCTGTAAAAAAATAAATAGCGCCAAGTAGCAAAAAATCCCCCGTAAGGTTTCTTATGGGGGATTTTTGTGTTCAAAGATAGAAAAACCACTGCTTATGCAGTGGTTTTTCTATCTTTTGGGGGAGCAGCCAGGGCTGCTTTTATCAATTAATTTTGGTTTTGGCGAAGTATTTGTGCTTCCTTGTGGAGCTTTCTTGCACCTAGATGTGTCAAAAAGCAGAAAACGATGGTCAAGATGACAGCGGCAAAGAGAATGTAAAAGCCGCCATTCCAGCCGATGCGCGAAACGGCAAAACCGAAGAGGCTTGTACCCATTGAGGCACCGAAAATGTAGCTCATGAAGCCGCGCAGGCCAACACAGGAGCCGACGGCATATGAGGGGACGATTTCCATCGTCTGAACGGAAGCGAGAAATTGCGGAATGTAGATGAGGCAGCCGACAATAGCGGCAAAGATGGTAATTGTGTCGAGTGAGGTGCTGTGCCAATAGCCAATGATGCAGAAGAAAATTAAGACCATGGCGATGATGGCAGGCGGCATGCGGTAGCCGCGGAAGAGTTTATCGGAAATCCAGCCAGATAAAATTGTGGAGGGAATAGCAGCCCATTCAAAGACCATGAAGGCGATAGCCATCTGTTCTTTGGAAAATCCCTTGACCTGCAGGAGGTAGATGGGAAGCCAGGTGAGCATGCCAAAGCGTACTGTGTAGACGAAGGTGTCGACGAGAGAAACAAACCAGGCATTTTTATTGGGGAGAACATAAGTTTTAAAAATCTGCCAAGAATTCATGTTATCGACAGCAGGGTCTTTTTTCTTCAAGGCGTCAAGACTGTCACCGTCATCGACGATGTGCTGTAAATCGGGTAATCCTTCTGCTCTAGGCGAACCTTTGACGAGGAACATGACGACCAAAACGCCTAAAGAGGCTAAAAGAGCGGGGACGAGGTAGCTTGCCAGACGCCAGTGGCCACTGCCTAGCCAAAACAGGCTGGCCGTGACAATAGGTGCGACGATGCCGCCGCCGATGTTGTGCGAGGTATTCCAGATGGCCCCGACAATGCCGCGTTCGCGCTTAGGGTACCAAGTAGCAATGGAAATAAAGCAAGGGCCAACACCCATTCCCTGGAAAGTACCGAGCAAGATGGCGAGGATGCTGAACTGCCAAAGGTCAGAGGAGAAAATCATCGCTACGTTGATGAGCGCGCACAAAAGAAGACCTAAAGCCATGAAACGCTTGGGGTCAGCCTTATCGGAAAAGCTGCTCATGTACCCTTTGCTCAGACCGTAGGCAACGAGCATATAATTGCTCAGCAGGCCAACGCTCGTGATGGATAGATGCAGGTCGCTCTTGAGAAAAGGCGTCGAAAGAGCAAAGTTATTGCGGACGATGTAAAAGCAAGCATAGCCGATGATAATGCCGATAAGCGTCATGAGGCGATACTTCTTGTAGGTAGGAAAAACCTGTTCTTGTGGTATCTGCTCTTTTTTTATGACGGGTTGCAAAAAAGAAATCACAGTATAACCTCCAAAAAAATTTTCAAATAATGCAATTTTTTGAAAAATAACCTAATGTGTACACATGCTGTCTATTATTATAGTGAAATTTTTCTTTTTTTATATCGGCAAAAATCTGCTTAATGGCTAAGATTTTTTTTCTGCATATCAGAAAAATTCTGATATGCAGATATTAGGTTAAAAGGCCATGCGAAATTGCCAGCGAAACAAGGTCGCTGCGCTTTTTGCAGGCGAGCTTTTCGAGAATTTTGGTCTTATGCGTGTCGACGGTTTTGACGCTTATGGAGAGCTTTTGCGCTATTTCTGTTATGGTAAAGCCGTGAATGAGGTATTGGAAAACTTCATATTCGCGCGGCGATAGCTTGTCAAAAGGTCCCTTGCCGGATTCACTTTTAGGGGCAAAGAGGGAGCCTAAAAGCGATTGTTCGGCACTTTTGCCTAGGTAGAAAAGGCCCTGGCTGACAGTTTTTATGGCATCAATGAGCTCGCTATCAGCAGAAGCTTTGGGCACATAGCCATTGGCGCCTAGCTGCATGGCGCTTTTAATGTAATTTTCGTCTTCGTGCATGCTCAAGATGATGATTTTTAGCGCTGGTGAAATTTTTTTTGCCAATTCAATACATTTAAGGCCGCCCATGCCGGGCATGGAGATGTCCAAAATCATTAAGTCTATCTTTTCCGATTTGAGTTTTTCCAGGGCAGCTTCAGCAGAGGGTGCTTCTGCAATTACATTCATATAGGGCTCATTTTTTAAAAGGAGCTTTAGTCCCTTTCTGATTAGGGAGTGGTCGTCGGCAACTATGATGTTCAATCAATTCACCTCGTTAGGAAAAGTTATTTTATAGACAGTATTCCAGCCATCTTCGGAGCCAAGGTGCATGCTGCCCCCTAGGACGCGCACGCGCTCTTGGATGCCGTAGAGACCGATGTGGTTATTTTGCTGTGCTTTTTTGATGGCAGCAGCCGTGATGCCGATGCCGTTGTCTTTTATTGTGAGCGTCAAGGCATTATGGCTTTGAGTAAGGCCAATAAAAGAGCAATTGGCATGGGCATGCTTGACGATATTGGTGAGACATTCCTGGACAATGCGGTAGATGGCAAGATTCATCAAGTCGCTAGGCGGCACGGAGAGAGCGCAGGAAAATTCGACATTTAATTCGTGGTATTTTTGGTATTGGCCGATTAAGTTTTTTATGGCCGCCTCGATGCCAAGCTCGTCGAGAGCGGGAGGACGAAGCTCGACGGCCAGTCGCCGCAGGCGCTCGAGGATATTGGCCGCTTCGTCACGCACTTCGAGAATGTAGGAGCGATTTTCTTCGTCTTTCGCAGCATTGGCAAGCATGCGAAGTGATAGCAAAAGGGCGGTGAGTGCCTGTCCGCTTTCATCGTGCAGCTCAAGGGAAATTTTCTTTCTTTCATCTTCTTGTGCATTGAGGAGATTTTTTAGCAGAAGCTTTCTTTGCTGTTCACTTTTTTGCAGGTTTTCTGCCAAGGTATTCATCGCCGCCATGAGACGGCCTATTTCATCATCTGATGATACGCGCAAGGGCTTTTGGGGCAGGTGGCCGGAAGAAATGAGCTCAGCTTGCCCTAAAAGTTTTTTGAGCGGGCGGGTGAGGACATTGGTAAGCTTATAGACAAAGGCGGCGCCGATAAGACCGACAAAGATGGTGCTGAAAAAAAGCTTGAGAAAATTTTTAGTTAAGAGCGCTTCGAGTACGGCTTCACTGATGCCGAGGCGGACATAGCCTAAAGCACCATCTTCAATGGGATAGAGAATGTCTTCGATATTGCCGCGGTCGCTGGTAAAGGAGAGAAAAGAGGGCCCCTTGTCAGCTCCTTTTGGCGCATGCAAGGCTAAAAGACCGCACGGCATGCCGTTTTCAAATGTATCGGCCATGACGCGATTATCTTTGTCCACGATAAAAATATAGAAAATAAATTTATTGTTTTTTTTTGTGGTGTGTACGAGCTCATCGAGAGAAAAGAGATTTTCAGCCTGAATTGGTCCGCTGCTGAGCTGGGCGATTTCTCGGGCGGAGGAAAGCCCGCGCTCTTTTAGTTCTTGCTGCATGACATCAGAAAGCGATGACCATAAGATGAAACCGGACAAGAGGGCGAAAATCAAAATCACGCAGCTGACCATAACGCTGAGCTTGCTGGCGATTTTGAGCCTTTCAAAACAGTACATGCTAATTTCCTTTCTGCCCAGAAAGCTCGATGGGCGGGTATAGTTGTGGCTGTGGTCTTATAAAGCGGTCAATGAGCAGGTGCTGCATGGCCTCTTTGGCTTGGGGGTCGTTTTGCAAGTTTAAGAAGGCAGATTGTATTTTTTGCCAATCTTTTAGGCCGTGACGCGCCACGACGGGACTCGTGCCGCGTGGCGGGAGGGTGTAAATGATGCGCAGGCGCTGCGCTTTTTGGGGGTGATGCTTTTTGAGATAATCATAAGCGAGACTGTCGACAGCGGCACCAGCAACAAAACCATTAAGAACGGCGCGCAGGGATGCGTCATGGCTATATGTGAAATAGAAGGATTTAAAATAATGGGCAGCATCGCTTCCTTGGCTTTGCAGCATTTCTTGTACTCCTAGGTAGCCTGAATAGCTGAGGGGGTCGACAAAAGCAAAGCTTTTACCCTTTAGCTGAGAAAAGTTGTCTATGCCGCTATTTTTTAGCGTCACGATATAGCCGTAATAATAAGCCAGGTGATTTCTTTCCTGCATGGCGAGTAGGCGAAAGCCATTAGCTTTGCCGTATACGCAGTAGGCACCTGTAGAAAGAAGGGCGACATCGGCTTCGTTTCTTACGAGCAGCTGCTCTATCTCAAGATAGCTTTTGCGCCGCAAGACGAGAACGGGACGCTTGAGCTCGCGCGAGAGGGCTTCGGCTAAGTCATCTTGATATTGGGCCGTGTCGGCATGATTTAAGACGGAAATCATCGCCAGTCGCAGTGGCAGGACTTTATGGGAGAAAGTATAGCCGGGAATTGGTTCCGTCTTAGAAAAATTTATCGCCTCATGCGCTTTTTGCTGCTGAAGAAAGAGGTGGAGAAAAAGCGGCATGAAAATGAACATGAAGGCGAGCAGGATAAGTTTTTTGGGAATTTTTTTCAGTTTGGGCGCAGAGAAGCCTGCTTCCTCCTTTTAATCTTACTAAAAAGCTGGGCAATTATAAAGATGCTTCATTTTTATCGTCTCCGCCGGTTAAGAGCTGGAAGTGATTTTTTTTGAAATCAATGAGACCGTCCTTTTTCATCTTGGCAAGCTCTATGGACATGGCGCTGCGATTGACGGCGAGAAAATCAGCAAGCTCTTGACGGCTAAAGGGAATGGCAAAGTCATTGCTGTTGTTTTGCACGGCCTGTTCAGAAAGGTATGAAAGCAGTTTTTCTCGCGTCGAGCGCTTGGTGAGGTGATTTATTTTGCAGGTGAGGCTATATGCCTTGCGCGACATGACGGCCATGAGATTTTGAATGAGGCGAGCGTGGAATAGGCAGCTTTGCGGGCAGGTGGTAGTCATTTTTTTGGCATCCATGAGGAGGATGGAAGCACAGCTTGACGCTGTGGCGCTGACATTAGTTAAAAGGCGGCTATCGCAGGCGTAGACTTCACCAAAGAGCTCGCCGCTGTCGACGTTGGCCAAAATGGTGCGGTTGCCCCAATAGTCGCTATGCTCGAGGCGGATATTTCCTGCAAGTACAAGTCCCATTTCATGCAGGCGTACGCCAACGGGAAAGATTGTCGCTCCCTTTTTGTAATTGACGAGGCGTCCGTCAAGACAGCAGAGCATAGAGAGGATATCCTTTTGCCCGACATCTTTAAAGACGGCAGCCTTTTTAATGATGGGCAGGTATTTTTCTATTTCTGGTCGGTTGCTCATAAAGATGAAAAGCGCTTGCCCCCTTTAGAAAAAATTTTTGGTATTAATGTTGTATTTACAACATACAATTTTATTTTATTATAATAAAATAATAGCAGAAGCTCAAGCGCATGCCTTTTTTTGCCCGATTTTTGCGGCGTGCGTGGCGGTTTTGGTGATATTTAAAATAGGGGGTTAAATCATGGGAGATATGTTTTGCTTTCAATGTGAACAAACTGCTAATGGCAAAGGGTGCCAGGGCAAGGCCGGTGTGTGCGGCAAGCCTTCTGTTGTTGCTAAGCTGCAAGATGAGTTGACTGGCGCTATTATTGGTTTAGCGCGCGTAGTCAAGGGAACGAAGCCGACAGCAGAGCTCACGAAGCTCATCACTGGTGCGCTTTTTACGACGATAACAAATGTCAACTTTGATGAAAAGACCGTTTCTGAATATATTGATTAAAAGTGAGCCGTACACTCGTGACTTTAGTCATGAGTAAGGCGAGCAAATAGTCAGCATATATAGAAATATGTATGTAGATACGAACTGAAAGAAATTCGTACAGGACAGCATCTGAACTGCTGGGAACTCCTTAGAGCTTCTGTAACCACAACGCAGGTATGAAACAAGGCCAAACGTGACGGTATGAAAATATAGAAGATTGGACAATCAGCAACTAAGCCCCGAATAGGGGAAAGCTCAACGACTATCCCTCCCGAGGGGAGTACGCAGCAAGCGATTGGCTGCGGAAGTGGATGAGGCCTTAGCAGGTAAAGCTGAAGGATAAGATATAGTCTGTGCTTTAGTGAAAGCTAAAGAAGTTCATAAGAGAACTG
>JAHHSR010000088.1 GCA_020025075.1 Pectinatus sp. | reverse complement strand
AAATAAGGCCGCTTGCCAAAAGCTTTTCAAACATATCAAAATAGTGCCAGATACCGCCAAGGCCGAAATATTTGACCGTGCCCGTAAAGGCTAAGGCTGTGATGACGAAGGGAAAAGTAAAAGAAGCGTAGCTTAAAGCAAAAGGCTGGCGCAAAAAGCGCGGCAGCTGGCTTAAAACGAGCAGGAAAAAGAACTGCGCGACGATGACCATGCAAAGGATGAAAAGGGCATTTTTATCGGCAGTACTTTTTAGATAGCCCGCAAGACAAAGGCTCATCGGCGCCGTATAAATGCAAAAGAGCGGCTTTTGCGCGAGCTTTTCAATTGGATGGCGAAGATAGCGCCAGCTGATGAGGATAAGAGTTGCTATATAGCCGTAAAGACCGAAGTAAAAGACAAAAAGGCCCGTATTTTGCAAGGCAAAGGCCGGTGCCGTTGTTGCCGCTACGACGATTCCGACATAGACGATGTACCATGTGGCAAAGATATCCTGCCATTTGAGGTGGAAGATATAATAATATGTAAACCAGACGATAAAGATAAAATGGCCGATTACGGCAAGCCACCACCAATAAAAGCCCGCTTGGTAAAAATATGGCGCAAGATAGGCTGCCAGCTGCATCGAGGTCATAAAGAGCTTGGGAAAAAGGCCGGCTGTTGCCGGGTCGTCTGTAAGCTCTTGGCGCATAGCCTCAGGGCAGAAAAAGCAGCGCAGGGCAAAGGGAAGAAAGAGTATAAATCCCAAAAGCCCGCATATATTGTGAAGAAGATGGCTGTAAGAATTCCATAAATCACCTAATACGGTAAGGCTGAAGGCGATGCTGGCCAAAGGAGTGGGGACGTTTTTTAGTTTGAAAGTCATAGTTAATCCTTTCTTAGCTTTGATGGGTAGATTTTATTTACAAAGCTCGTAACATCTTATATAATAATTCTGTATTTGCTTTTTGGCAATAAATTGGGGAAAAGAAGGGGCTGCTTTCTTGCAGATAAATATGATGACGGTCTTTGATATC
>JAHHSR010000087.1 GCA_020025075.1 Pectinatus sp. | reverse complement strand
GGTTACAACTCATACCCCGCAAGGGGACGGAAACGCCATAGGAGCGAGCCAAAGGGGATGTCAATCGTTACAACTCATACCCCGCAAGGGGACGGAAACTTTTTTGCAGGAAAATTGCACTGCCAAGGCGAAGTTACAACTCATACCCCGCAAGGGGACGGAAACTAAGTTATGCTTAATTAAAAAAGACAGCCTCTAAGAGGCTGTCTTTTTTAATTAAATCTATGCCCTCGTCTTATAAGATGGCATATGGCAAAAGGGGCAGCAAAATTTTGCTGCCCCTTTTGCTAAAGATTGTTTTCTTTTTTATGCAGCTCAATGACATCTGGCGGGATGGAGCTGCTCATCGTAAAGCCGCGTCCCGTAACCTCTGAAGCGTCAAAGATAATCATGAACGCTGTCGGGTCAAAGGCATGCGCGATGGATTTTATTTTTTCGAGCTGTGTGAGGCTTACGACGACGAAGAGAATATTTTTGGATTGGTGAGTAAAGGCGCCTTCACCGTGAAAGAAGGTAACGCCGCGGCTTAAATACTGCATGATGAGCGGTGCCATATGCTCTACCTTAGGCGACATAATCATAATTGATTTTTTGCTGCCGAACCCGGCGGCTGCCTTGTTGGTCATTTCTGCCGTGGCATACATGCAAATCAGCGTAAATAGGCCCGTGTTGACATTAAACATGATGCAGCCGACAATGATGATAATGAAATTAAGTCCGAAAATAGCTGTGCCGACATCGTAAGAATAAAATTTCTTAATGACCGCCCCGACGACGTCAAGGCCGCCCGTATTGGAACCGGCACGAAAAATGATGCCAAAGCCGATGCCGGAAATAACGCCGCCATAAATGGAATTTAACATTCTGTCATCGACGAAATTGTAACTTGACAAAAAGCTGGTCGCATCAATACACAGCGAAAAGAGTGTCATACCGATAATCGTATCTATTGCATACTGCTTGCCAAAAACCTTATAGGCAAGATAGACAATCGGGATATTGTAGATGATGAGCTGAGTGCCGATAGGCAAGCCGAACAGATAATATAAGATGACGGCAATACCTGTAATCCCTCCGGAAAGCAGCTGCGCCGGCAACAAGAACGCATTAATTGCAGCGCTCCCCAAAATACAGCCGATGAGAATTAACGTGTAGCGCTTCAAATGCATTAAAAACATCTTAACCCTCCTATTTATCTAGATGATATACTAGCAATATAGCATATTAAAAAAAAATTACAATATCTAATTGCGCCAAATAAAAAATTTTTTTACAGAGAACATAAAGTATTTTGCTGAAAATCGCTGCCGGAAAGAAAAAGTACATTTCCAGCCTTTTTTTGAACCTCCCCCACTTATAGAAGTGGGGGATTCTTGAGAAGTTTGATACACG
>JAHHSR010000086.1 GCA_020025075.1 Pectinatus sp. | reverse complement strand
GTTGCGCCTTACTCATGACTAAAGTCACGAGTATGCGGCGCAATTTCAATCAAATTTTTTGCAGAGCGTATTTATCTTAAAGCCAATCATGGCGCAGATTGCCGTATAAAAGGACGAAATTAAATCACCGCCAAAAAGCTTGCAAAAGGCACCGCAGCCAAGCCCTGCTCCCGCTACAATCCAAAGGCCATAGAAAAAGCGGGAACGGCAGCTGTTGAAATGCAGGTAATGGCGGTATTCGTTGAGCGTATAGGCGTGCTTTGAGAAATTCCACGCCAATTTGCTCACGGCGGAGACGACAGTCATATCAAGGCCGTGTTTAATGCACTTTTGAAAACGCGTGACAGAATGGTTGCCCTCACAGATATTCAGCATAATAGTCGTATATGTTATATGTATATGAACGTTGCTTTCACAAATACCCATTGATTTTGCCACTCGCTTCATCGTCAGGGTAATTCTATTGGTATCGGCGCCATTTTCCATGAGCAGTTGGCCCGTTTCCAAGATGAGGTCCATTTTTTGGCCGATACTGTAATTGTTTAGTTTATCTGTTTTATTTTTTTCTTTTATAGGCATTTTTGCTCCTTTTTAAAAATCAAACAATACTTTTGCGAAAAAAAAGTTTATACCAGTTTATTTCATTAGGTCAAATGATGTTTATACTAGTTAACTATTCTTTTTATACATATAACTTTTTTTCTGGCAATGTTTAATCAAACAGATTATAATAGAAATACAGCAGTTCATCGTGCATTTTTTTAGAGTTTAACCATGTTTTTTATAAAAAAAACATATGACAAAATATCATGATTGGAGTAAAATATGGAGCTGCAACAATTAGAATATTTTTTAGCAATTGCCCATATGGGTAATTTTACCAAGGCGGCCGCGACTGTTTCGATAACGCAGTCTGCCTTGAGCCGCTCGATAAAGCGTCTCGAGACGGAATTGGGTGTGGAGCTGTTTAGTCGCAATAACAAAGATGTGCGGCTCACGGGCTATGGCAAAATGCTCTTGACGCATGCCGAGCGCATTGTGCGTGAGGAAGCCATGGCCAAGATGGAAATAGATAAGTTTGATAAGCAGGTAATAAACCTCTCCTTTTTGCATTCCCTGGGCAGTTATATAGTGCCAAAGCTCATCGGTGAGTTTCACAAGATACACCCGGAGTGCAAATTCAGGCTCAATCAAGAAAATTCCACGACGCTCATCAATCAGCTTATAAAAGGCAAAACGGATTTGTGTATTTGCTCTAATCTCGTCATCAGCGAGAATATAAGCTGGGTGCCGCTTTGTTCAGAAGAACTATTTGTCATTGTGCCGCAAAAACATCGCCTGGCAGGAAGAAAATCGGTTACATTAAGCGATATTGCCGAGGAATCGTTTATCACATTAAAGCCGTTTTATGGCTTGCGCCTTTTGGTTAATCAGCTTTTTAACATGACGGGGATTTTGCCGCGCATTGAATTTGAAGGCGATGAGATTATTACGGTGGCCAATCTGGTAAATGGCAATCTGGGTGTTTCTATTGTGCCGCGCATACCGGGGTTAGAGTATCTCGACATTAAATTTTTGCCCATTTCCTCGCCGCATTGCCGCCGCGTCATTGGCATGGCCTGGGAAAGCAATCGTATTTTGCCGCAGCTTGTACGCAATTTTCAGCAATTTGCCATTGATACATATATTGACGAAAAGTGAGGCAGCATAAGGACGCTGTCCCCAAGCGGGACCGGCAAGGGTGCTGCACAGGATTAAAGGGCCATTTATTTTATCATAATCCGCCAGAAGACTCCTTCCTCTTAGGTGGGAGATGAA
>JAHHSR010000085.1 GCA_020025075.1 Pectinatus sp. | reverse complement strand
CGAGTAAATAATATTTTAGAATTTATAATTCTGCACATTTATAGAAAGATTAAAAGTATATATTGTTTTTAAAGATGAATACTTAAAAAACAAACCAATTTATTGAAAAATTTTAATTGTAAAAAACTCTGAAATATGAGATAATTACAAACGAGGATAAAGAGGCTAATTAAACATTTATAGTGTAAAGAATATTTTTATAAATGGTATTCTCTAGGAAATAAATTTTATATATTTTCATACTATTAAAAACTTATTTATAATTAATAACCGATACTTTAGTCATTTTTAATTCCTTTTCGCTTGTTCTCCGGTTTGCCAGATTGCAATATAAATTTATGGAGGAGTTCTCAATGTCAGGAAAAACAGAGAAAAAACAGCAGCTATCCTTGATAGCGCTGGTACTGATGATTTTCACATCAGTATTTGGCTTCACCAATATGCCGCGTTCGTTTTATCTCATGGGCTATAGTGCAATACCATGGTTTATTGCGGCAGCAGTGTTGTTCTTTATCCCATACGCCTTTATGATTGCCGAGTATGGTGCGGCTTTCAAAAATGAAAAGGGCGGTATCTTCTCTTGGATGGAAATTTCTGTCAACACAGAATATGCCTTTATTGGCACCTTCATGTGGTATGCTTCTTATATCATCTGGATGGTCAATGTCGCCAACGGTCTTTGGATTCCTTTTTCAACGATGATTTTTGGCACGGATACGACGCAAAATTGGGGACTTAATCTAGGCTTTATGCATCTTAGTTCCGTTCAGTTTATCGGTATTTTAGCTATTTTATGGATGATTTTCGTTACATTTACGGCTTCGCGTGGCTTAGATAAAATTTCTAAGTTTACCTCTGTTGGCGGTACGGCCGTTGCTCTTTTAAATGTTGTGCTGATTGGCGGTGCCATCTTAGTTCTCATCGGCAATCACGGCCAGTTTGCACAGCTTTTGACGCATGACTGCCTCATTTCTTCGCCGCATCCTGATTATCAAAATACGATGGGTGTCTTGTCCTTTTTGGTCTTTGCCCTGTTCTCTTATGGTGGTATTGAAGTTGTCGGCGGCCTTGTCGACTCGACGAAAGACCCTGAAAAGAATTTCCCGCGGGGCATCATTTTCTCGGCCATCATCATCATGGTCGGCTATGCTATCGGTATTTTGCTTTGCGGTGCCTTTACGAATTGGAAAAGTGCCCTTTCTGGCAGCAATATCAACATGGCTAATATTGCTTATCTCATGATGCAAAACCTCGGTTTGCAGCTCGGCCTCGCTTTCGGTGCGAGCAAGGCCACTTCACTTGCAATGGGAGCATGGCTGGCACGTATTGTCGGCCTTTCTATGTTCCTGTCCCTTATCGGCGGTTTCTTCACCTTGATTTACGCTCCGTTAAAGCAGCTCATTGAAGGTGCGCCGAAAGGCTTTTGGCCCGGCAAGATGGGCGAGCTTACCAATGGTATGCCACGCAATGCAATGAATATTCAGGCTGCTATTGTTATCGTGATTATAGCGCTCATTGCTTTTGGCGGTTCTGGTGCATCGGCGTTCTTTAATAAGCTCATTTTGATGACCAATGTGGCAATGACGATACCGTATGCATTCATCTCTATGGCGTTCATTTATTTCAAGAGAAACAAATCAATTAAAAAACCTTTTGAAATGTATAAGTCTAATACCTCTGCGACTATTGCCGCTATTGTCGTTACGATTACGGTATTATTCGCCAATATCTTTACTATTATCAATCCTGCCTTAAACGGCAATTTGAGCGATACGCTCTGGATGATAGCAGGTCCTATTGTTTTCACGATTATGGCAATTATGCTCTTTAGGCGTTATAAAGGCATGAAAGACCAGCTCGGCAAATAAGCCCTGCACACATATGGCCGGAAAACAGCAATGCTGTTTTCCGGCTTTTTGTATATAAGAAAACCACGCGATAGTCGCGTGGTTCAAAAAAGCTTAAGC
>JAHHSR010000084.1 GCA_020025075.1 Pectinatus sp. | reverse complement strand
GTTGCGCCTTACTCACGACTAAAGTCACGAGTATGCGGCGCAATTTCAATCAAGGCGCATGCCTCTTTTGAGCATAAATGAGCCATTGGAGTAAAAAAGCCCTTGCGCATTAATCATGCCTGGCTTCAATTTGCTGACTTCTAGATTTATCATTGAGCCAATTCCTGCCTTTATCAAATATACGTATCTTACTCTAATCAGTATATAATGTTTACAAAAAAAATACAACTTAACAATTGTAATTCATTGCTCGCAGCCATACTTTCTCCAGCGCATTATTCATTTGCTATACTTTTTCTTAAATGAACAACAAAGCCAATACAGGCTCTTATCATATCTTCCTTTACGGAAGAAATACTGTGCATAAAGGCGCATTTGGCGATATTTAGAGGGATTTTTATCAAGCGACACGTCATGCCAAGGTGATAGCTGCCAATAATGGCGAAAATATCTAGCCAATGTATGAAAGCACCATTCATGCCAGGGTTTATTAAAGCCATGATAATGGATAATAATGGTATCGCTTGGTACCTCTTGCAAATTTTTATTGCGGCGCAGGCTAATATTGCAAAGAAAATTATATTTAGGCGGAATGAACTTGGCTTTTCCCTGCAAAATAATATTTAAGGCATCCTGGTCAAAGCAGCGAAATTCAAATCCATATTTCTTCTTTAAGCTGGCATCTTTATTGACGGCGCGCAAAAGCTGCAATGATTTTTCTGAAATTTGCTCTTTTATCCATTTTTTTATGTCAATATACATCATGCCAGAATTAAAATACGCCTCTCCCTTTTTATCCGATAAGACTGGCCTTCCACCTTCCAGCTTAAAATCTTCTACTACGCAAGCCGTCTTATCCTCAAAATCAAGCGCTAAAAGCGCCTTTAATGCGCCAACACAAATCATATCTGCATCTAGATAGATAAACTTTTTCGCCAAACCTTCTAACTGACTGGGAATAATGAAGCGATAATAAGCTGCTATGGTAAATTCTTTTGTATCAAGTCCGCGAAAAAAAACATTATCAATAACATAAATATATATTCCTACCGCATACCGAGCCGTCAATGTCTCAAAGCGCTGTTTTTCACTCTCTGATAACTCTCCATCAGAAAAAATATGAACAGCTAACTTTAAGTCCTGATTATTTTCTAAAATAGAGGTCAAAAAAACGCCAATGGGATAAGTAAAATTGGCACTAATCCCAAATGCTATATGGGCATCAGCCTCTCTGGCCGCAAATTTTTCCATTCCTATCGCATATTGCTTTAAGACTGCTTTTTCAAACATCTTGCTCCTCTTAAAAAGAGCATCGACTATTGGCCGATGCCCTTTTATCCTTATCAATCAGTATAAAAATTTTGCTTCAAACAGCCTGTGCCAAGGAAATACCACGCTAACCTTTGCTAAGGCTTCATTTTCCATTATCTGCGCTAAATTGTAATCAAAAACATCCTTGCGCATGAGCTTGGTCGCATATTCCTGGGCTGCCTGCGTGCGCGTGCCTGTATTGCCGTAACCGCCCGTACCAGGAAAGCTGTCCATCTTATTTGCCACCTGCTGACGAATATTTGCCTCATAGAACCAATCATCTAAATAGCGGGGCGTAAGCATCATAAGGCGCTGCTTTTTATCGGCATATTCCGAAAGCATCCCCATGGCAATGGCATAGCCGCTGCTGTTTGTCGGCGTGTTCCAGCCTGCATAAGCGCCAAGGCGCGGCAAATAGCCTTTTTCCCACAGGTTTTGCATGAGCGCATTATCAGCGCCATTGCCAAAGGCAATATCAGAAACGCCGACATTTTTTCCTTCTGTCAGATATTTTCCAACCATTGCAACAAAAGGCTTGGTATTTTTCCAAATAGCGCTAGGCGTATTATCCACATCATTGGCAGCGCGCGTGATGCCACTATAAGTTGTATTTTCCAAAAGCACTAAATCGGCATTCTTAGCGCTCGGCACCTGAATGCCGCCTGCCATAATAATATGCATCCTTGCCGAATTAGCAATCGGCTCATTAGAATAAGCAGGTACCGTAGCAGCGCCAGCACCAGGCGGATAGAAAACGCTGACAAAGGGTATATTGCCCTGTGCCTGATTTACGGCGCGCGTCAAAAGGACCATTGCCAATTCATCAATTCCGGCTACGGAATTATAATTATCGCAGCCTATTTTAGCTGCATATTGATTGAGGCGACGCCACTCCATATCCGTCTGAGAATATTCAGCGTTGTCATCACAGCCTAGGACAAGATAGGTAATATCACCTTTTTTAGCCATATCTCTGAACCTCCCACGACTAAAGTCGCGGGGTTCTTGCTTCATTGACCAATGCTT
>JAHHSR010000083.1 GCA_020025075.1 Pectinatus sp. | reverse complement strand
CGTCATTCATCTCCCACCTAAGAGGAAGGAGTCTTCTGGCGGATTATGATAAAACAAATTTAAGGCCATGCGCTCAAATCCCCTCTCAAAGCCAAGGCAAATACCGCTATAAAAAGCGCAAAGCCAAGCTATCCTCACCATAATTGCACTCTCTTAATGCCAATTCACAAAAAGGCTCCTGCCCATACGGGCAGGAGCCTTTTACTTTTCATCTATTATTGGGCCATCAATTCAGCAATCTTATTGGCCATAGCGGCAGGATTATCCGGCACCATGCCTTCAATGAGCAATGCCTGCGTATAAAGAAGGTCACAGTAATCTTTAAAAGCAGCATTGTCCTTACCATCCAAATGAATGTTTTGGAGGCGTTCAAAAAGCTTATGATGCGGGTTAATTTCCAAAATTCTCTTCGCCTTAAACATCGGATTGTTAGCCTCAGCAAAAACCTGTTCCATGGCAAAGCTCGGCCCCTGCTCATCGGCAACGAGGCAGACGGCGCTATTTTTGAGACGATTGCTCAGCTTAACATCGGCAACCTTGTCACCAAGCGTTTCCTTGATGTCCTTGAGCAAAGTTTCATTCTTTTTGCTCATATCTTCCGTTTCCTTCTTCACCTGCTGCGATTCGACATCATCTAGGCCTAAATCGCCACGGCTGATGGAGTGGAACTGCTTGCCTTCATATTCATGCAATGCCTCAATGGCAAATTCATCTACATTATCTAAAAGGTAGAGTACTTCAATGCCCTTTTCGCGCAAAATTTCCATCTGCGGCAAGCTATCAATAGACTGGCGGTCCTTGCCAGAAGCATAGTAAATCTTCTTTTGGCTTTCCGGCATACGGTCTATATATTCTTTAAGGCTGCTAAGACCCTTTTGCGCATCGGAAGTAGAAAAAAGGAGCAGATTCTTGAGCTTATCAATTGTTTCACGGCCCGTATACATGCTGCCGTAAACGCCTATCTTGAGCGATTTGCCATATTCAGCCCAGAATTTTTCATATTTTTCACGGTCATTTTTCATGAGCCGCTCTAAAGTCTTCAAGATGCTGCTTTCAAGTTTCTTGCCAATTGTCTTGAGCTCACGGCTCTGCTGCAAAAGTTCACGCGAGATATTTAATGAAAAATCGGGCGAATCGACAAGTCCCTTGACAAAGCGCAAATACTCCGGCAGCAAATCCTTGCACTTATCCATGATAAAGACATGGCGCGAATATAGCTGCAGACCCGGTTCATAGTTGGTATGGTAAAGGTCAAACGGCGCATGTGCAGGGAAAAAGAGCAAGGAAGTATATTCAATTGTTCCTTCCACTTTGTTGTGCAAAATTTCCATTGGCGCTTCATACTCATGGAAGAGGTCTTGATAAAACTCATTGTATTCTTCCGGCTTTATTTCCGACTTGTTTTTCGTCCAGAGAGGCTGCATCGAATTCAAGGTGCGAATTTCATTTTTCTTCACCTTTTCTGCGCCTTCAATAGGCTTTCCATCTTTATCGGTTGGCACTTCTTCCGTTTCAAAATTCATCTTGATAGGATAGCGCACATAATCCGAATATTTCTTGACAAGATGGCTTAAAGTATAGGTGTCGGTAAAGTTTTCGACACCGTCTTTATCACCGCAAAACTCTGGCAAAAGCGTCATGCTGATAGTCGTGCCGCGCTTTTCTTTTTCCGCTTCTTCAATGGTATAAGAACCATCAGCCGCTGATTCCCACTTCCACGCTTGCTTTTCGCCAGCCTTGCGCGTGATTATCGTAATCTTGTCTGCGACCATAAAGGCGGAATAAAAGCCGACCCCAAATTGACCGATAAGTTCTTTGCCTGAGACAGAATCGCTTTCTTCTTTCGCCTTGAGCATCTTTTCTAAAAATGCCTTCGTGCCAGATTTCGCAATCGTGCCAATATTTTCAATCAGTTCTTCGCGATTCATACCAATGCCATTATCACTTATTGATAATGTCTTTGTATTAGCATCGGGCACGAGAAAAATCTCGTAACTGTCATCGCCTTCCAAAATCTCTTTATTAGTCAGACTTTCAAAATGAACTTTATCTATAGCATCAGATGCATTTGAAATAAGCTCGCGCAAAAATATCTCGCGGTTCGTATAAATCGAATGAATCATCAAATCAAGCAGCTGCTTTGTTTCTGCCTGAAATTCATATGTTTGTTTCGCCATGCTCAAAATCTCCTTATTGCTAAATTATTAGCACTCCTAGTCATCGAGTGCTAAAATATATTTATAATATACAACGCTTTAGTCAAAAAATCAATACTTGCAGGCAATTTTGCCACCAGTTTGACCTAATTTGATTGAAATTGCGCCGCATACTCGTGACTTTAGTCATGAGTAAGGCGCAA
>JAHHSR010000082.1 GCA_020025075.1 Pectinatus sp. | reverse complement strand
GCCCGCACAAGATGCCGCCATTCATCTCCCACCTAAGAGGAAGGAGTCTTCTGGCTGATTATGATAAAAGCCTAATTATTTGTAAGTTGTTTACCCTGATGCTTTACAGTTAAATACCCATAACCGCCTCGCTTTCTGCAAATTGATTATAACATATTTTACTGCAAGAAAATATCTATAGTAAAATTTTATATTCTTAAAAATCCTGTACACGCGGCTAGAGAAAAACACCGTTTGCTTATAGCTTAGAGCTTTCTTTGGTTTTAACAAAACTTACTTGTCCCCCACTAGAGCGAATTGCCATGCTCTGCTTCCCACCAAGAAACAGCCCTTATCGCATCACCGTATTTAAGGACAACACCTTGCTGAGGCAATGGCTTATCGGCCTTAAATTGATGTGGTGCAAATTGCGGCGCATCAATCGAGTCGATATAGCCATCGGTAAGCCAAAAGCCGTAATTACCGGCAATAAAATTGCCCCTTGTAAGGCTCTTTCCCACTGAATAATACTTAAAGCCACGCGGCGCGATGAGGTCAATGACAGTAGGTATAATATCAATCTGACTTCCCACCGTTCCTGCGGGGAAAATTTTCTTGGTTATCCCTGGACCACTGATGATAAGCGGCGTTCCATAGCGATGATACATCGTCGGATTTTTTTCCAAATTATAGCGGTCAGCATGGTCGCCGGTGATAATAAAAAGGCTATCAGGATATTTTTGCCGCATCGCGGCAATAAACTGCGCCATCATTTTATCAGCATACCAAAAATGCCCCAATTCGCGTACCAAAAAATTGTCAGAACGATATTTTGGGGGCATTGCCTGCCGCAAAGCCGCTGCATCAAAGCCAGCTTCTTCCAAATTCACATCAAAGGGCGAATGATTGGAAACATTTAATATGACATTAAAAGATGGCTTAGCGGTGACATTTTTCAAAATAAATGCATAAAGGTCAGCATCATCTGCCCCCCAGACACTTCCTTTTTTCTTTTCTGTAATATTGCCGCGACAATAAAAATGCTCAAATCCCTGTGCCTTGGTAAATTTGGCAATATTCTCCCACGTCGGCGGACCGGCATAATAAAATGCTGTCGCATAGCCTAGGCGCTCCAGCTGCGGTGCCGTTGCCGTAATATAAGGCTTTTTCATCTGCCCAACCATCGTCGTCAGATATAAGTTCGCATCCGCCAGATTTGTCGTAAGACCCATCAGTGCATTGACCGTACTAGAACCATTGGGCAAGAAGGAATCGCAATAAGCAGTATCGCTCTTTTCTATCAGCTGCTTCATGCCATTGGCGAGATTAAGCTTCGCGTACTGCGGCAAAAGCGGCCAATTAGCATAGCTTTCCGAAATAATCAAAAAGATATGGCGCGGCTTTTTAATATACGCTCC
Source organism: Pectinatus sp. (assembly GCA_020025075.1). Taxonomy (GTDB): domain Bacteria; phylum Bacillota; class Negativicutes; order Selenomonadales; family Selenomonadaceae; genus JAHHSR01. The sequence continues at coordinate 968 of JAHHSR010000082.1, read as the reverse complement.
TAGCGCCGTCTTTTCCAAATAATATGAAAGCGAGTCGCTGTCTTCTGGCTTGCCGCTCAAATAGGCCGCAAATGCCTTCACTTGCTCGGGCGTATAGCTCAGGCCATTGCAGGCCTTATTCCGCTCCTGCAGACAGTAAGCGCGGTATAGTGCCTGACCATCATCTAAAATGGCCTCATTGAGTAAATTATCACTGGTAATGCCCGCATTTTCCCAGTCTATTTGCGTCTGCCACGACCAGCTGCCATTAAAGAGCGATAAGCGCCCCAAAATATAAAAAGTGAGCAAGGTAATGGCAAAGGCAATTTTTTTTTGCTTTTGCAAATAATCTGTAAAATGAAGGTCAAGTCGTTCCCAAAAGCGCCAAAGGAAAAAGAGCAAAAGCCCCAGTATTATTGCCGCTGGCAGGCGCACCGCTAAATGATACTGGCTCACAAAAGTCCAAAACAGTGCCTGCCAATCTTCATGAACTGCCGTAAAAAGCATCCTATTATAGCCGCTATGGTAAGTAGCATAATACGGAAACCGGGCAATAAAGAGAATAGAAAAAAGCATGCACCATAGAAACATCACCAAAAAAGTACTGCGCCTAGCATTTTGGGGACCAAAAAAACGCCCCAAAAGCCATGCTATGGCATTAACCAAAACAAGCGCTCCCACTGTCTGCATGCTCATCTTCGTGCCAAGCAATACAGCTTTGAAAATAAGTGGCCAATGCGTTGAGGCGAGCAAATAATCACGCATGCCAAAAATGAAAAGCAGTCGAAAGGCAAAAAACATAAGCCACAGGAAAAAATAGCTTTTCAGCATTACCCTGGTAAACGACAAAAACTCCAGCCAAAGCCTAGCGGCAAAAGCAAAGGCCATGGAGAGCACCTCCTTGAAAACTTTTATTCCTTACTATAAAATTATAATTGATTGAAATTGCGCCGCATACTCGTGACTTTAGTCGTGAGTAAGGCGCAACT
>JAHHSR010000081.1 GCA_020025075.1 Pectinatus sp. | reverse complement strand
GAGAAAGTGTAAGCCGCTGTAACTCTTAGGAGAAATGGTGCTGTTTTCGCAGAAATAGGAAGCTCCCGCCTCTTAGCGAAGCGTAGGCGGGGGTGCGTTCACTTTTTTGACCGAAGCTACTGTCGGTATCATGAATATGATTATGCTTGTGGCCCCCATTGGCGTCTTTGGCCTTATCGCTGGTTCTATCGGTGAATTTGGCTCGGAGATTTTAGTGAAGCTGCTTTATCTTGTCGGCCTTTATATCATCGTTTTGCTCATTTTAAACTATGGTATTATCGGTGGCAGTGTGGCGATGTTTTCTAAATGTACGACTTATAGGCAATTTTTTAAGAGCATGTATAAAGTGCAATTATTTGCCTTTACTACGGCTTCTTCAATGGCCACTTTGCCGCTCAATATGAAAACGGCGACAGAAGAATTAAATGTATCAAAAGAAACTACCTCTTTTGCTCTGCCTTTGGGAGCAACGATTAACATGAATGGCAATGCAGCTTATTATGCCATGGCAGCAAGTTTCTTTGCTCAAATTTTTGGCATGGACCTTACGATGCAGCAATATATAGCCATCTGCTTTACGGCGACAATCGGTGCCGTGGGGCAAGCTGGCGTTCCGGGACCAACGCTTTTGGTGGTCGCTGTCTTAATGGCGGCAGGTATTCCGATTGAGGCGCTTCCTATATTATTTGGTGTCGATAGAATTTTTGATATGCTCAGAACAGCTGTCAATATCACAGGCGATGCGGCCTGTGCGACAATTGTCGATAGGCTGCGCACCCCGCAAGAGCAAGCATATGGTGCAGCAGAAAATTGTACGGCAGAAGATGTTCAGACGGCGCGTTTTTAAATAATCTGACAAAAGTATGCTTCTGGCAAAGAGGAGAAAATGTAAGAAAATTCATTTCTTTGAATACGCTGCCGTTTTATTGCAGCAAGAAGCTTTTACAAAAGTAAAGTTATAAAAAAACTTTCGGGCAAAGGTGCTATAATAAAGGAGAAACTTCTTTGGTGGCAGCTTGGCTGCCCAAAAAAATGGAGGGGTTATGATGGATAAAAGAATTAGGGTTTTGGCGCATAATTTAGTCAATTACTCAGTCAATTTAAAAGAAGGAGAAAAACTGCTCATTGAATTGACAGATGAAGGCCATGAGCTGGGACAGGCACTTGTCAAGGAAGCCTATAAGGTCGGCGGTATACCATTTTTGACTGTTAAGGACCAGTCCTTGCAGCGCGAGCTGCTTATGGGCGCGAGCCGCGAGCAGATGGAAATGATTGCTGCCTACGAAGCAATGCGCATGAAGCAGATGGATGCGTATATTTCTATTCGCGGCAGCTTCAACATCAATGAACTCAGCGATGTTCCGGCCGAAAAAATGTCCCTTTATCAAAAATACTGGCTAAAACCTGTACATGGCGATATCCGCGTACCCAAGACACATTGGTGCATTTTGCGCTATCCCAATGGTTCGATGGCGCAGCTTGCCAACATGAGTACGGAAGCTTTTACTGATTATTATTTCAACGTCTGCAACTTGGATTATGGCAAGATGAATAAGGCGATGACGCCGCTGCAGGAACGCATGGCTAAAACAGACCGTGTTGAAATCAAAGGCCCTGGTACAGACTTGTCATTTTCCATCAAGGGATTGCCTTCTGTAAAATGCTCAGGCGAATGCAATATTCCCGATGGTGAACTTTACACGGCGCCGGTTAAAAATTCCGTCAACGGCACGATAACGTATAATACACCTGCTGTTTATCAGGGGACAACCTTTGAAAATATCAGCCTTACCTTCAAGGATGGCAAGATTATAAAGGCCACAGCTAATCAGACCGAAGCAATCAATAAAATTTTTGATACCGATGAAGGCGCGCGCTATGTAGGTGAATTTTCTTTCGGCCTCAATCCTTATGTCACTTTCCCGATGAAGGATACCTTATTCGATGAAAAAATCAGCGGCAGCATTCACTTTACGCCGGGCAATGCTTATGATGATTGCGATAACGGCAACCGCTCAGCCGTGCATTGGGACCTTGTCTTGATTCAGACAAAGGAATATGGCGGCGGCGAAATCTATTTCGACGGCGAGCTGATAAGAAAAGATGGCCTGTTTGTCACAGATGACTTGAAGTGCCTCAATCCGGAAAACTTAAAATAAATATTGTTTTTTCAACTATTGTCAACCATCATATTGTTTTGATTGACAATAGTTTTTTTTTATGCTTTAATAAACCTGAAAAGAGGTGTTACTATGCGACTTAATACGCGCGAAATCATCATGTGCGGTTTATTTACCGCTCTTATCGCCGTCGGGGCATTCATCAAGATACCGGTGCCTGTAGTACCTTTTACCTTGCAGTTATTATTTACTACTTTGGCTGGCATCTTGCTTGGCAGCAGGCTTGGCGCTTTGAGTGTTGCGGCCTATGTGGCCTTGGGACTTTTTGGCGTGCCGGTTTTTACGGAAGGCGGCGGGCCGGGCTATATTTTTCAGCCTACTTTTGGCTATCTTATTGGCTTCATTATCGGCAGTTATGTGACGGGCGCTATCGCCGAAAAAAATCCGTGTCCTTCTTTAAAACGCCTTTTAGGGGCAAATTTTGCGGGGCTATTCTTTGTCTATTTCTTTGGTCTCATCTACTGTTATGCCATCAGCAATTTTTATCTTGGTAAAGCTGTCGGGGCATGGACAGTGTTTTTATATGGTTTTATTCTCGCCGTACCTGGCGATATTATGCTTTGTATCTTGGCCGCATTTTTGGGCAGAAAAGTACGTGCCTCGATGGCAGTTAGGAGAATGATTTGATTGAAATTGCGCCGCATACTCGTGACTTTAGTCATGAGTAAGGCGCAAC
>JAHHSR010000080.1 GCA_020025075.1 Pectinatus sp. | reverse complement strand
GTAGTTGCCGGTTAAGCGACGCTTTCAGCATTGATAAGTCAATACTGAAGGCGTTTTTTATTATGTAAATGATAAATAAAAGAGACACCAATGGTGTCTCTTTTTGCTTAATGATTAGAATGACCAGTTAATTTTTCCCTGAACGCTCCAGCCGTTGGTATTACCGTAAGTCTTTTCATAGTCAAGACTTACGGTGCTATTTTCACTAATTTTTTGGTCTGTGCCAAAGCTGAGATAAAAAGTATTGCTGTTTTGAGATGTGCTGGGAACGGGAATGCCGTTTACCAGTGTATTGGGGGCATGGGAGAAGGTCTTGCCGTAGGCAATGCCTGTATAATAGGAGTTGTCCTTGTCATCTTTGCGGCTAAAATCAACGCCTAATTTAGCATTGATGTTGTTTGAGGCGCCACTATTAATTTTGTTGCCGCCAAAATCAGGGGCATCTGATTTTATATGGTCATAGCTGAGCTGGATATATGGCGTAGCATACAGATTAAAGCCCTGCTGCATCTTTTTGCCATATTCAAGGCTTATTCCCCAATTATGAGTGTTCCAGCTGTGATGGTCAAGTTCATTGCGGATTGTTCCGGCATGGCCAAGATAATTCAGGTAAGCGCCTTTTCCCAATATGCTGGTGCTATAAATGCCGTAGTCTGTGGAATTATTGATGTTAATACTGCTATTTTTCATTTCCACTTTGCCATTGGTCAAAGCGACATAAGCACCCAGATAGGCTTTTTCGGATAATTTGTTATCGTAACCTAGGATATAATTGTTTGTTTTGACGCGGGTTGAAGCATAGCCGCTATTGGTAATATTCGAGTTGCTATGCTTTAGCTTTAGCCATAAGTTGCTATTTTGGCCAGAAAATGCGCCCTGGACATTGCCCCTGCTAGCTGCTTGAATGCGCAATTGCCCGGCACGCTGCGAGATGCTCGCACTGGTAATGCTGTTAATGGCACTGGAGGCATTATTAGAAGCGACAATAGGAGAAGCAACTTTTTTTGAGGCGTTTATAATTTCATTTTTTATAGCTGCTACATCGAGTCCTAATGGTGCAAAAGTTTTTATCTGATTAAGATAAGAGGCACCAGGTATTTTCTGTTGGAACGGGTTGATGCTGATGAGCTGGCTAAAGGAATTTTGGATAGCCTTTTTAATGTCATTGGCAGAGCTTTTAAAAGGAGAATTAGGGCCAATCATTTCCGATGGCGATAGGAAATATTTAGTTATTTCCTGCCCATTTTCTTTTAAGGTGATGCCTTCAGGATAGTATCCTAACAAGGAAAAATTACCGTTGCCAGCTTGCGTCGTGATGATGGTCTTGGATAAATTTATTTTTGGAGAAGTTCCAGTCAGGAGCTTTTTTGCTTCGGCGAGTGTCAGATTAGAGTGATTGTTGATGGAAATTATCTTTTCTGTCAAAGGCTTGACGGCAATATTGCCGTTTAACATACTTTGTGCAAAATCTGTGCCTAAATCGATGTGGTTAGCATAGATAGATGATAGTGTATTGCCACCTAAAAGGCCAGCATTAAAGGCAAAATATGGTGCGCGCATTGTCCGAGCAGCATAGGCGGTGCCATTATAGAAAAATGCATTATCAGTGAAAAGATTGCCGCTGTTCATGATTACCTTTTCTGCATTGACCGGACCATCGACATAGCCGCCGTTGATGGTCAAGGTGCCATTGCCAAGAGGCTGTGAGTTAATGCTGCTCTTTATTTGCGCATTTTTATTGAGGCGCAATTTGCCGCCGTTAATCGTAATGTCGCCAATTGCCTGTGCACCAGTTTTGACTTCGCCGCCGTTGACCATTAGAGAAAACATGTCATTTTCAATGGCTTTATTTTGCCCGTCAATAGTAGCCTTTGAAGGAATGCAGCTCATGTCAAGCTTGCCACCATTGACGGTGGCATGAAAAATATCGGCATAGGAGTCATGATAAGTTCCTTTTTCTAATGTTACCTGGCCATTGTTTAAGGCCAAGTTGTTGACATTGCCATCGCATAAAGTGACATGAGCATTGCTGGAAGAAGAACTGCCCACGGTCAAATTATTCATACCGCTTATAGTTTCGCCATTGGGAAGCTTTTTCTCCTCGCCACCGAGATTTTTTATTATCAAAGTGCCGGCCGTTACCGTCGCGTTTTCTAGCTGGGCAAAATCAGCAGCACCTGGGGAATTGTCATCAAGCGTGACAGAGCCTTTTGTGTTCATATAGAGATTTTTTACCTTGCCGCCGGTCAAGTGGACACTATTATCAGATGTGGGGGTAAAGGGGTTTTTGATGTCATTGCCTTGATAATCGCCGACGATTAAGTTGTCGATATTGGCACAGCTTACGAGGCCAGAAAAATTATTGTTATCTTCGCCGGGAATAAGGCTTTTTGGCTCCTTTCCGACACTGCCGAATACCCTGACCGTATTTATTTGCCCATATGCTAGACGTAGATTGCTATATGAGCCAATATTGAGGTTTTGTACGCTGATGGGGTCGGCAATTTGTCTGTTTTGGAGTTCCTTTGGCATATCATTTGTATAAAAGGCTACCGTGCTCGGGGAGGCGGCACTGCTGCCGACAACATTAATCGTGCCAATTGAGACGATGCCCGGCAGGGCATTGACGATTAAAGCACCGCTTGCCGTACTGCTGCCGACATTGATTGTCGCCTGGCTGGCATCGATGGTCTGGCGATTGTAATAGCCATTTAATGTTTGTCCATCGACTGTCTTAAGCGGCTTCAGTTGCGGGGAAGGGGCAAGTTTATTGATATAGTCGGAAGGCTTCCAAGCCTTGTTGTTTATAAACATCTGGCCATTATCTTGGATGGTGCTGACCAAGCGCCCGCCAAAGACATAGAGGCTGCCCTGCTTGCCGATATTGACAGTGGCATTTTTTTCGTTAGAGCCAAGTTGCCCATTGAATAATTTAACATATGTCGAGCCAGAAGAAGTGCTGTCAGTGCCAATTTCAGCGCTATCTACTGTACCGCCGCCAATCTGGGCACCTACTTCAGCAGTGTTTTTTTCTCCAGCATTGACTGAAATTGCGCCGCATACTCGTGACTTTAGTCATGAGTAAGGCGCAACTATATAC
>JAHHSR010000079.1 GCA_020025075.1 Pectinatus sp. | reverse complement strand
GATTAAGTAAGACTTATGACTTCGGTTATAAGCATTGGTCAATGAAGCAAGAACCACGCGACTTTAGTCGTGGGAGGTTCAGAAAGCTCTTTGCAATCTTCTTTATTAAGGCTTTTACTATGCGATTTTTTCTTGAAATAAGGAAAAATATAGTATATATTAAAATAGAAAAATATATGTAGAGGTTCTTTAAAATGCGATTTATTCAGAAAGTTTTTGCAAATAATTGCAAATTCATTGCAGCACTCTTTTTGCTCACCTACTTTACGATGGCTTGGCGCCTCATCGACGAGGAAAAGTTTCTTTTAGCCTTTTATTACGCTTTTACCGTCTTTCTTTTCAGCTTCATCATTGGCGCAGTCATCGAAAAACTTCCGTCAAACATCTTGCGCAAGACGATTAAGTCATTTTTAGTTATCATCAACATCATTCCTTTTATTATGGAAACTTTCGTCATGCACACCTATAAGATTTTAATCAATGCCGGCATCATCTGCTCCATCTTGGAAACGACAGTTGACGAAGCGACGGAATATGTGAAGATGTACGTTACCGTTCCCCAGCTCATCGTCACAGCCCTTGCCGTTATTGGGCTGTTTTTTCTCAATCGCTTCAAATGGCCGCAGCGCTTTTGCCTCAATGCCAAAAGGCGCGGCTATCTTGAAATCGGCGTTCTTCTCTTTGGCGTCTTTTCAACAGTGGCCATCGCCTTTGGCTTCCCCGATTTTTTCAGCAACAAATTTCTTCCCTTGCAGCGCGTAGCTTCAGCTATGGAAGTAGCCGTAAAAAACAAGGAAGCGTATGAGTCGCTTTCTTCCCAGGTGCGCAGTGATGTCAAAATCACTAAAAACAACAGCAATATAAAAAATATTGTCTTTATTCTCGGCGAATCAACCAACAGAAACCATATGCACTTATATGGATACTATCTGCCCAATACGCCTAATCTTGACCGCCTCAAGAAGAATAATGAAATTTGCGTTTTTACCGATGTCGTAAGCGCTCATTCAACAACAATCGCCTCTTTAAGCAAAGTCTTCACTTTCTGCCATCATGAATCTACCCAGCCTTGGTATCATTATAATAATCTCATCGATGTCATGAATGCAGCAGGCTATAAGACCTACTGGCTTTCCAACCAAGAAAGTTCCGGCATCTGGGGCAATGTCGCAGCTGTTTATGCGGCGCATAGCACGGAACACGCCTACACGAGAATCCGCGACTCGCACGAAGATTATGGCGTCGTAGATGGCGCGCTGTTTCCGCTCATTGATAAGGCAATCAAGACGCGCGGCAAGAAAAATTTCTACGTCATTCATCTCATGGGCGGTCATGGCCTTTATTACAATCGCTATCCGTATAGTTTCAACAAATTTACGGCTAAAGACATTAAATTGCCACTTACCGAGCACCAAAAAGATATTGTGTCACAATATGATGATGCCCTTTATTACAATGACTATGTCGTCTCGAAAATCATCGACAAATTCCGTGGCTTAGATGCCATCGTCATCTATATGCCCGACCATGGCGAAGCCGTCTACGACGAAGGCGACCGCATGGCCGGTCACTTTGAAGGCAATCCCAACCGCCATATGATTGAAATACCTTTCATCATCTGGGGTTCAAAAAAATTCAAACAGCAAGACCCGCAGCTTTGGTCACGCATTGAAAAAAGCGTCAACCGCCCTTACATGACAGATGATATGATTCACACCGTCATGGATATTGCAGGTATCGAAACAGTAGAATATGACCCGACACGCAGCATCATTAACCCGCACTTTAATACCAAGCGACCACGCATTTATAATGGCAAAAACTACGATACGCAAATAAAAACGGGCTTAGTAAAAAATGATGATATCTAACTCATTTTTCTTTTGCAATGGCTTGACAAATAAGTTTCAATATACTATAATATTTTCCGTTGATAATCGCGCTAATAGCTCAGTTGGATAGAGCAACGGCCTTCTAAGCCGTGTGTCGCAGGTTCGAATCCTGCTTGGCGCACCATGTGAATCTGCTCCCAGACTGAGGTCTGGGAGCTTTTTTCATGTTTTCTCATTGCTATTGAATGTCTTTTATTGGTGCCTTTTTACATATTTTTTATCCCCGTTGCTCCCCTATTGCTCCCCCAAAAACTAACAAAGAAAAAAATCCGACTGTCGATAAAAAGCCACGGATTATCATGGCAATCAGATATTTGCGCTCTTTAGGCGTGCCGATTGCGTGCGTTTCTAATACCATAAATTAAATCTCTTACAAATAATGGCTCCTTTGCAGCTTTCTTATTTCTTGCTATCTTATATTAGCAGATTCTTACCATAAATATACCTTCAAAAAAACTAAATTTAAATATAAAAAAGCCTCTAGTCTAGCTAGAGGCTTTTTTATATTTAACTCAGCAAATTCCACACAGACCTAAAACTAAACCTAAAAGCATTATCCATAGCATGACCCAATTTACATTAACTCTCTTGCTCCTAAGCAACCAAAAAACAAAAATTGTAACACAAAAAGGAACAATTCCCACAAAAAGCTGATTAAGATATGTTTGCAATTCAATTGGAGCTTTACTGCCTTGAACTGAGATAGTCAATATTGTTTTGAACTTTACATTTGAAGCCGTCATGCTTCCCATCATCATCAAACCTAATATGCATGACGCTTTAGTAATAATTTTCATACTACCGCTTTGATATAACTTCTGTATGACCCCAGCCCCTAAAGAATATCCTCCATATAGCGCATAATAATGCACAATGAAAGCAGGCACGTTATATAAAATTAAAAATACAATTGCTCCTAATGGTGATTCCGTATTAGCTAGCGATATGCCAATCCCTGCGGCAACAACGCGCAATATTCCCCCAAAAAATGAATCTCCGATTCCTGACAGCGGTCCCATCAGCGAGGCTTTAACAGCTGTTATAGAACTGTCATCAAAATTTTCATCTTCACTATTTCGATGCTCTAACGCCACAACTAAACCCATAATAAAATTATTTATGTGCATAGTAGCATTAAACCATGTCGTATGACGAACTATAGCTTGAGCTATTTCTTCTTTTGTCTTGTAAAATCTATTAATAGCTGGCAACAAAGTATAGATTACGCCTAATGCATGATATTGCGTCGCCCCTGTTCTGCTGGCATTCAACGTCCATGAACGCCAAAACATTGAACGGAGCATCTTTTTATCTTCATCATTTAATTCCTGTGTGAACGCACCCCCGCCTACGCTTCGCTAAGAGGCGGGAGCTTCCTGTTTCTACG
>JAHHSR010000008.1 GCA_020025075.1 Pectinatus sp. | reverse complement strand
TTCGTGTATCAAACTTCTCAAGAATCCCCTACTTCTATAAGTGGGGGAGGTTCAACCGTTTATCAAAGTGCGGATAGGGAATGGTATATTGATATTTTCTTGCCGGAAACGGCTAGTAACTGCCTTTATCATCTCGTGTTTGATGCGGTACTGATTGAGAAAGGTGCGTGTGCTCAGAACGATTTTGAGATTGATGCTGCAATCGCCAAATTCATAAAAGCGAACGAATGGCTCAAAATCGACTTTGCCTTCTACCTTCATGAGTGTGTCGCGCCCAAGCTCAATGCAGATGGCTTCAACTTTCTCTAGGTCGCTCTCGTAACCGACGCCAACATTGACTACGACCGTGCAAAGCTCCGAGGGCATATTGTAATTGGTGAGATTGGCAGAAGCGATGGTCTTATTGGGGACGATGATTAAATTGTCTCCCAAAGAGCGTATTTTGGTGTAGCGCCAGTTAATATCATCTACTTGACCCAGTTCACCGCTGCTGAGCTTGATGAAGTCTCCGATATGCATTTGCTTGGAGATAATGATGTGAAGCCCCGCAAAGATGTTGGCAAGCGTGTCTTGTAAGCCTAAAGCTACGGCCATACCGCCGACGCCCAAAGCCGTCAAAAAAGGCGTGACCGAGATGCCGATGTGCTGCAAGATGATAATCGTACCCGTCGAGTAAATGATGAACTTTATGATACTCGTTAAGAGAGAGGTGGCCTGCGTCGTTTCATCGCTGCGCTGAATTTTGAGGTCGATGATGCCCGAAACGGTGCGTGCAATAGAGCACGTCATCGAAAAGGCAATCATCGCATATAAAAGCGATGAGAGGAAGAAGTTGACAGTAGGATGCACAAAGCTTATCGAATCGAGCGTAAGATAAAGCGCCAAAGCCGAGCACCACGTGACCAAAGAGCCCTTAATGGCGTTACTGAAGACATATAAGAGGCTTTGCTGCTCAAGTGACTCTACTTTCTTTTTGACGAAACGGTCGAGCATTTTTCCTACAACGTAGGCGAGTATCTGTATGATGATGGGGACCACTAAGAGGTCCGCCCAATGCCGCCAGTTGGCAAACATGACGAGAAAAGAAAGGTCGAAATGATTTGTCAATATATGGACATCCTTTCTATAATAATGTAGATAAAATCTAGCAATGATATTATACTATGTATATGTGGTAACTACAAATTGCAAATATGACATGGAGATGAAGATGATGTCACAAACGATTATCAAGCAAGGAAAGCGGCTTCGCTTCCGCCAGGCAACCAATGACGATATTGATTATATAATGCAGGTTGAATATAAGCCTGGTAATGCCAAATACGTAATACCCTATACGGAGGAAGTCCATTTAAAGACCATAGACACGAAAGGGGCAATCCACATCATCATTGAGACGATTGAAGATTGTCGTCCGGTTGGCTTCTTGATGATAGCAGGTCTTGATAATCCTTCAAAGGAAATTGAATTTACGCGCATCATTCTCGATGAAAAAGGCAAGGGCTATGGACATGAGACATTGCAGATGCTCAAATCGTGGGCATTTGACGATTTGAAGTTTCATCGTGCCTGGCTCGACTGCAAGGATTATAATGCTCGCGCCCTGCACGTTTATGAATCGGAAGGATTCGTGCGAGAAGGCCTCATTCGTGAAACCATTTTAACAGATGGCGTTTATGAAAATCTCATAATTCTTGGCATTTTGGATAGAGAGTATTTTGCGCAAAAGGAAAAGCACTAATCCTTTTGGTCGACTGAAAGGGCAAAGCGGTCGACACCGGCTTTTCTTAGGTCATCAATAAGGCGAATGACAACGCCGTAGTTGACGCCGTCATCGGCGCGTACGATGACGGAAAGGTCGGGGTTGGCGCGATAGGCCTTTTGGGTCATGGCAACAGCCGCTTTTGCTGGTTCGGCAGTATCGTTTAAGTAGATACTGCCATTTTTTTTCACGGTAATTGAGAGGACTTCTGGCACATCGTTGGCGACGGAGGTTGAAGCGACCGGAAGATGTACGGGTATCGTATGGAGATTAATCATGTAAATCGTGCTAATCATAAAAAAGACGAGCAAAAAAAACATGATGTCAATCATGGGAATGATGACAAGCTTTGGTTCTTCTTCAATGCGGCGGCTGCGAAATTTCATTGGTTAATCCCCCGGGCGGCAGCATCACATAGAGTAGATAAACAATGTTCAAGGTCGGTGATGATTCTATCAAGGCGAGCAGTAAAATAAGCATGGCAGATAAGCGACAAGACGGCAATGCAAAGACCAGTTGCCGTAGCGATGAGCGCTTCACCGATGCCGGAAGTGATGGCGAGGGGCTGGCCGGAGCGCAAATTAAAGATGCTAAATGAAGAAATCATGCCCAAGATGGTTCCTAAAAGCCCCAAAAGCGGTGCCATAGTGACGATGACGCTCAAATAATTAAGGCGTTGCCGCAGCTGGGCGATATAATTATTGCCTTCGGCATCTAAAAATCCTTCAAGATTTTTGGGGTATTTTTTTAGTCGTTCCATGCCCGCAAGCAGCAAAAGCGGCAGACGGCCCTTGTTGTCCTTACATAGTTTTACGGCGTCTTGCCATCTATCCGTATGCAGCGCATTGCAATAGTCATTGGCAAAATGCTTGCTGCAGTCGGCATTTTTATAATATAGGAAGCGTTCGATGGCGACGATGAACATGGCACATGAACACAAAAAAAGCGGGTACATGAAAAGGCCGCCTTTATGAAAATAACTAATTACTTCGGTAAACAATTTTTGTTGACCACCTTTTTTTATTTTTAACTAAGCCGCATTATTTTCCGCCCTGGGAAGGAAAATGGCGGCATGGCAATTACGTGAGCGCCATTAAGCTGTACGAAAAAAAAATCGTTTATAATTGTCGATGTAGCCCCATAAAGAAGGGTGATTTTGCTTTTTGAGGCGCAAGTACGTATGCTTATCATATTATAGCAAAAAATGAAGTGCGGCAACAGGCACTTATAGTAAATGGCAGAAAACATTTGTAATTATCATAGGTGAAAAGTTAGGTAGAAAAATTCTCAGTAGTCCCACGAATTAATTCGTGGAATTGCCAACCGAGATATGATAGTATATCATAGAAATAAAATGATGTTAGTTCTTATTTATTGATATTTTTAGGAGGAAAGTTTGCATGTTTGGCATATCAAAAGACATCGGCATGGATTTGGGCACGGCAAATGTACTCGTTTACCTGAAGGGAAAGGGAATTGTCTTGCGCGAGCCATCCGTCGTGGCAATTGATCGCGATACGAATAAGATTCTTGAAATAGGTGAGGCGGCAAGACAAATGATTGGCCGTACGCCGGGAAATATAGTGGCGGTGAGGCCTTTGCGGGACGGTGTCATTGCCGATTATTCCATTACGGAAAAAATGATACAATACTTTATTGAAAAGGTGGCAGGACATAGCTTTATGTCCAAGCCGCGCGTTGTTATTTGCATACCTTCAAAGGCGACGACAGTGGAAAAGCGTGCTGTGCAGGAAGCAGCTAAGCAAGCGGGAGCTTCCTTTTCTCAGCTTATCGAAGAGCCTATGGCTGCAGCCTTGGGAGTGGGCATTGATGTCTCTGAGCCGCAGGGCGTCATGATTATTGATATTGGCGGCGGCACAACGGATGTTGCCGTAATCAGCATGGGCGGCATTGTTGTTAGTGAATCGCTGCGCATTGCCGGCGATAAATTTGACGAGGCCATTATAAAATATGTCAAGGCACAGTATAATATTTTGATTGGCGAACGCACGGCAGAGAAAATTAAAATAAACGTTGCCACGGCAAGCCGGGGTGGGCGCAAGGCTGACATGCAGTTTAGGGGGCGCGACCTTTTGAGCGGCCTGCCTAAAAACGTGGAAATAACTTCGGATGAAATAGCTGGCGCGCTGGAAGAATGTGTGACGGGAATTGTGCATTGCGTAAAAAAAGCGCTTGAGATAACGCCGCCAGAGCTTTCTGCTGACATAATGGACCACGGCATTGTCATGACGGGTGGCGGCGCAATGCTGCATGGCCTCGATGCACTCATTCAAAAGGAAACGGGCATTACGACGTATTTGGCGGAAGATCCGTTGGCATGTGTGGCCCTCGGCACGGGAAAGGCCATTGAATGGCTTGATAAGCTCGATGATAAAAAGAAAAAGAGTAAGAATAAATAGTTTTTTTGCAGGCAATGCGCTATAATAGCAATTAATAATATCTTTAAAAGAAAAAGGTGATAAAATGCTGCGAGGTTTGTATACGGCGGCACTGGGCATGCTCACCCAGCAGACGAGGACAGATGTAATCGCTAATAATTTGGCCAATGCAGATACAAATGGCTACAAAAGAGATGAGCTTATTAGCAGCGAATTTAAGTCTATGCTCATCCATCGCATTGATGACCCTTCTGATGCAAGAAATATTTTTGATTTGCAGCACATTGATACGGCGCGGGAGTACTTATTGCATGACACGGTGGCAGCTGGTGGACCTGGTTCGCCTGCTATTGGCCGTTTGGGCCTTGGTTCTGAGGTGGCAGAAATCGCGACGGACCGCTCGCAAGGACCACTTGAAAAGACGGGCAATAAGCTTGATTTGGCGATTATGGGAAATGGCTATTTTGCTATCTCTACCCCTAATGGTGTGCGCTATACGCGTGATGGCAATTTTTATCGCTCGGCGACGGGACAGCTTGTCACTGTCAACAATCAGGCCGTTTTAAATGACCAGGGAAAACCCATCTATCTGCCGCCGGAAGTTGCCAATGTCAGCATTGGTACAGATGGCACCATTACGGCGGGAGGACAAGAACTCGGCAAAATTGCCCTGGCATGGTTTTCAGACCGCAATGCTCTTTTAAAGCAGGGCAATGACCTTTATAGGCCACAGCGCGGCGCGCGTCCGCAGGCGTCGACGGCCTCTATTCAGCAGGGATATTTGGAAAAGTCCAATACCAATGTCGCGCGGGCGATGGTCAATCTCATTGATAATTACCGCACCTATGAAGCTGACTCCAAAGCACTTACGACGCAGGATTCGCTTCTTGATAAGGCCGTAAATGATGTCGGCCGCATTAATGGTTAAGCCCAAAGACCTTTTTGCCGATATATTTAAAGACGAGTTTTTCCCTCTTTTCGGGGTAATTTCAATCCAAACAAATTAGCATGGAGGATTTTTTACTATGATGAGATCGCTTTGGACGGCGGCAACGGGTATGATTACTCAGCAGCAGAATATGGATGTCATATCCAATAACCTTGCCAACGTCAATACGACAGGCTACAAAAAGCAGCGCGCTGAATTTCAGGACCTTATTTATCAGACTTTGCGCGAGCCAGGTGCGCCAAGCGGCCCGGATACGATGTATCCTTCGGCCATGCAAATGGGCCACGGCGATAGATTGTCTGCCACGAACCGTATTTTTACGCAAGGCAATTATGAATCGACGGGCAATAAGACGGATATGGTCATCGATGGCGATGGCTTTTTCCAAATCCAGATGCCAGATGGCAGCACGGGCTATACGCGTGATGGCTCATTTAAGCTCGACAGCACGCGCCAAATCGTTACCTCGGACGGTTATCCGCTCATTCCTTCGATAACGATTCCGGAAAATGCGCCGAGTGATTCGATTACCATCGGTGCCGATGGTACGGTTTCGGCACAGGAAGCGGGACAAAATGCTCCTGAACAGCTCGGACAAATTCAGGTGGCACGCTTTGTGAACCCTGCCGGCCTTTCAGCACAGGGCAAGAATATCTTTTATCAGACGGCAGCTTCGGGCGAACCCATTGTCACGAATCCCGGTGAAGATGGTGCAGGTACGATAACGCAGGGCTATTTGGAAATGTCCAACGTACAGGTGGCAGAAGAAATGGTCAATATGATTGTCGCTCAGCGTTCTTATGAATCCGACTCCAAAGCGATAACGACTTCCGACCAAATGCTTGAAATTGCCAACAATTTGAAGCGATAAAATCATGGAAAAGAGATTGGCCGCCTTTTTGGCGGCCTGTTATATGCTCTTTTTTGCTTTTTTGTCCGTATCTTATGCCCAGGCTCCTGCTTATGTCAGCGTCAATGAAAAGGGAACGGTTTGGGGAAATGATATTCTTTTGGGTTCTATAGCCAATATTAGCTGTCAAGACCCGCAGCGGTATGAGCAGCTCGTGCATATGAACCTTGGCTATTTAGGCCGTCCCGGCACAAAGCGAGTTTTGTCGGATTACGTTTTGCGCTTGAAAATCAGAGCTTCTGGCGTCGATACTTCTAATATAAGCTGGTCGATACCCAAGGAAGTTACCGTAGTGCGTGCCAGTCAGACACTTACAGGACAAAGGCTCGGCGAGATTGCCGAAGAGGCGGTGAAAAAGCAAGTTTTAGCGAGCGGTGAAAAGCGCAAGTGGAAACTTAAAATACTCGGTACGCCGCGCGATATGGTTTTGCCACCCGGCAAGCTCACATTCGAGACGGATTTGCCGTTTGGCGTAAGGTACTCAGCACCTACGCTGGTCTATATCTATATCAAGGTAAAAGGACAGCCTGAAGGACGGGCGATTTGCCGTGTGCAGCTTGATGTCTATGGTGATGTTGTTACGGCCGCTCATTTTGTCAAGGCCAATGAAGTGCTCACCATGCAGGATTTGCGCGTTGTGAGCAAGCCGATAAATAATAATGGCACACTATATATCACGGACCCACAGCAGGCCATAGGCAGATTTTCTTATTATCCTTTAGAGCCGGGCGAGATTTTGCGCGACGATATTTTAGCAAAGCCAATTATCATCAAAATTGGCAGTCGTATTTATATAAGGGCGCAGCAAGGGCCGATTGTAGCGCAGGCGGAAGGAATAGCTCAGTCCAATGGGAGAAAGGACGAGTACATAAAGGTAAAAAATGTAAGGACAGGGGCAATCCTCAGCGGGAAGGTTATCGATAGCCATACCGTTGAGGTGGATATGTCAGATTAGGCAGGTGAAAAGATGAAAAAAAAGCTTATGACTGTATTTTTGGGAGTGCTGCTTTTTTCTTTGGCTTTCATTTCAGCCGGTAAAATAGTACAGGCACAGTCACTTTGGTCATCAAATGGCAGCCTTTCTGGCTCTGCCAACTGGTTTGCTGACCACCGCGCGCATAATGTCGGGGATATATTGACGATTCTCGTCAATCAGACCAGTACGACGAGTGTCAAAAAATCGACGAGCAATGCAAAGGCCGGCAGCACATCACTTAGCGCCGGGACGGGGCTGTTGACATTTTTGTCTGCCGCGAGCGGCTCACAAAGTGATAGCTTTAAGGCTAATGGCTCGATGAATGATGTCAATACGGTAAGTGCTCAGCTCACCGTCAAGGTAATAGCCTTGCAGCCCAATGGCAATATGGTTGTTGAAGGCACGCAATCGATTTGGCAAAATAAGGAGCTGCGCAAGATAACGATTCGCGGTGTTGTGCGTCCAGAAGATGTTTCGTATAACAATACGGTACCGTCTTCTCTCGTTTCTGATGCATCGATACGCTTTGACGGCAAGGGACCTTTGAGCGCTAAACAGCATGAAGGTATCCTGACGCAGCTATTTAATATACTATTTTAGGAGCTTTTTTGATGCGTAAGAGAATAATTGCCGCTTTGGCGGCCTTGATGCTATTTTTGCTGGGCAGCAGTGCAAGCTGCCTGGCAGATGGCAATTTTATGGGAGCTAAGATTAAGGATATCACGCAGGTCGAAGGAATGCGCTCCAACCAGCTCATCGGTTACGGCATTGTCGTTGGTCTTCCTGGTACAGGCGACTCCAATAAGACATTGGAAACGGTGACTTCTGTAGCAAATATGCTGCAGGACTTTGGCCTGAAGATAAATCCTACCACATTGAAAACAAAGAATGTGGCAGCAGTTATGGTTACGGCTACGCTGCCGCCGTTTGCCCATCTCGGTGAGCGCATAGACTTTACAGCTTCTTCGATGGGGGACGCTAAGAGCCTTGCGGGCGGCGTTTTGTTGCAGACACCGCTTAGGGCTGGCAATGGCCAAGTTTATGCCGTGGCACAAGGACCAATTGCAACAGGCGGTTACTCGGCAGGAGGACAGAGTAAAAATATCACGACGGTAGGCATTGCTTCTGGCGGTGCCATTATCGAGCGGGGTGTCAGCGATGGCATCGGCCAAAATGGGAAAATTGTTCTGAGCCTTAATACGCCTGATTTTTCTACGGCAGCGCGCATTGCTCAGGCGATAAATTCTTCTTATGGTGGCGCTTCGGCAGTCAATCCTGGTGAGGTAGATGTAACGATACCGCCTTATTACCAAAATAATGTAGTAGGTTTTATTTCAAATATCGAAAATCTATCTGTCATACCCGATGCTGTGGCTAAAGTCGTTGTCAATGAACGTACAGGGACGATTGTCATGGGCGGCAATATTACCGTCAATAAGGTAGCAATTGCGCAAGGTGGTCTGAGTATCAATATTGAGCGCAAGACAGATGTTTATCAGCCGGCGCCATATAGTCTTGGCAGCACGATTGTAACGAAAAATAAATCGACACAGGTCAAGGCGCAAAAAGCTAGTACCGTCGTTTTGGATTCCACAGCCGATGTCAATGATGTTGTCGGCGCCTTAAATGCTGTTGGCGCTACGCCGCGCGACATTATTTCGATATTGCAGGCTATGAAGGATGCTGGCGCGCTTCATGCCCAGCTTGAGGTTATCTAAAAATTAAAAGGAAGGCTGATAATTTTGTTGAATACGATAAGCCCGCTGACAATGCAGCCTGGACTTGAACAGATGCGCCAGGCGCGTGAGGCCAAGCAATTGGCCGCAGTATGCAGCAGTAAAAAAAATGTCGCCTTAGATGCTGGCGATAAAAAGCTAAAAGATGCCTGCGAGCAGTTTGAAGCACTGTTTTTGGATTTAATGCTCAAGGAAATGAGAAAGACAGTGCCTAAGGACTCGCTTTTTGGCGATTCCAATGAAGACCAGATTTTGCAGTCGATGCGCTATACGGCATTGACCAAAAAACTGGCTGCTTGTGGTGGTGTCGGACTTGCCGATATGATGTATAGGCAGATTCATCATCAAAATGAAGGACGACCGGGTGATTTGCGCCAGGTGCCTTTTGATAACCGTCTCAAAAAATTTTGATGCGCGCTTGCGCATAATAATGCTAAAAGGCCGCGACGGCGTATTGCTGGCTCGGCCTTTTGGCTTTTTTAGCAGAGGAGAATGCTTGGCATGAAGAAAAAATATTTGTGGCCACTGCTTGTACTTTTGTTGGGCACGAGTTTTTTGAAAAGCGCTATGGCAGCGCCAATAAAGCTTACGCCGCCTGTTTTTGCTGCGCAGGCCATGAGCCTTGAGCAAGTGCGTACGGGGATTACACCGCAGCGCGTGAGAATTGTCTTTCAGTTTAATAAGATGCCGCATTATATGGTCAGTCAAAATGCGCAAAAGAAGCAAATCATTTTGCGCTTTGACAAAGTTTCCGTAGCGGGCATAAAGTCAAGCGCAACGCTCGGCACGCAGACTGTGCAAGGCTTTACGGTTAGCTCTTCTCCGCAAGGCACAAAAGTTGTAATTGATACGGTAGCCAATCCTGATTACCATATTGATGAACTTTCTAACCCAAGCCGCATTTTCATCGATATTAGCCGTGAGTATGAAACGAAAGATGTACAGCAAATTGCGCCGGGGCTTATCTACACGAAGTATTTTCGCCATGATGGAAGCGGCAATCTGACGGCATATTTGGCGGATGTGGACCCCAGCAAATATGAGCTCATTCCGGTACTGGGCGGTGGCAGAACTTTGGGGAAAAATACGGTTCAGGCCATGGCCGAGTATTATAATGCGCCCGTAGCGATAAATTCATCGTATTTTGGCGGCTATAAGACGCTTTATGGCTTGACGATGATTGATGGCACAATTGCTAGCACGACCTATCTGCCGCGCACGGCGTTTGGTATCAATGCCCAAGGAAAGCCAATTATTGCCACGGTCACTTATAACGGCTCCGTGCATACGTCGCAGGGGGATTTTCCTTTAGCTGGCGTCAACTGCTCGCGCACGGATAATTCGCTTGTTGCCTATAATTCCTTTTATGGCAATAGCACGGGGACGGAAAATATAGATGGCAGCATGGAATATACCGTAGAAGATGGTCATGTGACGAAGATATTGACGAATGATTCGCCGCTTGGCCCTGACAGTACAGTCTTATCGGCGCGTGGCACGATGGCCCAGGCGCTAAAGGAACTTAAAGTGGGCGATGCCGTGACGATTTCCAATGGGTTAGAGCCTATTTGGCAAGGTGCGACGCAAATTGTCGGTGTCGGGCCGCGCCTCTTGCGCGATGGCAAGATAGACATTACTTCTGCTGCTGAACAAATAGGCGGTGATGTCACATGGGGACGCGCACCGCGTACGGCCGTCGGCATAACGGCTGCTAGTCATGTTCTCATGCTTGTAGTCGATGGCCGTCAAGCGCAAAGCAGAGGACTTACCTTGCAGGGGCTTGCTGAACTGCTCTTAAAGTTTGGCGCGCGTGACGCTGTCAATTTTGATGGCGGCGGCTCATCGGAAATGGTTGTAAATGGCGATGTGGTCAACTCACCTTCTGATGGCTCGCAGCGCTATGTTGGAGCATCCCTTGCGGCAGTGCCTCTTAGTGCTGGCGCACAATAAATATGTTGACAAAAACGAGAATATAATTCAAACTATTGATAAGAAAAAGTGAGGGGGGATTTGATTATGAAAAGGTATGCTTATACGATTGTGCTTTTGGCGCTTTGCCTGGCTTTTGCTTGGTATCATGGCGCTAGTGCTGCATCTCTTATAGAGGAAACCTCCGTTTTAAATGGCAATGTTTCATGGACAGTGCCAGTGGGAACACAGGTAAAGCAGGGCAGCTCCTTAATCAACATTGCCACTCTGACAGGTGATGCGTCAGCTAGCCGCGCTTCTGCTGATGGCACGGTGCAAGCAGTGCTTGTAAAGCCTGGTGACACCGTAAAAGAAGGGGAAGTGGTAGTGAAGTTGCAGCCGCTGCATTAACCGCTAATTCTGGCCGCCGCCTTTTAACTGTGGCGGCTTTTTGTCTAAGAGGATGTTGTGCCCCTTTCTGCTTTAGGGCAGGAAGAAGGTCAAAATGTATCGAGGTGAAGTTTTTGCAAAGAGTTTTTAAATTAATGATTTTTTTCTTGATAACTTGTAGCTTTTGGCAAACAGCGCCCGCTTTTGCTGCCTTACCTCCTATTTATACGACAGACCAGCTCGTGCCAGGTATGCATGGCGTGGCACGTACCGTTATAAAGGGGAATAAGATTGTCGATTTTGGTGTCGAGATTATAGGCGTTGCTGATAATGGCAAGGGGGCGCCCAAACAGATTTTGGCGCGTGCCTATGGTCCGATTGTCGATGATACCAATGGCGTCATTCACGGCATGAGTGGCAGTCCCGTCTATGTTGATGGTCATCTCATCGGTGCTGTGGCACGTGGCGTGGGACGGGATACGACACCCTATATCTTTTATATTACACCCATTGAGCCGATGATAGAGCTTTGGGAGCTGCCTGACCCGCTGGCAGATATGCCACGACCAAAAGGAATTGAAATTGGCAAGCCCAATGACGAAAAGGCAAAAAAGAAGCAAGAAGAAGATATAGACGAACGAATCAAGAAGATAAAGCAAGATTATGAAGATACCTTGCCGCCCGATGAAAAAATAGCTCAAGAAGTGCCGAGCGTAAGAAGAATGAAAAAGCCGCAAAAGATAGAAAAGATGCCGACCGTAAACCAGGATGAGCAAAGCGTGCCGGCAGTTTTCAAAAATCGCATGGATAGTGCGGCAGCTCCCGCTTTATCCTATGCCTCGCCCGTACCGATTTTGGCGAGCGGCTTTGATGCAGCTTCGCTTAGCTTCCTGAAAAAGAACCTTGCACCTTTGGGCTTTTCTCCTTATGGAGCAGCTGCTGGCGGTGCTATTGATGATGGCATCTGCCTTTTAGGCAATACGGGACTTCAGCCGGGAAGCTCTGTTGGCGTGGCGCTTACTTATGGCGATTTTTATCTTGGCGCCGTCGGCACGGTAACGGCTATTGATGGTGATAAGGTGGTGGCCTTCGGTCATCCCTTTACTTACCGTGGCAATGTCAACTATTTCATGACTAAGGCTGACGTCATCGGCTCTGTAAAGGGGCTTTTAAACGGCGAAAAAGTAGCGTCTTTTGGGCCGATTATTGGTCGCATAAACCAGGACCGCTATACGGGCGTGACGGGCATTATTGGCCAGTTCCCGCAAACCGTGCCGATGAAGATTACGGTTGATGATGAAAATAAAAATGTCAGCGATATTTATGGCGTCAATATTGCCTATGACGAGGAAATGCTTCCTAAGCTTGCCGTAAGCCTTGGCTATGGGGCGTTAAGCCGTACGATAGACCGGCTCGGCAGCGGCACGGCTACTGCCTCTTTTACAATTATGAGCAATGCCGTGCCAAGCGGCAAAATCGAGCGCACGAATATGTTTTACGATAACGGCGACGTAGGCCAGTTTGCTGTCTCTGAGCTTGGACAGGTGCTTTCCTTGATTACCTCTGATATGAAAAGGCAATGCAATGTGACGGGGATTAAATTGCATCTTGATTATACGCCACAGCGTCGCACGGCCTCTATAATCAGCGTTTTTCCTGATAAGCGCACCTTAAAGCCCGGCCAGACGGTAAACCTAAAGATTGTTTTAAGGCCATATCGTAAACCCGATCAGCAGATACTCATTCCCTTTGTGATTCCCCAAAATCAGCCGGAGGGAGATATGACGCTAGAGGTGCGCGGTGGCGGTCTCATTCCGCTTAGCCAGCTGGCAAGCAGTATGCCAAGTGTAGATATGAGTCCTGAAGAGGACAAATCGGTTACGACGGCCGATAAGATACACGATTTTCTTCAGACAGACAAAAATAATGTGATTATCGTTTCGCCAGCAGCCTCAGCTGTGGAAAGTGACAGACAGCAAAGACAGGCTATTGATGATGCGCTTAAATTGCAAGATGAGCTGGAAAAAGAAGGCAAGATGGGCAAGAGACATTTGCAGGAAGTTAAATCTGTAACTGATTATGTCATCGATAACATCATGCGCGTGCATTTGAAAATAAAAAAATAAAGTAAATGAAAAAATAGTAAATTATTATTTACTATTTTTTTTATGCCCTTAAACGGCCTAAAAAGGCTGTAATGACAAGCAATGAGAGCATTTTTTGTCGAGCGGGAAAAGGTGTTTATCCTGCTTTTTTGGCACGCTTGCTACTTGTATTTAATGCTCCTTTGCGACATAATATGAATATGTGTAAATGATAAATACGAGTCAAGTAGGTATGAAGATGATTATTTTTGAAAAGATTGGCGCTTATGTTCTTTCTTTGCTCGAAGTAATAGGAGGCTTTATTCTCCTTTTTGTGCGGGCAATAGGGCAGATGCGTCACCTGCCGCGCTTTCGCCATATATTGCAGCAGATGTCACATCTCGGCGTTGACACGTTGCCAATAGTTTCCCTGACGATGCTCTTTACGGGCATGGTCGTGACGTTGCAGACGGCAAGCGAGTTTATTCGCTTTGGCGCCCAGTCGACGATTGGTGGCGTCGTGACAATAGCGGTCGGCAGGGAGCTTGGCCCTGTTTTAGTCGGTGTCGTTTCAGCTGGGCGCGTCGGGGCAGCTATTACGGCGGAAATAAGCACGATGAAGGTGACGGAGCAGATTGATGCCTTGCGCGTCATGGCCATGAATCCAATCGGCTATCTTGTCGTGCCGCGCCTCATTGCCTGCCTTTTGATGGTACCTCTTTTGACGGTCTTTGGGGATATTATTGGCTCTTTTGGCGGTTATGTCATTGCGCGTTATTATGGTATTTCTCAATTTGTTTACCTGCAGTCGATAAATACTTTTGTCGTCGTGCACGATTTTACGGGTGGTCTTTTTAAAGCGATGGTCTTTGGCATTATCATTGCCATTATCGGCTGTTATCATGGCCTTGGTGCCCAAGAAGGGGCAGAAGGAGTGGGCAAGGCAACGACGCGCTCGGTTGTCGATGCCATTATTCTCATCTTTTTTACCAACTGCCTGCTCTCGATGCTTTTATACAGGTGAGGTGATTTAGGTGCAGCAGGAAATGGTAAAACTTGTTGATGTCAATAAGTCGTACCGCGACAGGCAGGTATTGCAGCACATAAACTTTACAGTCAAGAAAGGTGAAACGGTGGCTGTCATTGGTGCAAGTGGCTCGGGAAAGAGCACACTTTTAAAGCTGCTCATTGGCCTTGAACGGCCTACGAGCGGTGAGGTGTGGCTTAAAGAACAGGAAATATCAAAGATTAGCGAGGACGAGCTCAATAAGATAAGGCTTAATGTTGGTATGGTCTTTCAATATTCAGCACTCTTCGATTCGATGAGCGTCGGAGAAAATGTTGCTTTTGGCTTGCGTGAGCACAGTGATTTATCAAAGGGCCAAATTGAAGAAATAGTCGAAGAAAAGTTGGCAATGGTCGGACTGGAAAATTTTGCTTCGTACCTTCCAAATGAACTTTCTGGCGGCATGAGAAAAAGGGTGAGCCTAGCTAGGGCTTTGGCATTTAATCCAGACCTCGTCTTTTACGATGAACCTAGTTCTGGGCTAGACCCGATTATGGCTGGTAAGATAGACAATATCATTCGCTATACGCAAGAAAAGCTCAATATGACATCAGTTGTAGTCACGCATGACATGAACAGCGCATATTACATAGCGGACCGCATCATGATGATTTATCAGGGGCAGATTATTGCCGCAGGTGATGTAAAGAGCATTCGCTCATCTTCCGATGAGCGCGTACAGGAATTTTTAAGCGGTGGCCGCGGCAAGTGTCCCAAGGAATGATGAGGAGTGATAAAGATGACCTTAGAGGCCAAAGTAGGGTTTTTTACAGTTGTAGCCCTTGCCTTAGCCTTTGCCGTAATTGCCCATCTGGGCGGATTTACCTTCGGCAAGCAACCATTTTATACGGTGGAAGCTGCCTTTAAGAATGTGGATGGCCTAAAGCCTGGCGCCAAAGTGGAATATGCCGGCGTGAAAATAGGTTCTGTTGAAACAATAAAGACACAAGGCACAGGGGCAGTCGTTACGATGAAATTGCGCGATTTGACCAAGGTGCCGGAAAATTCGATTGTAACGATAACAAGTGATGGTCTTATGGGCGAAAAGCTCGTGAGCATTTATACAAAAGGTCAGGGAAATGGCAAATACCTGAAAGACGGTTCGGTAGTCATGGGGACGGAGCCGCCTAATCTCAACGAGCTCATGAATACGGCCAATAAGACGCTTGACCGAGCAACGGATCTTTTGGCTTCAATGAATGCCATTGTTGGCAACAAAGAAGTACAGCAGTCGCTCATTCAGTCAGCAATTAATTTGCGCTCTATCACGCAGAACATGAATGAGGCGACAGGTGTTTTGGCACAGATGGCCAAAGAAAACCACGGCAATGTGGATGCCATTGTTGTCAATTTGCGTCAGACGACAGCAGGCATGAATAGAACGATGGGCAGTATCGAGCAAATGGTCAATCAAGTAGAAGGAAATGGTGAGCTGGCAGAAAATATCAAGGCGACTGTTGTCAATATGAAAAATATAAGCCAGAAAGTGGAAAAAATGGCGGCCAATCTTGAGCCCGTTCTTGCTAATCCGCAAACGGCTTCTGATGTGCAGCAAATCTTAAATAATACGCGCTCCATATCAGTGCGGGCCAATAAGGCCATGAATCGCCTCGATGAGATAAAGGTAAAGGCAAATACAGAGCTTTTATACGGCGGCAAAAAAAAACGGGCTAATTTCGATGCTCAGGCGCTCATCTATCCTTCACCTGACGAGTTTTTGCTCCTCGGTGGCGATGGCATAGGCAGTTCTGAGCAGGCGCTTAATTTGCAGCTGGGGCATAAGGCGGGAGCTTTTACGTATCGCATTGGCATGATTGATGGCCATGCTGGCGTTGGAACTGATATTGCAGCTGGGCGCTGGGGATTTTCGGCTGACGCCTATGATTTTGGAGATTTTCGCCTTAAACTGCGTGGACAGTATTGTCTTTCAGAAGGCCTTTATCTCGTTGGACAGGTTGATAAAGCCAATCGCAGCGGACAGCGCGAAACATATTTCGGCTTGCGCAAGGAATTTTAATTTTGGAGGGAATAGATTTGAAAAGAGGCAGTTGGAAAAAGAAATTGGCAATGGGATTGATGCTGGGCAGCGCTTGCGGTATTTTGGCCTCGAGCAGTGCCTTTGCGCAGGAGATGACCTTGCAGCAAAGCGTAGCAAAGGCGATTGAAAACAATCGCACGATAAAGATGATGCAGGCACAGGTTATGAATGCTGAAGGCGTTTTAAAGCAGGCAAAGGGGGCGCGCGGCCTCAATGTCAATTGGCAGGCCAGCGGGAGCCATATAAATAATGGACGACCGACAAAAATTTTGCGCTGGACAATTAAGCAGCCCAATAAATCTTTTAGTAATGTCATCACAGCCGGCTATCCCATCTATACGGGCGGCTTGCTGGAAAGCAATATAAAAGGGGCTCAGATTGGCACGACGATAAGTGAACTCAATCTGGAAAATGTGCGCCAGCAGGTAAAGCTCCAGGCAACACAGGATTATTATAAAATTTTGGAATGCCAAAACAATGTTGACGTGCAGAAAAATTCTGTTATTCAGCTTGCGGCGCACGAAAGGGTAGCACAAGCAAAGTTTGATGCCGGCGTAGTTCCCAAGACGGACCTTTTGAGTTCACAGGTGCAGCTAGCTAATGCGCGTCAAAATCTCGTTCTTGCACAAAATGACCTTCAAATGGCTGTGAGCAATTTTAATCAGGTCATCGGCCAAGATGTTAATGCTTCTGTAGAGCCGACAGATTCTTATCTTAAAGAGTTTAAATATCCCTTGACGCTGCAAGAGTGCATGCAGCAGGCACTCAACAATCGCCCTGATGGTTTTGCGGCACGCGAGAGCGTAAAGCAGGCACAAGAGGCGGTACGCGCCGCTAAAGCGGGTGGATTACCGCAGGTCAGTCTTGTTGCGCAAAAGACAATCGCTGGCGATAGCATGTTTGATGATGGGCAAAAGGATTTGACGACATATGGTGTTAATGCTAGCTGGGATATTTTCGATAATAATGTTACAAACGCTAAAGTGGCACAAGCTGAGGCAAATCTTTATAAGGCGGAAGAAAATGCCAGCAATACAGATTCGCAGATTCAGCTTGATGTGAGAAATGCCTATTTGTCAATGCTTGCTGCTAAGCAAAATATCGATACGACGATGGTTGCGGTAAAGCAGGCAGCAGAAAATGACCGCATTGCGCAGATTCGCTATGAAGCGGGTGTCGGCACAAATATTGACCGTCTAGATGCAAACGTGGCTTATGTGACGGCGCAGACCAATCATAATCGGGCTCTTTACAACTATACAGTGGGACTTGCCGCTTTGGATAGGGCAATGGGTGTGCCTTCTAATTTTTGGTCGATTGAAAAGGGAAATGACTTAAAAAAGGCACCAAAGGAAGAAAAAAATTTCCTAAAGCCTAATTTAAAATCGTCCGAAAAAAAGCTGACAGCAGCGAAAAAAGCACCGACCGGCAATGACGCAGCAGGACTAAATGTCTTAGACCGTCTGCCACAAAAATAATTTTTAGGAAGTGAAGGCAATGAAAAAGCCAATGCAAAAAAAAATAATTTGTGCTGCTTTGGCAGCAGTATTTTGCATGGCTTTTTCGTTGCTATACATAATGTATTCGGCCGCCTTTGCCCAAAAGGTGGCCGTAAAGATTGGTGAGATAGCTTCGCAGCAGCTGGGAAGTAGGGTGACTGTAAAAAGTGTTGCCGTAAAAAGTCCTTGGCTCATAGAGGCTGATGGTATTTGCCTTTATGACAAGAAAAATGCCATTTTAGCAAAGGTGAAAAGAGTCGATTTAAATCTTTTGCCATGGGCGGCATTAAGAGGCGATGTTGGAAACTGCATAGAAAAGGTGACGCTCGATACGCCGCAGCTTAATTTGGTGCAGCAGGCGGATAAAAATTGGAATTTTTCCTTTTTGCTAGAAAAGAAGACTTCTTCTAAACAATTTTCTTCGCATTTTCTCGTAAAAGATGGATACATTAATCTGCAGCTTTGGCAAAAGCCTAAAATTACCATTGAGAAGATTAGCGGTATAGGCAAATTAGATGCAAGCGGCAGCTTTTCGTCCGATATAGCCTTTGTTCAAGGAGGACAAAAGGCACAGCTTCTTGTTACGCATGCAGGCGGGCAGACTGATGTCAATATTTTGGCGGCGCACTTGAATATTATGCCCTACCTGAAGTTTTTGCCGCGAGATATTTTGCCGGCAAATTTCAAGATAAAATCCGGAAAATTAGATGATGTTAATTTGACCGTGCGTCTTGGCAAAGGGACTCCGCAAGTTTTTGGCAAGGCCGAAATTTCGCAAGGCGCATTCGCATACGATGCTTATGCCGTGGATAAATTGCAAGGCTTTTTTATTATAAATGGCAAGATAGCTACATTTTCAGCGCAAGCATTTATTAATGGGCAAAAGCTAAAAACGGATGGTGCCGTCAATTTTTCAGGTAAGCCGTATTTTTCTTTGGTAGCTAGGTCAGATGATTTCGTGCTGCAAAAAATTTTGCCATCGTTGCCGCTTGGGGGAAAGGTTGCCTTTTCTCTTGTCGCCTCGGGGTATACTGATAATCCCAATTTATTTTTGACGCTTCAATCCGCAGCAGGGCAGCTGGGAAAAATCAGCTATCAATCTTTCTTTTTGCAAGGGCATGGCAATTTACAAAAATTATATTTAGATACCTTGCAGGTGAAAGTAGCTAGAGGAACCTTAACTGGGCAAGGCATTGTTTCTTTAAAAGAAAAAACCTACGATGGGCAATTAAAAGCCGAGCATATATCCTTAGGGGAATTTTCGTCGCTTTTGCCGCCTAAAATAGCTTTTCAGGGAGGAAAAGCCTCTTTTAGTGCTAATTTTTCGGGCCAGATAGACGATTGGCAGAAGGTTAAATTTTATGTTTCTGGGAAAATGGAAAATCTACACCTGCAAGGGATTGCCGTGCCAAAGGCAGATTTTTCCCTTGGATATGCAGAAAAAAATCTAGCTATCTATGCCTTAAAAGCAGATTGTGTTGGCGGTAAGGTAGCCGTGCAGGGCAATGTCACCCCGGCAGCGCTTTCCTTAGATGTCTATGGCAGCAGCATGGACTTGGGCTTTTTGCAGAAAATGTATAAAGTGCCTTTAAGCGGGCAGGCGACATTTTTTGCTCACCTTGGAGGAAGCACATCTAACCCGCAGGTTAGTATCGAGTTAGGGGCTAGCGATGGCAAGCTGGCCAGCCAGCCTTATCATAGACTCTATCTGGATGCCGAGGGGAACTTAGATAGGATAGAAATTAAAAAGCTCAATTTAAAAAATGAGCAAAATGAAATCGTCAATGAAGTGACGGGTTTTATAGGGTTTAAGGATGGATACCCGCTTGCTTTGCATGTCGTGACCAAAAACGCTGACGTCCAGGATTTGCTGGCAGCAGCGCAGATAAAATTGCCGCTTTTAGGAAAGGTTGATAATGACCTTTACATTAAGGGGACACTTTCTGATTTTTCGGCAAATGGCATGATTTCCCTTAACGAGGGCAGTTACCATGGCTGGCTCATCACGAAAGCTTCTGGAGCATATAGTTATCGAAACGGCAGTTTAGATTTAAAAAATATTGTTGTCCACTCTCCCTTTGCCGATGTGCAGGCGGGCGGCACGATTAAAAAAGACGGTACCTTAAATCTGAAGATAGAAGCTCATGACATCAATCTTAATAAGTTTTTTGGTGAAATGCCTTGTACTTTATCGGGCAAGGCTGATTTTGTCGGTACTGTTACGGGCAGTTTGGATAAGCCGATTTTCCAAAGTGAGATGACGGCAAAAAATCTTGCTGTAAATGGCGTTTCACTGAGTGGTGCCAGTGGGCAGTGCAGTTATCACAACGATGTTTTGACATTGAATCATTTTCGCTTATGGGAGAAGGAATCTAGTGCTCTCGTGACAGGAAACTATGATTTAAAAACGAGGCTCATTCAAGGGCGTATGGAAGCACAAAATGTCGATGTGCAGTCGCTTTCGGCGATGGCTGGCTATAAAAATAGCTATCTTAAAGGTCGCTTTTATGGTTCAGCCGAGCTTAAAGGAGCGATAGATTCGCCCCAGATTCATTTCCATGGAGCAATAGTCAATGGCTATATAAAAAAATATCCCTTGGAGCATATTGAGCTCGATGTTTCATATAAAAACCACACTATTGCAGTGAATAAGTTCTTTGGGCAGCAAGGCCAAGGCAAGGTGGCCTTGGCGGGGACTTGGGATTTAAATGGGCCTTTAAATATGGTCTTTTCGACACAGGGATTGACGGCTAATTTCCTCATGAATATTTTTAATGATAAGATAAATGCCAAGGGGCTTTTGAATGCCTATGCTCAGATAGGTGGCACAGCTCAAAGTCCTAAAGCAAATATTTCTTTTGAAATAGATAACGGCGGTGTTGGCACGGCTACTTTTGATAAGATGACCGGCCTTTTAAATTATGCTGACCAGGTCTTAACGGTAAATCAGATTCTCGTCAACAAGGGAATTTATAAAGCCAGCCTCACAGGGAAGGTGCCTTTGACGGCTATTTATGATACTGACGGACAGATGCCGCTGGCTTATCAGCAGCTAGATTTGAATTTGTCCTTAGAAAATGCTGATTTGAGCATATTGCCTTTCTTGTCGCCGTCCATAGAATGGGCCATGGGACCTTTGCAGGGCAATTTAAAGGTAGAAGGCACTTTGATGCACCCATATTTTTATGGGTATCTGAAAATGGAAAATGGTGCCATCAAGATAAAGCAGCTAGGCCTACCTCTTCAGGATATGAAACTAGACCTTCTCTTTAAGCGCGATAAGATGATGCTCAATCAGTGCAGTGGTAAGATGGGCAAGGGGATATACAGTTTTAGCGGCTCGACCTTTGTCCGAAATGGCCACCTGGAAGATTATGATTTTCGCTTTTTGGCAAAAGAGCTTGATGTGGAAAGTAAATTTTATAAGGGGCCGCTATCATTTCAGATGACTTTATCTCCTGGCAGTATGTATGGCATGAAAATGCCGCTTTTAGCGGGCAATATCGATATTCAAAATACCACGCTTGGCTTGCCGGATTTAAATTCAAGTGGCACCGCGCTGCCGCCTTTGGCGCTTGATGTTTCTCTTAATTTGGGGAAAAATGTCACTTTCTACAATCCCCTTCTTTTCAACATGGAAGTAGGAGGCAATGTTCACTTTGGCGGCACAACCTATTATCCACAGCCATCGGGCGAAATAAGTGCCCAGCGAGGTACTGTAAGTTATTTGCAGACGAATTTTAGGCTGCAAGAAGCAAGCGCAGTTTTTAATCAGATTGGCTCTTTTTTGCCGACGCTTAATTTAAAAGCCATGGCCCGTGTCGGGCAGCAGAGAATTAACCTTGCGCTTTCAGGGCCGGCAGAGAACCTTCATCTTTCGCTCACCTCTAATCCGCCGCTTAGCCAAGAAGAAATTGTCCGCCTTTTGACTTTCCAGGGTGAGGCGGGTCAAGGCGGTAATGTAATGAGTGATGATATGGTCCGCCTGGCAGCTTTAGGCTTACAGCTAGGAATTTTAAATGAGCTTGAAAGCACGGTGCGCAATACGCTTAAATTAGATGAGTTTCGCATTGTGCGTGATGATGGAACTTTCGGCAATATGGGGCTTGGCAACAATTTGGCTACTCAAAAGGAAAATCCTGCCAATAATAGTTTTTATACGGTCGAAGTGGGGAAATATGTTTCTGATAAAGTGTTGCTTCGCTATAGGCAAAGCATCAATGGCGATAAGATAGGCTATGGTCTGCAGTATTATTTTAATAACAACGTCAGTATTTTAAATCAGTGGAATAACCAAAATGGTTACAGCGTATTTTTGGAAGCTAATATAAAGTTTTAACTCTTGCTAAAAAATTGCTTTTGGAGAGAAAATGCAGCATAAATGTCTGAAAAATAAAGTTCATTGTCTCTGAGAAGGTATTGTGATATTGTTATGGAATGAACAATATATTATAATAGTAAAGGAAAGGCTCCTCTTTGAGGAGGCTTTCCCGTATTGCAGGCTCTTATCGGAGCTATGGGAGAGATTTTGCAAGATACGCATTTTAGTTTTATTGCATAGAGAGATTGCCGTATAATTGGCACTTTCCTACAAAAGCTACAAAAGAAATGGGGTACGATTTTGAACCGAAGAAAGAAGAATTTATTCATTTGCGCTTTAGCCGGTCTGAGCTTTGCTGCTTGCAGCCCGTTTGTCGCTGCAGCACCGCAAGCACAGACAGCAGGTCTTGCTGCCACTGATAAAGCCGTTGATTCTGCATCGCAAGAAAAAGATGCTGGCAATAAGAAAAATATAGTAGATAAGAAAGATTCTGTTAAGGATGCGACAGCTCTTTCGGCAGCTAAGCAAAGAGCAGAACTTTGGAATAAGGAGCGCCCAGATGAAAAGAAGCTCGAAAGCTCTCTTGCTCAATATGATGGCAAGACAATTGTCAGCATAGATGTAACGGGGCTGGAAAAATTACCTAAGAGCACAGTTATGGATGTTCTTAAAGAGCAGCCTGGCAGTAAATTTACTGCGGCGCAGATGGAGAAGGACCGTACGGCAATTTACGATACGGGACTTTTTTATGATAATTATCCGACCTTTGAATTGGTGCCGGAAGGCGTGAAAATTACCTATCATGTCATGGAAAATCCTGTCTTGGAAAAAATAGATGTTAGCGGTAATACAATTTTTTCGACTAAGCAGATAGATTCAATGCTCACCGTAAAGAAAGGTGAGATATTGAATACGAAAATATTGCGTCAAGACATTTCAAATATCGAAATGGCCTATATGAAAAAGGGCTATATTCTTGCAAAGCTTCAGAGCATGTCGATAGACCCTGATGGCGTCTTAAAACTTAACTTTAATGAAGGCATTTTAGAAGGTTATAAGGTAGAAGGCAACATTAAGACCAAAAATAAGGTTATTTTGCGCGAAATGCGCATGAAGCCGGGACAGCCTTTTAATGCTAATTTGGCTCGCCGCAGCATGCAGCGCATTTATAATTTGGGCTTTTTCCAAGATGTAAACATGAAGCTTTTGCCGGGCAAAGAGCCTAATAGCGTCATTTTGGAAGTAATTGTGGTTGAAAAGCGCACGGGGGCATTTGGCATTGGGGCTGGATATAGTAATAATGGAGGCTTTTTAGGCTCTATTAATTTAAGCGATTCCAACTTCCGCGGTACAGGCGATTCTGTTGGCCTCATGTATGAATTCGGCGGCAATGACGACGATGACCGCGGCTTTAGCGTCAATTATTATCATCCTTGGCTTGATTCTAAGCAGACATCAGCATCTTTCCGTTTCTACAATAGAACGTATGAATATGATGATTATGATACGAATGGCCATGAAATTGAAGAATATGACCGTCATACGCGCGGTGAAGAAATCACTTTCGGCCGTCCTTCCAATGAGTATACGACCAATTACATTTCGCTTAAAAACCAGGATAATCAGTATAAAAAATATGTAAGTGGTCTTAATCGCAGCAGAGATATGGCTTGGCGCAAGAAAAATTTCGGCACGACGCGCAGCTTGTCATTTTCGCATGTTGTCGATACGCGCGATAATATTTATAATCCGACACAAGGACACCGCTATTCGTTTACAGCCGAGCATGCCGGATTTGGCGGCGATTTTACTTATAACAAATATATGGCTAATGGCCAGCAGTATTATCCGCTTGGGCATGCTCATGTTTTGGCTTTGCGCCTTAATCTTGGCTATTCCAATAAGCTTTTGCCAAGCTTTAGCCAGTTTCAGATTGGCGGCCAGAGTACGTTGCGCGGCTATAAGGATAATCAGTTTAAGGGAAGCCGCATGGTCGATGGCAGTATAGAATACCAATTCCCGGTAGTGAGCAAGGTGCGTGGCGCGCTATTTTTTGACTATGGGGATGCTTGGAAAGGTCAAAATTGGCCGTGGCAAAAACTTGAAGATGGCTTTACACTTCATCATAGCTATGGGGTTGGCGTGCAGATTCAGACGCCAGTTGGACCTTTGCGCCTTGACTATGGCATTGGTTCTGACGGCGGTCGCACGAATTTCTCAATTGGCGGTACCTTTTAAATACTGCCGCAGGGCAGCTCAGTTAGTGGCATAAAAGTGCCTTGGGCACGAAATATAGAGGAGAAAAAATGATTAATTTTGAGAAAAAACAAGTAAAAATAATTAGCCTTGTAATAGCGGCAGTGTTTATTTTGAGTATTGTGGCTATTGGTGTGGCGCAGTACGATAGCGCTATTGCTTCGGCGACTTCATCGTCAAATGTGGGTGTTGTTGATTACCGTACGCTCGTTTCAAGCTCGCCACAGCTTGCTAAGATTCAGCAGGAATTGCAGCAGGAACAGCAAAAGGAAGCTCAGGAGTTTAAAGAAAAAGCTGCTAGCATGAATGACCAGCAAAAGGCAGCTCTTATGGCGCAGTTGCAGGAAAATCTCATGAAAAAGCAAAGGGAATTATTAAATCCCGTCATGGAGAATATCAAAAAGGACATCAAGACAGTGGCCGATGCTAAAGGTCTTACGGTAGTGCTTGATAAATCAAACGTTGTTTATGGTGGCCAGGACATCACACAAGATGTAATGGCGCGCATGAGAAAACAGGCAAAATAATAGTGGGGATGAGGCAAAGTGAGTGAAAAGGAAAAGCAGCCGCAGCGGCAATTTTCGAAAAAGAATATAGCAGCAGGCTTGGCTGTTTTGATTATCGCTTGCTTTGCCTTTTGGCTTTGGCAAAAGACTGCAGTTAAAAGGGAACCTTTTGTTCCAGCGGATATGGGAGTAGTCGATATGCAGCAAGTGATGAGGCATCATCCTCAGTATCAAAAGCTTATGCAGCTTTTAGGAGAAAAACTGCTTTTGGAGCAAAAAATTAGCCAGCAGGAATCTTCTGGCCTATCGCCAGCTTTAATGCAGCCTTTAAAGCCGCAGGCTTTTTTTGGTGTAGCAGAGCAAAAAGTGCAGATGGAAGCATATAATTCGTATCACCTTTTGCAAAATGAGCTTGTTTTGAAGCGTAAAAAGCTACAGGAAAATATGGCTGTACCAGAAAAAGAGGCTATTAAGCAGATTAATGCTGCTTATGAGAACAGAATTTTTAACTGTACGTTGCAACTTGACAATGCTGACAATCTTCGCCTTGACGATGAACAAATTGCAGCTTTGCAGGAAAGGCTGTTACAGCTGAAAAAAGAGCGCGATGGCAAAATTGCTGCAGTAAAAAAATCATATCTTTCTTTAATCGAAAAAGAGCTTGGCGCTTATCGTGATAAAAGACTGGGTGAGATTTCTGAGCAAGCTGAGGCGCAAAGGGCGCAGCAGCTCATGGAGGCTAATAGCAAGGCGCAGGATTTTCAAAATCAAAGCGCAGCTATTTTGAAAGATAAACTCACTGCGGCAGCAGAAAAAAAGGCCTCCTTGCAAAAACTGTATCTTGAAATTTCTAATAAAAATGAGGAGATAAAGGCTTTGCGGCAGGCGATGGTGCAGGATATAAAAAGCCAGGCTATGCGCCTGGCGATAAAAGAGCACTTGTCCTTAGTAATTGCAGCTGATAGCGCACCGGTGAATATAACGCTTCCTTTTGAAGTGCTTTTTGAGCATTCTTTACAAAATCAGGTTGCCTTGACTGATAAGGTTAAGGATATTACACCGCAGCTAATCAGCTATTATGAGCAGCAAGCGACCCCAAATAGCTAAAAATTATCTCTAAATAAAGGCAATAAAAGTAAATTGATGAAGTAGCATAAGGAGTTTGACGATAGTGCAAAAAATAAGACGCATATTGATGGCCTCCTTGCTGATGCTAACGGTCTGCATTCTTTTTACAGGCTGTGCAAGCAAGGCTAATATAGGCTATGTCGACTTTGAGAAGGTAGCGCAATGCCCGCAGGTAAAGGCAATTAACGCAGAGTATCAAAAGGAATATGAGCCGCTTGTGGCACAGATGAATGAGCTGGCGCAAAAGCAAAAGAGCATGTCGCCGCAAGAATATGAAAAAGATGTGCAGGCTTTGCAGCGCAAGGCAATGGGCATACGGGAAAAATATATGGCTAAAAATCAGTCCTTAATTATGGGGGCTGTATCGGAAATCGCTAAAGAAAAGAAATTATCCGTCGTTACGACAAAAGCAGCGACGGCAATTAATTTGCAGGCTCCGGCAGCGCAATCTCTCATCGTTGAGGGAACGGTAGCTGAAGGCGGCATAGATATAACGCAGGATGTAGTGAAGAAATTGCAATAAAGGGTGACGATAGATGGAAAAGACTTTGGCAGAGCTGGCTGAACTGGTTGGCGGCACTTTGTGCGGTTCAGCTGAGATAAAAATAAAAAATGTGGCTAATTTGGAGGAAGCCGGCCGCGGGCAAATTACTTTCGCCGTAGAGCCCCATTTGGAAGAAGCTCGCTCTTGCCAAGCAGAAGCGATAGTGCTTCCTGCTTCCATAGAGGAATTTCCGCTTCCCTTTATCAGGGTCGCTAATCCGCGTGAGGCATTTATCACTTTGACAAGGCTTTTTACGCCAGCCTTGAAACGCAAAAAAGGCATCAGCGATAAGGCGTATGTTGGTGAAGATGTCAAGTTAGGGAGCGATGTTACGATTATGCCTTTTGCCGTTGTTGACGATAATGCTGAAATTGGCGATGGCACAGTTATTTATCCGCACTGCTATATTGGCCAGTATGCCAAGGTGGGAGAAAATAGCCTTATTTACTCTAATGTGACAATTCGTGAGTTTTGCGAAGTGGGAAAAAATGCCATTATTCATAGCTCTGCTGTAATAGGTTCCGATGGCTTTGGCTTTGTCACGAAAGAAAAGAGGCATTTAAAAGTACCGCAGGTCGGCAACGTGGTGGTGGAAGATGATGTCGAGATAGGTGCTCAAACGGCGATAGACCGTGCAGCTATGGGGACGACACGCATCAAAAAAGGTACGAAAATAGATAATCTTGTCCATATCGGTCACGGCTGTGTAATTGGCGAAAATAATCTCATTGTTGCACAGACGGGAATTTCTGGTTCCACTAAAGTAGGTAATAATGTCACTTTCGGTGGCCAGTGTGGCGTTGTCGGACATATCAATATTGGTTCAAATTCTCTTTTTGCGGCGCGCTCGGGCATTATTAATAATACGGCGGATAATGTCTTTTTTGCCGGGTTCCCGGCCCGGCCGCATGGTGAATGGCTAAAAAATACAGCTTCTTTGGCGCGTCTTTCTAAACTCAACAAAAAAGTACATGAGCTTGAAAAGCGCATAGCAAATTTGACAAAGGATACTGATAAGTGATAAAGGGCGGCTTGCCGCCTTTTTTTGTGAGAGGGAAAATGCGAAAGATAAGTTTTTTATTTTTTTTGCTTTTTGTCCTAGCTTTGCCGCGTGCCTTGGCTGCGCCGACTACATATGGACCAACGGGCCTCATTGATATGCCGACGGCTGATGTCATGCGCACGGATCAGCTAGAATTGGGCTATTATTATCTTAACAAGAAACGCTACGAGGTATTTGCCGTGCCGCTCATAAAAAACGTCGAATTTAGCGGTGCTATACGCGATGAAAAAAATCAGCGCACATTAAAAGCTGTAAATATAAAATATAATTTTCAGCAAGAGGGTATAATTAAGCCTGGCCTTGCCATTGGCGTTGATAATCTTGGCCATAGCAAAAGCCGCGATGCCTATGTGGTGGCCAGCAAGACGTT
This sequence comes from Pectinatus sp., assembly GCA_020025075.1. GTDB lineage: Bacteria > Bacillota > Negativicutes > Selenomonadales > Selenomonadaceae > JAHHSR01. Next base: position 18,015 of record JAHHSR010000008.1, on the reverse strand, counting down.
GCCTTTTGGGATTAGGCTCCATGCGGGAACAGGAGAACATAAATACAGGCATGGCTTTATCGGTGCATCAATTGAATTGGCGCGTGGTTATAAAGGTGGTGTATTTCCCGATACCAAGCTTATGATTGAGCATATCGATAAGAAGACCTCTTATGGCATCAGAATGGCAACAGCGAAAGGGTTGCAGGTTAGCGCAGGATGGCGTAATCATGAGCCATTTTTGGGAATAACATATACCGTGCCGTAAGACCTTTTTTAAAAAACTTGCAGTAAATAGCAATGTCCTGTAAAATATAATAGATATGGCAGGAGGGTTTTTATGGAACATCAAATGACTATTGCTGGCATTACAACTTGTGAAGGAATAGGGCTTCACACCGGCAAGCCTGTTCACATGCGCTTTTTGCCTGCTCCTGAAGACACGGGTATTGTTTTTGTTCGCACGGACTTAGGCAATATGAAGATTGCAGCCGTTTCGGAAAATGTTACGACTACATTGCGCGCGACGACAATTGGCATGGGCAAGGAACAAATTTTTACGATAGAGCATCTCATGTCGGCGCTGCATATAATGCAGATAGATAATTGCTATATTGAACTCGATGCTGAGGAACCGCCGGTTTTTGGCGGCTCGGCAGAAGGATTTTTACATATCCTGCAAAGTGCAGGGCGCAAGGAGCAGCAATCTGTTCGCAAGGTAATTAAAATTGATCGCATATATCGTGTCGAGGAAGAAGATAAATTCGTCATTGCTCTTCCTTATGATGGCTTGCGCATAAGCTTTACTTCTTTGAATGAGCATCCTTTTATCGGTACGCAGTATTTTGATTTCGTGGCAGATGAAAAGGCTTATGAAGCGCAGATTGCGCCGGCACGGACGATTGCCTATGAAAATGAGATAGAGCAGCTTCACAAGATGGGCCTAGGACTTGGCGGCAGTTTAGAAGATGTAATTATCTACAATGATAATGGCTGGATAAATGAGCTTCGCTATGAAGACGAGCTCGTCAGGCATAAGATTTTAGACATCATCGGTGATTTACGCTTGGCTGGTGGCCTGGTGAGAGGTCATTTTATTGCTGTTAAGTCAGGACACAAGCTCAATGCGAAGCTCACGCGTCTTATTAGGCAACGAGAGCTGGAAAAAATTGCTAAATAGCCGAAGAGGCGGAGGTTGTAAGATGATTGATATAAATGAAATTCAGAAAGTATTGCCACATCGTCCCCCTTTTTTACTCATTGATAGAATTTTAGAAGTAGACCCTTTTAAAAGTGCTGTAGGCGTAAAAAACGTGACGATGGGCGAAGCGCATTTTCGGGGGCATTTTCCTGGCCATCCGATTATGCCCGGTGTTTTAATTTTAGAAGCAATGGCGCAAGTAGGTGGCTTTGCCATGCTTTATCCAGAAGAAAATCGTGGCAAATTGGCGTTCTTTGGTGGAATGGAAAATGTAAAATTTAAGGTTCCTGTCGTGCCGGGTGACCAACTTATTATGAAGGCTGAGCTCATGCGAGTGCGTGGCGATTTTGGCAAGCTGCATGCAGAAGCCTTTGTCGATGAAAAACTTGTTGCGCAAGGTGATTTTACATTTGCTTTGCGTCGTGCGGAAAAATAAAGGGCACATGATGATAACTTTAAGCTATATGAAGGGTGGAGTAGTTTTCCACCGTCAAATTGTGAAGCGATGGCGGTGAGGAATAAATTATGAAGGTAGAAAATAAAGTAATCGCATACATACATCCGACAGCCGTCATAAGTCCCGGTGCAAAACTTGGCAAAGACGTCAAGATAGGTCCCTATGCAGTAGTCGGTGAGCATGTGACAATTGGCGATGGTACGCAGGTAATGGCACATGCTGTTCTTACTGGTTGGACAGGAATAGGCAAGGACTGCATTATTTATCCGGGTGCCGTCATCGGTTCAGAACCGCAGGATCTCAAGTTTAAAGGGGAAAAGTCATATGTATTCATTGGCGATAGGACGACAATTCGCGAATGTGCGACAATACATCGCGGCTGTGGCCCGGAAAGTGAGACACGCGTCGGCAATGATTGCTTGCTCATGGCTTACACTCACGTGGCGCATAACTGCCTTGTCGGCAATAATGTCATTATGGCCAATTCGGCGATGATTGCCGGCCATGTCGTCGTGGAAGACCGTGTGGTAATAGGTGGCATAACGGGCGTCCACCAGTTTGTCAGAATAGGGCGCAATGCGATGATTGGCGGGGCCTCTAAGCTGGTACAGGACGTAGTTCCCTATACAATTGTCGATGGCCATCCTGCCAAGGTCAGTGGCCTTAATAATGTCGGTATCGCGCGCGCAGGCATCTCGATTGAGGCGCGCCGCAATATTAAACAAGCTTATAAGATTCTCTATCGCTCGGGGCTTAGCCTTTCTCAGGCAATAGTTGTGATTGAACAGGAAGTTGATTCCTGTGATGAAATAGAGCACTTTTTGCGCTTTTTGCGCAATGCAGAGCGCGGTATTTGCCGCGGGCGCAAGGATAACGAATAAAAGGTGATTTTATGGAAAAAATAGGGCTTTTAGCTGGCGTAGGCAGCCTGCCCGTTGAATTTGCTAGCGCTGCTCGCGCGGCCGGCAAAGAAATCTGCTGCGTGGCCTTGCTCGATGAGGCAGATGCGCGCTTAAAAGATGTTTGCACATCCTTTAAGGCAATAAATATAGCCCGCTTGGGAGAAATTATCGCTTATCTGCATGAAGAACAGGTGACGCAGGTGACGATGCTGGGCAAGGTGACAAAAGAGCTTTTGTTCAGCGGCAAGCATGAGGCACCGGATATGCGCATGATGCAGTTTTTATCTTCTCTTCCCAACCAAAAAGATGACACGATAATGCTGGGCTTTGTCGCAGAACTGGCGAAGGAAAAGATTACTACATTAGACCAAAGAAAATTGCTGGAGTCACTTTTGCCAAAGCAGGGCACCTTGACGAAAGCAACGCCGACAAAGCAGGATTTTGCCGATATTGAATTTGGCTTTACCGTGGCTAAGGCACTAGGCGGCATTGATGTTGGGCAAACCGTAGTAGTAAAGCAAAAGGCTGTTATGGCCTTAGAGGCGATTGAAGGTACAGATGCTTGCATTAAGCGTGGCGGCAAGCTTGCCTGTGGCGGTGCAGTAGTTGTCAAAACGGCTAAGCCGAAGCAGGATAACCGCTTTGATTTGCCTACTGTTGGTATGGATACCTTAGAAGCGATGGAAGAAGTAAATGCGAAGGTCTTGGCGATTGAAGCGGGTAAGACCTTTATTGCCGATAGGGAAAAAGTATTGGCAAAGGCAGATGAAAAGGGCATAGCAATAGTTGCAGTATAGAGCATGAGGCGCGGCGGATTTTTTATCCTCGCGTCTTTTTCTGCTAATAGTTAATGATTGGTTGAGAATATGTCATATAAAATAATGTTTTCGGCGGGAGAAGCGTCAGGGGATATGCACGGTGCTGAACTCGTAAAGGCCGTTTTGCGCCGCAGGCCAGATGCTTTATGCTTTGGCTTTGGAGGCAGCAAGATGGCAAAAGCAGGCATGCGCCTTGACGCTGATATGTCTGATTATAGCGTAATGGGCTTTTACGAGGTTTTAGTGAACCTCAAGAAAATGATTTCTTTAAAAAAAAGCCTTATAGACTTAATGAAAAAAGAGCTTCCCGATGCGCTTGTCCTTATAGATTATCCTGATTTTAATTGGCGCTTGGCTCCTGCGGCAAAAGCGCTTGGCATCAAAGTCTTTTCGTATATTCCGCCTTCGGCATGGGCATGGCGCAAAGGAAGGGCAAAAAACGTCGCTCAAATGGCTGACTGTATTGCTTCTATTTTTCCTTTTGAGCTGCCGGTTTATGAGGCAGCAGGTGCTAATATTCATTTTGTCGGTAATCCGCTTGTTGATGTGGCCCGTCCTACGCTTTCTAAAAAAGCGGCAAGGAATATGTTCAGCATGGAAGATAATAAGAGAAATATATTGCTTTTGCCTGGCAGCCGCAAGCAGGAAATAAGCTTTCTTTTGCCGGCAATGCTCGAGACAGTAAAAACTTTACCTTCTTCTAATTATGCTTTTCATCTTCTCCTCGCGCCAGGAGCTGATAAAAAAGCAATAAAGGCAAAGATTGACGAACAAAAAGTCATGGTCAAATTGTATGAAGAAGACTCCTATGCACTCATGCAAGCTTGTGATGCTTCTATTGCTACATCAGGCACCGTCGTTTTAGAGGCGGCCCTTCTTGGCTTGCCGAGCGTTGTTTTATACAGGATGTCTGCATTTACTTATTTTTTAGCGCGTTTATTCGTGCATATTGATAATTTTAGCTTACCTAATATCTTAGCAGGGCGCAGGGTTTTGCCGGAACTTTTGCAAGGCGAGGTAAGGCCTGCTTTGATAAAGGACAAGCTTGAGATGCTCTTTAGCAGGGAATATCAAAAAAGCCTCCCCAAAGACTTACAGGAAATACGGCAACAGCTAGGCAGGCCTGGCGTTGCTGACCGTACGGCAGATTTGCTGCTAGCAATGCTTTGCGGCGGTAGAAAGGAAAGTAATGGAAAATTATAAAAGACTTTTATTGTTCATAAAACCATATATCCCGCGCCTTGGCTTTGCAGTGGTCTGCATTTTGTTTGCGGCGGCAGCAAATCTTTATGTACCGTGGATTATCAAGGATTTAATTGATGATGTTCTTGCCAGCAAGGATATGGTGACGCTAAACTGGCTTAGTGCCGGCATCATTGTCGTCTTTTTCTTTAGGGGAATATTTTACTATGGTCAAACGTATCTCGTGTCGTATGTGGCGCAGCACGTCATTATCGACATTAGGGAAGTTTTGTACCGAAAGTTTCAGCAGTTTCAGCTTTCTTATTATGAACGGCAGCAGACGGGAACGATTATGAGCTACATCACAAATGATGTCGCTGCTTTGCAGGTGGCCTTAGTCGATAGTCTCATCGACATGGTAACCGAGGCATCGATTTTCTTGGGCTCTATTGGCATGATGCTTTATCTTGACTGGAAGCTGACTATTTTGACAATTGTCGTTGTACCGCTTATAGGCAAGGCAATGAAGGTTTTTGGGGCAAAGCTCAAGGCCAATGGTTCAGTTATTCAAGAACGCACGGCAGACATTACCTCTCTTTTGCAAGAGACCATCTCTGCTGCGCGCGTCATCAAGTCATTTGTGCGTGAGGATTATGAAATAGAGCGCTTTAGAAAACAAAATTATTTAAATTTCCGTGCTAATATGAAAAATGTTCAGCTCATGTCGATGCTCACGCCGACGGTGGAATTTTTGTCAGCAATTATCGTCACTTTGATTTTGTGGTTCGGCGGCTATCAGGTTATTCATAATAATCTCACCGCTGGTGCTTTAGTGGCGTTTTTGACATATGCAGTCAACCTTTCTAATCCAGTAAAGCGCATCAGCCGCGTTTTTGGTACCGTGCAGCGCGCTATGGCTGCGGCAGACCGCGTCTTTTCCATTATCGATATGGATGAGACGATAAAAAATGCGCCCGATGCAATAGAGCTCCCAGCGGTAAAAGGTGCCGTCGAATTTAAAAATGTCTCTTTTGCGTATGAAAAGGGAAGAAATGTTCTTGAAAATCTCTCCTTAAAAGCCAAGCCTGGCCAAGTAGTGGCCATTGTCGGGCCAAGCGGTGCGGGCAAGACAACTATTATCAATTTGATTCCGCGCTTTTATGAAGTGACAAAAGGCGAGATATTGGTTGATGGCATTGATGTCCGCAAGGTGACCATGAATTCTTTGCGTGAACAGATTGGCATTGTGCCACAAGAGACCATACTTTTTCATGACACGATAAAAAATAATATTCGCTATGGTCGCCTTGATGCCACTGATGAAGAGATTCTTGAAGCGGCACATGCAGCCAATGCGCATGATTTCATCGTGCAGCTAAAAGATGGCTATGAGACGAAAATTGGCGAACGCGGCGTGACTTTATCAGGTGGGCAGCGTCAAAGAATTGCCATCGCCCGCGCTATTTTAAAAAATCCGCAGATTCTCATCTTGGATGAGGCAACCTCCGCACTTGATACGGAAAGTGAAGAGTTGGTTCAAGATGCCATTGATAAACTCATGGTTGGGCGTACTTCATTTGTCATTGCCCATCGCCTCTCGACAATATTGCAGGCCGATAAGATTATTGTCATGGACCACGGGCATATGGTAGAAACAGGTACACATGAAGAATTGCTTGCACAAAATGGTGTCTACAGTCGCCTTTATAATATACAATTCAACGATAAAAAAATTAGGCAGGTGTAATTATGCAGATTTTGTACGATTTTGCCGTAGTACTGCTGATAATTATTCTGATGCCGTATTTCATAGCGAGGCTCATTAAGGAAGATGGCTTTGGCGAACGTCTCAAGCAGAGTTTTGGCTTTTTGCCTAAACATGCCCTTGACAAGGTAGCGGGCAAGGATTGCATTTGGGTTCATGCAGCTTCTGTCGGTGAAATCGTGGCGACAAGCCCTTTGGTGCGTGAGATTAGAAAGGAATTTCCTCAAACGCCAATTTTAATCTCTGTGGTGACTTGCTCGGGATATACAATGGCGCATCGCATCGTTAAAGAGGCCGATAGCATCATTTATTTTCCTTTGGATTTGCCTTTTTTGGCAGCACATACCGTGATGAAAATTAGGCCACGCATTTTTTTGCCGGTTGAAACGGAACTTTGGCCAAACCTTTTAAAAGCAGCGCGCCGCTATAATGTGGCCGTAATGATGGTCAATGGCCGTATCAGCGACAAAAGTGTTAAGCGGTACCATTATATGTTCAGCCTTTTGCGCGATATGATTGGCACGGTCAATAAATTTGCCATGCAGTCATCTATTGATGCTTCGTATATAATAAAGCTCGGTGCAGACCCTAATCTTGTTACCGTGACGGGAAATACGAAATTTGATCAGACTTATACAAATTCATCGCAAGAGGAAAGGGAGCTTTTAAAAAGCCAACTCGGCCTTTTGCATGCTGAGAAAATTTTCATTGTCGGCAGCACGCACAAAGGTGAAGAGGAGCTTGTTCTAAGAGCATTTGCTATGGCGAAAAGGGCTTTTCCATCCCTTAAAATGATTTTGGCGCCGCGCAAGATAATCCGCAAGGAAGAGGTGCGCCATCTGTGTGAAAAAAGTGGCTTTACAACGATTTTTCGCACGGATATAAAAGATGGCAAAGAGGAAGTCAAAGAGGATATTATCATTCTTGATACGATTGGCGAACTTGGCAAGCTATACGGTATTGGTGATGTCATCTATGTTGGCGGCAGTTTGATACCGCATGGCGGGCATAATATTTTAGAGCCTGCTGCACATGGCAAGGCAATTATTGTCGGCAGGCATATGTTTAATTTCAAGGATACTTATCTGCTTTTTAAAAATCGTTCGGCTTGCCTTACCGTTGGCAATGAAAAAGAGCTGGGGAAGGCTATTTGCGAGCTTTTTTCAAGTCCCAACCGCCGCGAAATGATGGAACGGGAAAGCCTTTCTATCATTCGTGAAAATCAGGGTGCTTCGCGCCGTTCTGCCGTCATTTTAAAGGAGCTTTTGACACAGCTCGATGAACGTAAAAAAATGGTGTCCGTACCATCGTCGGAAGCCGTCGAAAACATTCAGACATATTTGTTTCAGCTTGTGCATAGCAATCAGTCAAAAGGCTTTTGGGCACATTTGATAATTAATGCTTTGCAAGTTTTTTCCTTTATTTATAAAAGTTTGGTGAATTTTAAGCTTTGGCTTTATAAATGCCATTTCTTAAAGCAAAAAAGCATTGCTTGTTATGTGATAAGCATTGGCAATATTACAGTAGGCGGGACGGGAAAGACGCCGACCTCGCAAAAGCTGGCAAGGGAAATAAGAAAAATGGGCTATAAGGTCGCCATTTTAAATCGCGGTTATCGTGCTAAATGGCGTGGCAGCGTTGGTGTCGTTTCTGATGGGAAAAAGCTTTTGATGAATGCAGCCGATGCGGGCGATGAAGCGTACCTTTTAGCTAAGAGTCTACCTGATGTTCCCGTTTTAATTGGTACAGACCGCTCTCTTACGGGTAAATATGCTGTCGAGCATTTTGGCATTGAAGTAGCTATTTTGGACGACGGTTATCAGCATTGGCAATTGCATCGCGATATGGATATTTTATTGGTCGATTCAATCAATATTTTTGGCAATGGATATGTATTGCCGCGCGGTACACTGCGTGAAGCGCTGGGGCATTTAGATAGGGCTGATGTTTGCCTTTTGACGAAAGTCGACCAGGCGGCACCGCAATCGTGCGCTTATATCCGTGAGGTACTAAAAAAGAACAATGACCATGCCCTCGTTGTCGAGAGCATTCATAAGCCGCGCGGCTTCGTTGAAATTAGCGCCTGGTCGCGCAATATGGACAGTGAAATGCTCGACATTACGAAGATGGCGGGCTATCGCATCGTGGCAGTATCGGCTATTGGTAATCCTGCTTCGCTGGAGCAGACGCTGCAGAGCATTGGTACCAAGATAGTAAAGAGTATCCGCTTCCCGGACCATCACGACTATACAGCAGAAGAAATAGAAGATGTAATGGAGCAGGCAAAATCACTTGGGGCAGAAGCGCTCGTGATTACGGATAAAGATGCGGTGAAATTTCCTCAGCAAATCGTCAAAAATAAATGTCGCTTGCCAATTTATATCATTACAATTGAGATAAAATTCCAAGAAGGCGCAGAAGGGTTTAAGAAATACCTGGAAAAGAATCTGAAGTCTTATTCAAATAAATGCGAAGGAAGGCTAAATAAATGAAGACGATATGCATTATACCAGCTCGCTTTGCTTCGACGCGCTTACCTGGCAAGCCGCTGGCTGATATTTGCGGCAAGCCGCTTATAGCGCGTGTCTACGAACGGGCTATAAAGGCTAAATTGCCCGCTTTAGTAATTGTCGCTGTCGATGACGAGCGCGTCAAAGAGGCAGTAGAAAAAGCGGGCGGCAGAGCCGTCATGACCAAAAAAGAGCATAATACAGGTTCAGATAGAATTGCTGAGGTGGCAGGGCTTTATCCCGATGCAGATGTAATTATCAATATACAAGGCGATGAGCCGCTTATCGAGCCGGCACTCATTGATGAGTTAGCGCGTCAGTTTGAAAGTGACCCCAATCTGCAAATGGCTACTGTCAAGGCACCGATGGGAAGAAAAGAGGCGTTGGAGCCGGGAAATGTCAAGGTAGTGACGGATAAAGATGGCTATGCCCTTTATTTTTCGCGTTCTCTTTTGCCTTATCCGCGCAATGAAAATTGTGCCAAGGTCTACAAGCATATTGGTATCTATGCCTATCGGCGCGATTTTTTGCTCAGCTATACAAAGCTTCCGGCGACGCCTTTAGAGCAGGCAGAGTCGCTGGAACAATTGCGCGCTTTGGAAAATGGTTATAAAATTAAAGTGATAGATACTGACAAGCAGTTCATCGGCGTTGATACGCCTGAAGATTTAGAGCGCGTCAGAAAATATTTTGCCAAGCAAGGGAAAAAGGGGTTTAAAGATGAATAATGTTAAAGTCGGAAATTTTGAAGTAGGACCGGGAAATCCGCTGCTCTTAATCGCTGGACCATGCGTTTTGGAAGGATATGAAAGAAGCTTGATGATTGGTAAGCGCGTCAAAGAAATTGCGCAGCGACTTGGCATGTCCTATGTCTTTAAAGCTTCTTTTGATAAAGCTAATCGTTCTTCTTATAAAGGCTTCCGTGGGCCGGGATTAAAAGAAGGGCTAGAAATATTAAAGAAAATAAAAGAAGAGCTCAATGTTCCCATTTTAAGTGATGTCCACACGGAAGAACAGGTAAAGCCGGCTGCTGAAGTGCTAGACATCATTCAAATTCCCGCCTTTTTGTGCCGCCAGACGGACCTTATTTATGCAGCGGCAAAGACCGGCAAGGTTGTAAATGTCAAAAAAGGGCAATTCATGGCTCCTAAGGATATGAAAAATGTTGTTGATAAGGTAAAAAGTGCTGGCAATGATAAGGTCATGCTTACGGAACGTGGCGCAAGCTTTGGTTACAATAATCTTGTCGTCGATATGCGCACTTTTCCTATCATGCGCTCTTTTGGCCAGCCCGTAATTTTTGATGCAACGCATAGCGTACAGTTGCCAGGTGGCGGCGGCACTTGCTCGTCGGGCAATAGGGAGTATGTGGAATATTTAACGCGTGCTGCTGTGGGGGCAGGTGTTGATGGTTTATTTATGGAAGTGCATGACAACCCGCCTGAAGGACTTTCGGATAGTGCAAATATGGTCTATCTTGATAAGCTGGAAGGCATATTATCTGATGCTTTAAGAATACATGAAATAGTAAGACCTCATTTAGGATAAAAAAGACGAAAGGGGAAAGCTACATTTTCTGCTCATGCAGAAAAATTTCGGCATGGATTAGCGTGCGTTTTGGGTAGCGAAAGGGCATTATGGCTGATAAGATAAAAGAAAAGGCAATAGAAACACTTTTAATTGAGGCAGACGCTGTAAAGGCATTGACAAGTCGCATTGACGAAGAGTTTGCCATGGCAGCAAAGGAAATCTTGGAATGTCATGGCCGCGTCATTTTGACGGGGATGGGCAAGTCCGGCCATATCGGCCGCAAGATAGCAGCAACGCTTGCCAGTACAGGAACGCCCGCATTTTTTATGCATCCCGGTGAAGCTTTTCATGGTGATTTGGGAATGGTTACAACTGACGATATCGTCATTGCTATTTCCAATAGCGGCGAGACAAATGAAGTGATTAATATATTGCCCATAATCAAGCGCATTGGTGCCATGACGGTGGCGATGAGCGGCAATGCCAAATCGACCTTGGTAAAAAACAGCGATTATTTCATTAATGTGGCTGTTGATAAAGAAGCTTGCCCTCTGGGCTTGGCACCGACGGCAAGCACTACGGCCGCGCTTGCCATGGGGGATGCACTGGCGATGGCTCTTTTGTCGGTGCGCAATTTTACGGCGCAGGATTTTGCTGTCTTTCATCCCGGCGGTTCTTTGGGGCGTAAGCTTCTCCTCACTGTTGACCATGTCATGCATAAAGGGGATGATAATCCCACCATTGATTTGCACAAGACGGCCAAAGAAGCACTATTTTTAATGACATCTAAGGGATTGGGCGCAACTTCAGTGACGGATGAAAGCGGCAAGATTGCAGGCCTTTTGACGGATGGCGATATAAGGCGCGGCTTGGCTAATGGTGTAGAATTTCTCAATAAGCCTATAAAAGAGCTCATGACAGAAAATCCCATTACGATAAGCAAAGAAAAATTAGCCGCCGAAGCGCTAAATATTATGGAAAAGCATAAGCCGCGCCCGATAACGGTAATTCCCGTCGTCAATGATAAACGTGAACCAATTGGCATGGTGCATATTACGGACCTGATAAAGCAAGGAGTGGTCTGATGAAGCTTAAAGAGGGAGCGACAAAGCGGGCAGCAGCCGTTAAAATGATTGTCTTTGACGTGGATGGAGTCCTAAGCGATGGTCGGCTGTACTATGGACCGCAAGGAGAGATTTTCAAAGCCTTTTTCACGCGCGATGGCCTCGGCATCAGCTTGGCGCGCCAAGTGGGGATAAAACTCGCCATAATAACGGGCCGTTCTTCAAAAATTGTCATGACGCGGGCACAAGAATTAGGCTTTGATGCTATTTATCAGGGAAAGCTGCAAAAAAAGGAAGCCTACGAGCAGCTAAAAGCTGATTTTGGTTTTTTAGATGAACAGATGGCCTACATAGGCGACGATATTATCGATTTGCCAGTCTTAAAATGTGCAGGCTTTAGCGCAGCTGTGGGCGATGCAGTCCCTGAAGTGGCAGAAGCTGCCGATATCGTCAGTGATTTTCCAGGCGGCAGCGGCGCAGTGCGCCAGATAATTGAATTTATTTTGAAAGCACAAGGCAAATGGCAAGAGATAGTTGAAGCGTATAAGAGCGGCAATAATCTCGAAACGCCACGCGCTATTCAATAAATATATTGTCCGTCGGTAAGCGCAGGGCTGCTGAGGGCAGGGAGAATTAAGCCAAAAGAGAGGTGACAAAGCTGTGTCCTACCTTGCAGATACAAAAGCGTGCGCGTTTTTCGTATCTTAGGCGCAGGTTATTTTGCAATACCGTCTATTAAAGGCATTTAGCTTTCTTATCTGCCTTTTGCCGCATCGTATGCTGCTCTTTTTGGGAAAAGGCATTGGCATCTTATATTATCACTTAGTTGCCAAGGAAAGAAAAAGAGCTATTGAGCAGATGCGGGCTTCATTGGGGAACAGTGAGCGAGAAGCACAAGCGCTTATCAAAGAATCCTTCATCAATATGGGACGTTCTTTTTTTGAGATTTTATATACGCCGCGCCTGAACAAAAAAAATATTAACTTTTATGTAAGGCCAGAAGGGATTGAGCGGATAAAAGAGGCTTTGGCAGAAAAAAAGGGCGTTGTAATTTTAACAGGTCATATTGGAAACTGGGAATGGCTAGCTGCCTCTTTGGCCTTAAATGACATTCCGACGACCACAATTGTCAAGCCGCAGCCCAATTCTCAGCATACGCGCATTTTAAATGAATATCGCGAAATGGTTGGCGTAGAAGTATTTGCGCGCGGGACGAGTGAACTGGTAGCCGCTGCGCGTGCTCTGAAAAAGGGAAAGATACTCGGCTTTTTAGCTGACCAAGACGCAGGGCCGGGCGGTGCTTTTATTAAGTTTTTGGGGCGTACGGCATCAACTCCCTTGGGGCCTGCCGTTTTTGCTCGAAAATTTTCTTCGCCTGTCGTTCCCGCTTTTATTTTGCGCGACTCTAATGGCCTTCACCATCTTGAAGTTGGCGAAATTATGCACTGTCCTCATACAGAAAATGCAGACGATGATTTATTGTCATTTACCAAGCAGATGACAGCTATCGTCGAGCGGATAATCCGTGAAAATCCGACGCAGTGGATGTGGTTTCAAAAGCGTTGGAACACTTCGCCGGAGGAACAAAAGATAAAACACCACGTATCAGGAAGGCGTCAGTCATGAAAAAGTTAAGGGAGAACAAAAACATTCTGCTAGGAACTTTGCTCTTAGCGTTAATTGCGGGCATTTTTTATTGGGCTTTTGCAACGCGTCCTAATATTAAGCCGGCAGCAAAAGTAAAGGCTGATAAGACTATGTCTTATGACGATAATACCATCGTCGAGGAAAAAGCAGGAAAAAAGCTCTGGGAGCTAAAGGCTAAGAGCATCGTCATTGACCCTAAGACGCAAATGGCGACGCTAAAGGATATGCATGGCAAGTACTATGAAATTGATGGTGGCGTTCTTTCGATTACGGCTCCTTTGGGTATTTATAACCAAAAAAATAAAAACATTGAAATGCAGGGCGGCGTATCGATTACAGGTCCTGATGGTATGGAATTTAAGGCGCAGAAGGTACACTGGGATAGCCAAAAAGGGTTGTTTACGGGTGATGGACAGGTGCAGATTGCCCGTGGCGATATGCATGCCAGCGCAGAGCACATTGAAAGCGGTAATGGCTTTACTGATTTTAAGCTGCAGGGAAATGCAAATATAGTAAAGGGAAATTAATTATGAAAAAAATGCTAAAAAGAGAGCTTGTGACCTTTTTTGCCGCCTCTTGCCTCCTTTGCGGCGGCTTTGCCGCAGCTCAGGGCGGTCAGACGCAGCTTGATGCACAGACAATTGAATACAATGCTCAAACAGGGCAAATTACGGCAAGTGGCGGTGTAACGATGCTGCATGCTGGAGCAAGGCTTACGGGGGCGAATGCTTCTTATAATGCCAAGACTAAGCAAGGCCATATTACGGGCAATGTACATGGCAGCAAGGGTGATATGAAATTTTCAGCTCAGAGCGTAACGACGCAGGGCCCTTCGGAAATAATTGCCAGTGGCAATGTATATGCGCAAAAGGCTGATAAAGTCTTGCGCGGTGCTAGTTTGCGCTATAATTTTGATACTTCGTATGCCGTTTTGCCGCAAGGCGGTACAATAAGCATGGCAGATGGAACGATTACAGCAAACAAGATTGAAGGAAATTTGCAAAATGAGCAATTCCAGGCGGCAGGTAATGTTCATATCGTTAGTCAGACGCGCAATGTAGATGCTTATAGCGATGTTGCCGATTATTATGGCAAGAATGACCCGAGAATTATTCTTACAGGCAATGCCGTAGCGATGCAGAACAACAATGAATTGCGCGGCAATAAGCTCACTTTATATCTCGGCAATGATGGCAAGGCAGCAGTAAAATAATATTGAGGGGAAAATATTGGAGGACGCATTAAAAATAAGGGCAGATAACCTCGTCAAAAGCTATAAGGGAAGAACGGTCGTCGACGGGGTTTCGCTCGAAGTGAAAAAAGGCGAGATAGTAGGACTTCTAGGTCCTAACGGCGCAGGCAAGACGACCACTTTTTATATGATTATCGGCATTGAACGGCCGACGAGAGGCGAGATATATCTTTCTGATACGAATATTAGTAAGTTGCCCATGAATAAGCGGGCAGAGCTTGGTGTCAGCTATTTGGCGCAAGAATCGTCCATTTTTCGCAAGCTGAGCGTAGAAGAAAATATCATGGCGATTTTGGAAATGACGAATCTGAAAAAGGATGAGCAGAAAAAAAGATGCGCAGACCTTTTAGAGGAATTTGGCCTCAGTGACCTCAAGAGGCGCTTAGGCATGCAGCTTTCTGGCGGCGAGCGCCGTCGGGCTGAAATAGCGCGCTGCTTGGCGCTAGACCCCCAATTTATACTGCTCGATGAGCCCTTTGCCGGTATAGACCCTTTGGCGGTGGCCGATATACAAGAGATTATCAGCTACCTTTGCAAGCGCGGCATGGGAATTTTAATTACAGACCACAATGTGCGTGAGACGCTCCAAATCGTCCATCGTGCTTATATTATGAACCAGGGAAAAATTTTACTTTCGGGTGATAGCCAAACCATTGCTACAAGTGAAGTGGCAAAGAAATTTTACCTCGGACAGAATTTTACGTTATAGGAGCAACTTTGATGCGGATTTTAGATCGATATATATTAAAAGAAGTCGCCTTAACCTTTATCTTTGGCGTATGCGCTTTTTCTGCCGTCTTTATCGGTTCGGGTACGCTTTTCAGGATTGCCCAGTATATAACGGAATATGGTGCCTCTCTTTCTTCTGTATTCAGGTTATTTATTTATAGCTTGCCGGCAATCATGCTTTGGACCTTTCCCATGTCGATGCTCCTTTCTTCCCTTTTGGTTTTTGGGCGCCTTTCGGGGGCAAGTGAAATTGTGGCGATGAAATCGTGCGGCATCAGCTTTTATCGCATTATTGCTCCCGTGGTTGTAACGGGCCTTTTTGTCAGCATTTTTGCCATTGCCTTTAATGAGTACGTTGTGCCGTGGGCTAATCAGGCATATGCAGACGTCATCAACTATGAGATAAAGCATAATGCCGTACCGCAGTCGCGCGAGCATATCATCATCAAGGACATCAAAGGCGGCAAGCTGCAAAGACTTATCTATGCGCGCCGCTATGATGCCAAAACCAATCATTTGGAATGGCTCACGATGCAGGAATTTGAAGATGGCAATCTTGAGCATGTAGAAAATGCGCAATATGCCGATTGGCAAAGCGGGCAGTGGATTTTGCATGATGGCATTATTTACACCATCTCCGGCGATGAGATGACGCAGAGCATGACTTTTAAGACGCAGCGACTCCCTATTACGGAAGGGCCGCGAGAAATTATCCGCACGCAAAAAAAGCCAGAGGAAATGACGATGCGCGAATTGCGTCAGCAGATATCGCTGATGAAAAGCCAGCATTTGAATACAACAGATTTGCAGATTGAGCTTTATCAGAGAATTACAATTCCTCTAGCCAGCTTAATTTTTACGCTTATCGGAGCGCCGCTTGGCTTGCAGCCTAATCGAAACAGCTCATCAATCGGCTTTGGTCTTAGCATTATCATCATCTTTATTTATTATAGTTTAATGACCATTGCGGGCATGATTGGCCGCATGGGAGTTCCGCCAGCTTATGCTGTTTGGCTGCCAAATATTCTAGGTACCATAGCGGGCTTTTATCTCATAAGGAAGGCTGCGCGCTGACCTTTAGAAAAAAGGAGGAAAAAATGTGTACGGCATCATCTTGATTGTGGTCTTGATTATTATCGGTGGTGTCACGGCTTTTGTCGGCGACCGCATCGGCAGCAAGGTAGGAAAAAAGCGCATGAGTCTTTTCGGCTTGCGGCCGCGTCACACATCGATTATCGTGACGATATTGACTGGTATTGCCATTACGACAATTACTTTTGTCATTTTGTCCATTACCTCCAAAAATGTTCGCACGGCACTTTTTGGCATGGAAAAGCTGCAGGAAAAAGTTGTAGCAACGCAGCATGACCTTGCAGCTGCCGAACAGGCGATAAAGGCAGCGCACGCTGAGCAGCAAAAAACGCAAAAACAGCTTTTGAAAAGTCATGAGGATTTGCTTTTAGCGCAGCAAAAAACGAAAAGCTTGCAAAGCCGGCAGGCCCTTTTACAGGATATCAACAATCGCTTAAGTGGCGAAAATAGCCGTTTGGAAAGCCTAAATAGCAGTCTTGATGCTTCTAACCAGAGGCTTTTAAGCAGTAATGCGGCTCTTAAAACGAGCAATGGCAAATTAGAACAGCAAAATGATGAACTTTTGAAGCGCAATGGTGATTTGAGCAGCAAGCGAATCGTGTATCAGGCAGGCGAATTAATTTTTGCTGCAACTGCCCCACCGCCAACTGACCGTGGTATGGCTCAGGATGAATTGTCAAAGTTAATTGCCATAGCCAATGAAAAAGTTCGCGCGACGCTTGGTACGAATAATTTGTCAGGGCGTGAGGGAATTTGGATTTATCCGATTGATTACGAAAATGCCGTCAAGCGCCTTTTTAGCGACCATAAGGATATGGTGATAAGGTTTGTGGCAGCAGCCAATATTGTGCAGGGTGAGCCTGTTCGCACCAATATCGAGCTATATCCCAATCATATTGTTTATATGCCCAATCAGCTTGTCACGCAGGAAGAGTTTGTCCTCAACGGCACACAGCAATCGGCGCAGGAGGCGATTTTTGCCTTTTTGCAAAGTGTCAATCACCATGCTTCGAAAAAGGGAATTTTGCCCGACCCGCTGCATGGTTCAATTGGCGTCATCAATATGGATCAGCTTTATAATATCATTGATGCTATGTCGCCCTTAAAAGGTTATGTCCTTTTGACGGCCTATTCGCGTGGTGAAACCGATGTCTTAGGTCCATTGCATCTTATCTTAAAGGTGGAACAGCTGCATGAAGAGTGATGCTGTCTTTATATCTATTGACCCCGGCCGCGATAAATGCGGGGTTGCTGTCTTGACGGCAGAAGGACGCATTTTGGCGCAGCTCGTCTGTCCGACAAAGAACGTTGCAGATGAAGTAGGCGCTTTTTGTCAGAAATGGCGGGCCGCTTTTTTAGTCATAGGGAGTGGCACCAATGGAAAAAGGCTGAAAAAAGAACTTTTGACCAAACTTCCTCTAAAAATACATGAGATTGATGAATATAAGACGACGGAGCGGGCTCGCATTAAGTATTGGCAAGCTAATCCTCCACGCGGCTGGCGCCGTTTCGTGCCGCGCGGCATGCTTGTGCCGCCGGAGCCAGTTGATGATTTTGCCGCCGTGGCAATAGGGGAAAGGTATCTTGCCACGGCAGAAGGTGAGCATGGCGACAAAAATGGAAAATAGCAAATTAGAGGCTCTTTTGGCTGTGGCCAGGGGGCAAAAAAAGGCAAAATTAGTTCTCAAGCACTGCAAGATAGTAGATGTCTATAATTGTGCTGTCATTGAAGGGGATATTGCCATTGAGGATGACTTGATAGCAGGTATTGGCGATGGCTATGAAGGCGAAGAAGAAATAGATATAGAGGGCAGATATGCTTTGCCCGGTTTTATTGATTGAAATTGCGCCGCATACTCGTGACTTTAGTCGTGAGTAAGGCGCAAC
>JAHHSR010000078.1 GCA_020025075.1 Pectinatus sp. | reverse complement strand
CGTGTATCAGACTTCTCAAGAATCCCCCACTTCTATAAGTGGGGGAGGTTCAAATCCGATAGCCTATGGAGCAAGTGCTATTGCACCGCAGGGTATCTATTACTTGGGCGGAAGCCCAAATGAAGAAGGCGCAAGGCGAATAAGCCTCGTCAGCGCAAATGATGAGGGCAAGCTTGTTGTGCGGAAAATTGGCAAGCTTCCTTTTAGTTTTCAAAATGGTATTGCTTGCTATTATCATGGTGCCTTGTACTTTGGCCTAGGAAAACAAAATGGCAAATTGAGTGCGCGTCTTTACCGCTATGATTTACAAAATGGCGAGCTAAAAGAGCTTGCCTCTTTGCCGGGGCCGGCACGCGAGCAAGCTGTAGCGCAAGTTCTAAATGGTAAGCTGTGCATATTTAGCGGCGGCAACAAGAAGGCTTACACGGATGGCTATGGCTATGATTTGAGTGCTGGCACATGGCAAAAGCTGTCGCCTGTGCGCTTTGCAGGAGAGCCCATCTCGCTTTTGGGAGCCTCAAGCGTTAAGCTTGGCGATTCTGAAATGCTTGTCGTTGGTGGGTTCAACAAACCTGTTTATGATTGGACCGTTTACCATCTTACAAGCTTAAAAGGACAGGCACTTGCTGATTTTAAGCACGTCTACTTTAATTCTGCGCCGCAATTTTTTCAATGGAACAGGCGAATTATGGTTTATAATGCAAAAGATAATAGCTGGCATAATTTTGGCCTTTTGTCTTTTCCGGCACCGTGCGGCGCGGCACTCGTCTTGAGCCGTGGCCATATTGTCTGTGCTAGTGGTGAGATAAAACCTGGTTTGCGCAGCAATGAAATTCATATCGGGCTTTTGAAATAAAAAGGGGCTGGTAATGGCAGCCCTGCTTAAAGGGGGTTTTTGGGTGGAGAAAAAGTATCTTTGTTTTGATATTGGCGGCACAAGCATTAAATATGCTGTGGCGACGCAATCAGGCAAGCTCATCACCCGCTCGGAGATGCCAACGCAGGCTAAACAGTTTGGTGGCCCGGGCATCGTTGAAAAGCTAAAAAAGACGGCGCGACATTGTCTTGAAAGGACAGTCATTTCAGGTATTGCTATCTCTACAGCTGGCATGGTTGACCCCCAAACGGGGAGTATTTTTTACGCTTTGCCCGAAGCAATACCTGATTATACGGGCACGCCGCTTAAAAAAATTATGGAAGAAGAGTTTTCCTTGCCGTGCAGCGTGGAAAATGATGTAAATTGTGCCGCTTTGGGAGAGATGTGGCTGGGGGCAGGACGTGGCAGAAAGTCTGCCTTTTGCCTTACTGTAGGGACGAGTATTGGCGGCTGCGCTGTTATCAATGGAAAAATATGGCATGGTGCCAATAATAGTGCAGGCGAAATTGCTTATATGCGCGTGCCGGGTGGCCGTTTGCATGACCTGGCTTCTGCTGTTTGGCTCATCAAAAAAGCTGCTACAGCTCAAGGTGTTTCAGAAGAGACGATGGATGGGCACAAGGTTTTTTCTTTGGCTAAAGAGGGATATTATCTCGTAAAAGAAGCTATTGATGAGATGGTAGCGCATTTAAGTGATGGCATATGCAATATCTGTGCCATCCTCAATCCGGAAATAATCATCTTGGGCGGCGGCATCATGGCACAGAAAGAATATTTGCAGCCTTTGATTAGTGCGGCGTTGAAAGAGCGTCTTGTGCCTGTTGTCTATGAAAATACGACCTTGGCTTTTGCCGAACTCAAAAATGATGCTGGCCTTTTGGGTGCTTTAGATAATCTTTTGGGTGGTAGCAAATGAATATTTTTCAGCAATTAGATACTTTGCAGCTGCGTCTATCACGTTCCGACCAAATTCTCATCAATCAGATAAAAAAATCGCCCTATTCGTTTTGCGACTTGCCCATTGCTAAATTGGCACAAAAATGCGCTGTGAGTGAGGCGACAATTACGCGCTTTGTGCGCAAAATTGGCTTTGAAAACTTGCAAAGCTTCAAGCTTGCTTTGGCGCAGGATTTAGCGGCTTGCCGCAGCCAGCATACAATTATCAGCAGTGATATTTGCTGCGATGAATCAGTTAAAACGACCATGCAAAAGCTGCTTGCCAATAACATCGCTGCTCTTGAGCAGACGGTAGGTGCACTTGATGAAGTGGCAATAGAAAAGGCGACAACGCTTTTACTCGATTGCAAAAGTGCGCTTTTTATCGGCTTGGGAAATTCTGGCTTTATTGCTAATGATTCAGCCTATAAATTCATGCGTATCGGCATTGCGGCCAAGGGTACGGAAAATAGCCATATGATGATGATTGCCGCTTCCCTTTTGGCACCGGGTGACCTCATGCTTGCCATAAGCCATTCGGGGCGTTCGCCGGAAATCATCACGGCAATTGATTTTGCCAAGAAAAATGGCATTAAAATCATTGTTATTACATCGGATAGATGCTCACCGGCTGCCCAGCGAGCCGATATGGCATTATGTTATGCCGCGCATGAGTCCATGCTGGAGACAGGTTCAATTACGACTAAGCTTAGCCAAATTTTCATCATCGATTTAATCTACACGCAGCTTGTCAAGCAGTTGCCTAGTCGTACGGTATTTTTCAAACACCGCACGATGGAAGCAATTAATGAGCTGCATGAAAAGCAGCAGTGATAAACGGAGGATATATATGCGCATTATCGTAACAAAATCCTATGAAGAAATGAGCAAGATGGCAGCGCGGATTTTTGCTGGCCAGCTTTATGTAAAGCCTGCTAGCGTTTTAGGGCTGGCTACGGGCAGCACCCCCTTGGGACTATATAAGGAACTCATTGCGCTATACCAATCATCTCGGCTTGATTTTTCAGAGGCAGTGAGCTTTAATCTCGACGAGTATATCGGTCTTAAAAGAGAAGATGTGCAAAGTTATCATTATTTTATGAAAGAAAATTTATTCAGCAAGGTGAATATCAGGCCGGAAAACATTTATATTCCGCGTGGCGATGCGCCTGATATACAGCGGGAATGTCAGCTGTATGACTCGCTGATTGCGCAAAAGGGCGGTATTGACCTGCAGGTCTTGGGCATTGGTCGCAATGCTCATATTGGCTTTAATGAACCAGATGACAAATTTGAAGTGAAAACGCATAAAGTGTGCCTCAAAGAAGAAACGATAAAAGCCAATGCGCGATTTTTTGCCAATCCCGCTGCCGTGCCGCATTATGCCATCAGCATGGGAATAAAGACGATTATGCAGGCTAAGAAAATTCTCCTTTTAGCTAACGGAAAAGCAAAGGCGGAGGCAATTTATGAAACCGTTTGCGGTGGTGTCTGTCCTTCAGTGCCGGCTTCCATCTTGCAGCTGCATTGCGATGTAGATATCATCTTGGACGAAGCGGCAGCGTCGCTTTTGCCAAATGATTTGTGTAAGTTTAATTAGTCACAAGAAAAAATTTTTGAGGCTGTATTTTTGATGAATATTTTTGCATAAAAGAGCAAAAATAAATTTTTTACAGCGAAAATTAGACTGAAAGCCCACGAATTTATTCGTGGGATGAAAGTC
>JAHHSR010000077.1 GCA_020025075.1 Pectinatus sp. | reverse complement strand
TATATCATAATATTTGCTGAAAATATATATTTATGTTGTAGAAAGGAGGAGTGCTGCTCCTCTCATGACTAAAGTCACGAGTCTCCGCCGCACTATTTTTATGAAATTAGTATAGCGCATCTTCTAGTAAAAAAGGTTGCCTACTAGACAACCTTTTTTATTAATCCGTTTCATCCTCCATAGCTTCCAATAGAAAGCTCACCGGCCGAAAGCCGTCGTTGCAAGAGAGCATGGCCGAGCGGGGATTTTTCATCCAGCCGTCATAAAAGCCCTGCGCGCCATGTGCCAGGGCCATGACGAAAGGCGACATGGTCTCCCAGGCGCTTTGGCAAAGCCCTTCAGGCTTTTGCCAGCCGTTGGCGATAAATACCTGTCCTTCCTCTATCTCACAGGCATTTTCGATAGGATTTTCGTATTTTTCCATCAGGTCGGGGTATGATGCTTTTCTTATGACGGTGATGCGTACTTTTTTCATCTTTTTCTCCTTTTATTTAAACTGGAATTGAGTGTAAGGGAGTATTTGCGGTAACCTCAGAAAATAAAATCCTTTCCGAGGAGATAAACACTTCACTTGCTTGAGAGAGGTTATGGTCAGTATGGAGATAATGGCTTTATTGGCAGGTTCCTTTTTCAAAAATCATCATCTCTACATATTGAGATGACGGGTCATATTCTCTAAAGGCGAGCATATCTTCTGATTGGAAGATAGCTGCTTTAAGACTTTTTTTCAGCGGTGTAATCATAATTGATATGTTTATGTTCTGTCGGAAATTGCCATATGCAAGGAAGCGGTCTTTCATGTAT
This sequence comes from Pectinatus sp., assembly GCA_020025075.1. Taxonomy (GTDB): domain Bacteria; phylum Bacillota; class Negativicutes; order Selenomonadales; family Selenomonadaceae; genus JAHHSR01. The sequence goes on along the minus strand of JAHHSR010000077.1, from coordinate 2,795 downwards.
GCAAATAAAAATGCACATCCTTCTGTTTAATTATAGCAGATAGGGTGCATTTTTTATTTTATGGTTAGACCAAATTTACGCATAATACACTATCGCTTGTTAAAAGCGTAAATTAAGGGGTATAATAAAATGGATTATGCAAAAAATTACATAGGGTGAATTTAATGAATAAGCAACAACTAGCAACAAAAATATGGGAATCCGCTAATAGAATGAGAAGTAAGATTGAGGCGAATGAATATAAAGATTATATTCTAGGCTTTATTTTTTATAAATACCTTTCCGATAAGGAAAAGCACTGGTTTATGGAGCAAGACTGCCAAGAGGACGATATAAAAAAATATGCGGACGAATCTGACGAAGAAACGGTCAAGTTCGTACAAAAGAGCCTCGGTTATTTTATCGCCTATGACGACTTGTTTTCCACCTGGATAAAGATGGGGTCGGATTTTTCCGTCGATAACGTGCGCACTGCCTTATCTTCTTTCTCACGCCTCATTTCGCCTTCGCACAAGGATGTGTTTGCCGGTATTTTTAACACGCTCGAGACAGGGCTTTCCAAGCTCGGCACAGATGCAAAATCGCAGACCAAGGCCGTGCGCGACCTCATCTACCTGATTGACGAAATCCCCATGGACCGCAAGCAGGACTATGATGTGCTCGGCTTTATCTATGAATATCTGATAGCCAATTTTGCCGCCAATGCTGGAAAAAAGGCCGGTGAATTCTATACGCCACATGAGGTTTCGGTATTGATGTCCGAAATCATCGCCAATCACCTCAAAGGCAGAACCCAGATAAAAATCTATGACCCGACGAGTGGCTCAGGCTCGCTTTTAATTAATATCGGCAACGCCATCCGCAAGTATATGGATTCTTCCGACCATATAGTCTACTATGCACAAGAACTGAAGGTTAATACCTACAATCTGACGCGCATGAACCTCGTCATGCGCGGTATCCTGCCCGACAACATCGTGACGCGCAATGCCGATACGCTCGAAGATGACTGGCCGCTTGAAATAAAAGAGGAGTATAAACCGCTTTATGTTGATGCGGTGGTCTCCAATCCGCCCTACTCGCAAAGGTGGGATCCGGCTAATAAGGAAAGCGACCAGCGCTATGCCCGCTATGGACTTGCTCCCAAGACGAAGGCAGATTATGCCTTTTTGCTGCACGATTTATATCACTTAAAGCCCAATGGTCTCATGACGATTGTTCTGCCACACGGCGTGCTGTTTCGCGGCGGTGACGAGGGAAAAATCCGCAAAAACCTTATCGAGCAGAACAATATCGAGGCCATCATCGGCCTGCCGGCTAATATCTTTTACGGTACGGGTATCCCCACAATTATTATGGTGCTACGCCAAAAGCGCGAAGCAACAGATGTCTTGATTGTCGATGCCTCGAAGGGCTTTATCAAGGAAAATAAGAGTAATAAGCTGCGCGCTTGCGATATTAGGAAAATTGTCGATGCTGTCAAGAATAGAAAATCCATTCCCAAATATGCTAAGCTCGTCAGCAGGGAAGAAATACGCCAAAATGATTACAACCTCAATATCCCGCGCTATGTCGATTCCTCAAAAGAGGCGGAAAGCTACGATATCTATGCGACGATTTTCGGTGGCATTCCGGCAGAAGAGCTAAAAACGCTGGACCAGTATTGGGCAATGTTTCCTAACCTCAAGGCGGCGCTCTTTGAAGGCAAAAAGGAATATCTATCCCTTAAAGCACAGGATATAAAAAAGACTGTTATTGAAGATGCTGATGTACAAAATTTCATCGCTAAATTTAAAGCCGTTTTTGCCGACTTTGGCAAAAAATTAGCACAGCTTTTGATTGACAACGCCGATTCGATTTCCATAGCTAAGGCGGAAGAAATGATTGCCAAAGATATTTTCGCGCGCTTTGCCAATTTGCCCCTGCTCGATGCCTACGAGGCCTACGAAATATTCGAGCAGCAGTACGAAAAGGTCGCCGGCGATTTGGAATTAATCCAGACTGAAGGCATTGACGCCGTGAAAAAGATCGACCCTCACATGGTGGCAAAGAAGAAAAATGGCAAGGAATGTATGGTCCAAGAAGGCTGGATAGGTCATATCTTGCCTTTTGAACTGGTGCAAAAACTAGCTTTGGCAGACGATGTGATTGCCCTAAATGATAAGCAAATACAGCTAGATGATATTGGCAATAAATATGCCGAGCTCATCGAGGTCTTGAGCGAAGATGATAAGTTGATTATTTCCGAGGCGCTAAACGGCGAAAATGATGCTTTCGTTGCTAAGAATATCAAAAGCGTCATCAAGGAGCTGCGCGAAGATAGCGCCGAATACAAGAATTTAATCAGCACCTTGCAAAGCGCCGACCAGCTCAGCAAGGAAGAAAAGAACCTCAAAAAGGAAATCAAGCAGTCTGAAATAGACCTTCACCTCAAAACGAAGGAAAAGATTGAAAACCTCACCACGGCCGAAATAAATGCGCTCTTATATGAAAAGTGGATTGCGCCGATAGAAAGGGGTATCGCTGCGCTGGTAGATAGCGAAATTGATACATTTGAAAAGGGTATCAATCATCTGGCTGATAAATATGCGCTTACCATGCATGATATAGAAAGCGATATCAAAAAGGCTGAAAATGAGCTTTGCGCCATGCTCTCAGAACTTACCGGCTCCGAGGCTGATATGGCCGGCATACGAGAATTTCAAAAAATGTTAGGCGGTGGCAAAAATGAAGAATAAAAAGGTACCGGCTATCCGCTTTAAAGGATTTGAAGATGATTGGGAACAGCGTAAGTT
>JAHHSR010000076.1 GCA_020025075.1 Pectinatus sp. | reverse complement strand
TATGGCTATTTTATCTACTGGAGAGAAAATAAAAAATCTTAAATTTAGAAAGCAATTAGAAGATAAATTAAGAAAAGAACAAAGAAAACTATCTGAAAGATTTTTAGTTGCTAAAAAATCAAATAAGAGATTAAGCGAAGCTAAAAATTATCAAAAGCAAAGACTCAAAGTCGCTAAGATACATGAAAAAATTATGAATATGAGGACAGATTTCTTAAATAAGTTAAGTACATATATTATCAAAAACCACGATATTATCTGTATAGAAGACTTAAATACAAAGGGATTACTTCGTAATCATAAATTAGCAAAATCTATAGCTGATGTATCTTGGGCTAATTTTGTAAATAAACTTGAGTATAAGGCAAAATGGTATGGCAGAGAAATAATAAAAATAGATAGATTTTATCCATCAAGTCAAATATGTTCTGTATGTGGTCATATAGATGGCAAGAAAAATCTTGATATAAGAAAATGGCAATGTCCAAATTGTCATACTCATCACGATAGAGATATAAACGCAAGTAAAAATATATTGGCTGAAGGCCTAAGAATAAGAGAAACAGCTTAAAACTATAAAGAACCATAGGGACTACGGGGTTAGCTTGGTAAATATAGTTGGCTAATAAGAGCAGCTACTTCCCAAGAAGAAGCTCCCACTTCAAAAATTATGAAGTAATTTTAAGTGGGAGAGTCACTCTCAAGCAATTACCTAATAATTCAATCTAAGATAGCGCGCATGGCACAATCGCATTTTTCAATGGCCAAATCGAGTGTTTCTTTATCAATATTAAGCGGCGGATTAAAATAGAGCACATCGCCGAGCGGACGCAGCAAAAGCCCTTCCTTCAATGCTTTTTTGTAAATCTGATAGCCCGTGCGGCGCTTAGAGTCAAGGGGGCTTTTCGTTTTTTTGTCTGCCACCAGCTCCATGGCATTGATAAGGCCGATGTGGCGGATTTCGCCTACATTTTTATGCTCAGCAAAGCGCTCGGTCATCTTTTCATGTAAGTATACGGCCATTTGCTGCGCTTTTTCAAGAATATGTTCTTCTCGCATAATTTGCTGTACGGCAAGGGCAGCACTGCAGGCAAGCGGATTGCCACTATAAGTATGGCTATGCATGAAGGCTTTTCCTTCACTGTAATCAGCGTAAAAAGCGTCATAAATGCGCTGCGTCGTAACAGTAATAGCCATCGGCATATAACCACCTGTCAGCGCCTTGGAAATGCACATTATATCTGGCGTGATACCGGCATGGTCACAGGCAAACATCTTGCCGGTGCGGCCAAACCCCGTAGCAATTTCGTCGACAATGAGCAAAACACCAGTTTCATCGCAGAGCTGACGCAACTTCTTGAGGTAAAGAGGCGGATAAATGCGCATGCCCGCGCTGCCTTGCAAAAGCGGCTCAACGATAACGGCTGCCGTTTCTTTGGCGCGCTCCGAAAAGGCGCGTTCCATATGCTCAAAACATTCACAAGAACAGTTTTCACGCGTCTTGCCATACGGACAGCGATAGCAATCTGGCGCCTCAACATGCGTGGCCTCCATGAGCATCGGCTGATAAATCTTAGCGTAAAGGTCCATGCTGCCTACCGAAAGGGCACCAACCGTTTCGCCATGATACCCTTCTGAAAGGCACATAAAGCCTTTTCGTTCCGCATGGCCTGTCTGAGCCTGAAATTGAAAAGCCATCTTCAAAGCACATTCGACAGAGGCCGAGCCATTATCGGCAAAATTAAATTTTTGCAGCCCCTTGGGAACGATTTTCATGAGTTCTTCGCATAGCTCAATGGCTGGACGGTGCGAAAAATTGGCAAAGATGACGTGTTCCAAACTATCAAGCTGCGCCTTAATGCGCTCGTTAATCTTGGGATTGCAATGGCCGAGCAGATTGCACCACCATGAACTGATAATATCGATATATTCATTGCCTTCAATATCATAAAGGCGCGTGCCCCGGGCATGGTCTATGATGATGGGGGGCAATGTTTCATAATCCTTCATTTGCGAGCAGGGATGCCAGATATAAGATAAGTCCTTTTCTACCAAATTTTCCATAGCTGATACCTTCTTTAATTATTTATCATTCGTAGAGCGAAGCCAATTTTTGCGCATCAATATCAAGTTCCTGCGCACCTTTTTCAACTTTAGCAATGACTTTTAAAGCTGTAAGTTCTTCAATCATCTTTATATTATCCTCTTGCATTACATCGCCTATGTAATTATTGAGGATAATTCCCTTGACGGGCAAGGCGTGATTTTTCATGTACTCGGCGGTCAAGACAACAGCGTTTATCGTGCCAAGCCCTGCGTCAGCAACGATGATAGAAGGAAGGGAAAGTGCCTTTATAATATCGCCTAAAAGCAATTTTTCTTTGTCATCCCAGCGAATGGGGCAGATGCTGCCGCCGCTGCCTTCCATCGTCAAATAATCAAAATCCGCCGCCGTCTTATTATATTCTTCCTTGACTTTCGATAATTCGACGGGATTTCCCTCAAGGCGTGCGGCCAAATGTGGCGAAACGGCATGCTGATAAAGATAGGTGACAAGGCGTTCATCGCTTTGCCCTATTTGCGCTATCTTATTGACATAGCCTGCATCGCTTGCGGCCACATTGGGTGCCCCGCTTAAAGCCGCTTTATAATAGCCGCAATTATAGCCATTTTCGCGCATCTTCTTGACCAAGAGCGCCGTGACATATGTCTTTCCGATATCCGTTCCCGTAGCGGTGATAAATAGACCCTTTGTTTTCTTATTCATTCCACAAACCTGCCTTAAATCCCAATTTATTAATCAGCTCTAAATCCGTCTTGCAGCTAATGCCTGCCGTCGTGAGCATATCACCTGAAATGGCAGCATTTGCGCCTGACTGAAAGCATTTTACGCCCTTATCTTCCATAAGGCCACGTCCGCCCGCAAGGCGAATTGAAGCGTCTGGAAGCAAAAAGCGATAGATTGCCACTATGCGGCTCATCTCTTCCACCGTAAGGCGCGCATTGTGCTCATATGGCGTATGAGCAATGGCATTTAGCATATTTATCGGTACGGAGCGCACCTTCAGCTCGCGCAAAGTCAGCGCCATGTCGATGCGATCTTCCATCGTTTCGCCAAGGCCCATGATACCACCGCTGCAAACCGTCATGCCCGCGCGCTGTGCGGCCTTTATTGCCGCAATTTTTTCATCATAAGTATGCGTCGTGCATACCTGGGGGAAAAAGCGCCGCGAAGTCTCTAAATTATTGTGAACGCGCCTAATACCGGCTTCATACAGCTTTTTATACTGCTGTTCATTTAAAAGACCAAATGAGCAGCAGACATGAATCTTGCCGCCGGCATGAATTTTGCGCACCGTCTTACATACATCGTCTATCTCAGCGTCGCTTAAACTGCGCCCTGCCGTAACGATGGAAAAGCGGAGCATTCCCTGCGCCTCATTGTGGCGTGCTTCGGCGACAATGCGTTCCAAACTTAAAAGGGGATACGTTTCAACCTCCGTATCATAATAAGAAGACTGAGCACAATATTTGCAATCTTCTGAGCATTTTCCGCTCTTGCCATTAATTATCGTACATATATCAAAAATATCGCCGCAAAACTGCCGCCGTATTTCATCAGCAGCCGTACAAAGTTCTTCCAAAGGCGCATCAGCTAAAAGCAATGCTTCGTCTTTTTGCAGCAGTCCCCCGCCTTGCACCTTTTTCTTTAATTCTTCCAGCCTGAACCTCCCACGACTAAAGTCGCGGGGTTCTTGCTTCATTGACCAATGCTTA
>JAHHSR010000075.1 GCA_020025075.1 Pectinatus sp. | reverse complement strand
GCATCTGACTCTTAATCAGCAGGTTCGGGGTTCAAGTCCCCGGTGGGTCACCATCGTCAATAGATTGAGTAATCTCGTGAATTATAAATGACCTCCTAGCTTGCACTGCCGTGGAAGTCAAAAAGGCTGAAAGTCCATTCGGATTTTCAGCCTTTTTCTTTTCTATATATCTTTACTACAAGATGTGAAAACCTAGCAGAATATGTTAAATCTCAATTTATTGGCGAAGTTTCGTATCATTTTTAAGCCCCTGACGCTATTTCCCGCTACATTTAAAGGGGGCGAAAAAGTTGCAATACCAAGTTTTCCGGGCACTACCGCCAGCAATCCGCCTCCCACACCGCTTTTACCCGGAAGACCTACCAAATATGCAAAATCGCCGGATTCATCATATAAGCCCTCCATTGTCATTTCGGCCAATATATGGGGAACGTTTCTTCCATCAATAACCCTTTTCTTCGTCAGGGGATTTATCCCCTTATTGGCCAAAGTAGCGGCCATAGTTGCTAAATCAATAGAAGTAACCAAGGTTGAACACTGACGCGTATAAACTTCGCACGCCTCCACCGGGTCGCAGTACATGTGATGTGCTGAATACAATAACCAAGCTATTGACTTATTATGACAATTTGTATTTTGTTCGGAGGCATTTAACTCCTCGGATAATTCTATTTGGGCGTTCATGAAGCCTCTTTGCATTTCCAATATTCTCTTCCATCTTGTCTCTTTATCAGCAGCTTTTATAATGCTTGTAGTAGCCATGGCGCCGGCATTTACCAGGGGAGAAAGCGGCTTGTCCTTATGAAGTTCTAGTGCTATTACCGAATTGAAGGGAAGTCCTGTCGGGCTATCGCCTATTTTTTTTCTTATTCCATTTATGCCGATATCTTGCATAGCCAAAGCCAAAGTGCAAACTTTTGAAATGGATTCAATGGCAAATTTAAATTTGTCATCCCCCATCGAAATCGTCTCACCATCAACAGTAACGACTGATATCGCACACAGTTCTGGATTAATTTTTTCCAAATATGGTATATAACTTGCATTTACTCCTTCTTTTAAGCCCTTATACTTTTCATATGATTCTTTTAAAACCAAGCGAATTTCTTCTTTTTTCATAATGCCATCCCTCCATAATGTAAATAAGTTATCATCTAAAAGATGTAAGACATATTTCAAATATCAAGGAGCATTTGCATATTTATTGAGACTCCCACGGCTAAAGCCACGGGAGTCTTAAATTTAACCTTGCTTTGCCATTTCAAAATCTACGGCAAAAAAACGCATGGATTTTGTAGTTATTTTTGATAGGCGCGATTTAAAATTTCCTGCACAACTTCCGGCGTAATCTTTTTGCTTTCGCCCAGTGCTACCATATTGTGTGCCTTCAGATTATTGATGATTTCGCCAATTGCTTCTTTGGGCAAATCATAATCCTTCATATAAGTTCTTACCTGCATTTTTTCAAAGAAAGCGCGCGTACTATTTATCGCAAAGGCAATCTTTTCTGCCTCCGAAAGCTTTTCATCAGCATGCCAAATGCGCTGCGCATATTGCAATAATTTTTCCTTCTTTTCATTTTGCATGACCTCAAGCAGCGAAGGAAGAACTATGGCCAATGTCTTGGCATGGTCAAGACCATAAAGGGCTGTCATTTCATGGCCAATCATATGTGTCGACCAATCCTGCGGCACGCCTATCCTGATGAGGCCGTTCAAGGCCATTGTCGCTGCAAGCATCAAATTCGCGCGCACATCATAATCCTGCGGATTAGCCAAGGCCTTAGGTCCTTCTTCAATGAGCGTCAAAAGAAGGCTTTCCGCGAAGCGGTCTTGCAAAGTGCCGCCTGCAGGATAAGTCATATACTGTTCCATGACATGAATAAAAGCATCGACTACGCCGTTACTGATTTGACGTGGCGGCAAAGTATAAGTGTAGACGGGGTCCAAAATGGAAAACTGCGGAAAAACCAATTCGCTGCCAAACGGCAATTTAGTCTTTTTCTCCTTATAAGTGATGACAGCGCCATCATTCATTTCCGAGCCCGTTGCAGGTAAAGTGAGAATAACGGCAAAAGGAATTGCCTTTTCTATTTTGGCTCGCTTGGCGACAATTTCCCATGGGTCGCCTTTCGTATAGCAGGCAGCAGCAGCAATAAATTTAGTGCCATCAATAACAGAGCCACCACCAACAGCCAAAAGATAGTCATAGTGTTCTTCGCGCACCATCTTTACCGCCTGCATGAGCGTTTCATAGGTAGGATTAGGCTCAATGCCGCCAAATTCTCCTACCGTATAGCCTTGCAATTTTTCCTTTACCGAATCCAAAAGTCCCGTTCGCTTAGCACTGCCTCCACCATAAGTAATGAGAACTTTGCTGCCCGCAGGAATATTATGTGCAAGATTTCCAATCTGTCCCTTGCCAAATAAAATCTTTGTCGGATTATAAAATTCAAAATTATTCATGCTAGGACCTCCCTTTAATATTTTCCTATATTATAACAAAAACGCTCAGATTAGTGGAAACTATTTTTACTTGTAAAAAATTTAATTTTGCTCATTTTTGCGGTGCTGTTATAGACAAAGCCACCTCCTGAATAGCGCTGGCCTTTTCTCGCATTTTCGCCGCGCTCATCTGCTGCCATTTAGCTTGCACGCGCTGTACAAATTCCACCTGAGATACCGGCTTTTGAAGCTGACTTTTGATATTTTTCTTTAAAACCACCATAAAATCATCATTTAATTCTACCTGCCTCACTGCAAGCAAAAGCTGCAAATTGGCATCGACAAGATAAAGGTGCAAAGTATTATCCAAAAGGCTTTTTTCCGTCGGCAGCTGCTCCTTTTTTAGCATGCTAAGGCCAAGCGGTGCATCTCCCCAGCCCTGCTTAAAAATCCCATCTATTTTATAGAGGAAGAATAACAGTCCCTCGTCCTCGTAAAGGGCAAATTCCATCTTGCCCGTACGAAAAGCCTCGACAGCAATGACATCCGTATGGGATAGCTGCAAAATAAACATAAGGCCATTTGAATCTGCCTGAATTAGTGCTCCTTCTCCTGCCGCCTTAATAGGCAGAGGAAATTTTTCTCCCACCTCAAAATTCTTATAACTCATAAAATCTCTCCCCATTTATTGTTTTAGGCGCTGCAGAAGCTGCAAAAAAAGATGTTCTAAAGCCATGAGCGGCGCATGAAAAAACATGCGTGGCCCGGCATAGCGCATCGCCTCGCGGATTGCCGCCCGCTTTTGCGGCATATAGCAGTGCGTCTGGCAGAAATTGCAAAAAGTCTTTTCCTGCATATGCGGACAATGCGCAACGCGCTGGTCGGCATATTCGACGAGCGCACGGCAAGCAGGACAAAGATTCTCGCCTTTTTTCCTTTTGTGCTTTTTGCCATGGCAATAAATGCCAATCATCTGCTCGACAATCTGCTGCTCGCGCCTTCTCTTTTGCTCAATTTCCATAAAATTTCTTTAAAAATCTCTCCTACTCTCTTAACATAAAATTATCTAATAACTTGCTCAATAATATTATTTTTTAAATCATCAATATTATAAATATGCTTCATTACATCAAAAGACTCTTCTAGATTATGGCGTGCATTATTCCATCCTTTTCCATCTGTAAACCAAATAAAGGCAAAATTATTTATTTCTCGTGCTTCTAAAGCTATGTTTTTATAGCTGCGTGCAGTCTCGTTTAATTTACTGCCACCACTGCGATAAAAATTGGTTTCTATCCCATAGAGCATTTTATCAGTCTTAATAGCAAACTGAACCTCCCACGACTAAAGTCGCGGGGTTCTTGCTTCATTGACCAATGCT
>JAHHSR010000074.1 GCA_020025075.1 Pectinatus sp. | reverse complement strand
CATAATATGTATCTATACAAATTTTTGAGACATTCATTATTATTCATAAATAATTTAAATAAAATGTAAATTAAAAATACTATTTTAATTAGTAAAATTTTTCCTAATTATATTTAGTTTTAAAATCAGAATAACCCCGGAATAACTTCTGTCATGTCCACCCCTTCAGCCATTTAACAAAAGTAAAAAAAGGCACATGCTATTAAGCATGTGCCTTTTTTATTACTTTTTATTATGTGTTTCGAGCAGAGAAATCTTGTTTTTGGCCAAAATACGCACACTATTCAAAACGACACCCAAAGTTGCCGTATTATGAATAACAGCCGCCCACAGCGGGCTTATCTTTCCCAATGCGCCCAAAAGCATTGCGGCAGAATTAATCGTCAACGTCGCCGTAAAGTTTTGGTGAATGATGTTCATCGTGCGACGGCTAAGGCGTAGGGCCTCAACTAGCTTATCGGGATTATCAGAGCGTACCGTAACAGCCGCCGATTCAACAGCCAAGTCCGTGCGCCTTCCTCCCATCGTGACGCCGACATCAGCAAAAGCCAAAGCCGGAGCATCATTAATGCCATCGCCCACCATCATCACATTGCTCGTGCGCTGCAGCCTTTGAATATGCTCAGCTTTATCTTCTGGCAATACTTCTGCATAAAAATCATCTATGCCCATATCAATGGCCACCTTACGCGCCACATCGCGCGAATCGCCAGTGAGCATGACAATTTCATCGATGCCATGGCGGCGCATCTTATTCAACGTCTTCTTCATATTGGGCCTTATCGGGTCATCAATGACAATAAAGCCCAATAATTTTTTATCCCGCGCTACATACATGGCATTGCAGCCCCGCCCCGCAAGAAGGGAAGTATCTTGCTGCACGCCGCTTTCACGCATGAATTGCTCGCTTCCTACTATTATTTCGCCGCCGGAATAAGAGGCAAAAGAAGGAACGACAGCTTTCATGCCGCGGGCAACAACTGTTTCCGAATGCGAATGTGGTGGAATTTGCCAGCCTTTTTCACGCACATATTTTTGAATGGCGACAGCCAGCGGATGCACGGAGTGAATTTCCGCCGAAGCGGCTAAAAGGAGCATTTCTTCTTCACAGACGCCATCTGCAACGCAAACCTTTGAAATCTGCGGTTCACCAATCGTAATCGTCCCCGTCTTGTCGAGAACGACCGTATCGACTTCTGAAAGTGCCTCTACATAATTGCCGCCCTTAATCAAAACGCCCTGCTTGGCGGCAAGCGCTATTGCTGCCGAGACGGCAGTAGCCGTCGACAATTTCAAGCCACAGGAAAAATCAATAAACAAAAGATTTAAGACGCGCTGCCAATCGCGCGTTGCGCCATAAACGACAGCCGCTCCCAAAAATGATACAGGAACGAGCATATTCGCCATTTTATCGGCAAAGCGTTGGATGGGCGCCCGCCTTGTCTGGGCCTGCTCCACAAGATGAATGATATGCGCCAGCGATGTATCCTCGCCAACTTTTTCGACAAGAACAGTGAGCTGCCCCGATTCAATGACGCTGCCCGCATAAACGATACTGCCCTTTTCTTTAATTGCCGGTGCTGATTCGCCTGTAATCGAGGCTTGTCCTACAGCGGCCCGGCCTTTTTGTACGCGGCCATCTATGCAGATTTTCTCTCCTAAATGGACGGAAATCACATCACCTGGGCGAACATCATCGACGGGTACTTTTTTTTCTGTTCCCCCTTCAAGACGCCAAACATAATTTTGGTCCAGCTGCAAAAAATTTGAAATCTGCCGCCGCGCCCCTTCAGCTGCATAACTGGTGAGCATTTCTGCGCCGTTAGATAAGGCCAAAAGCGTAAGGCTCGATTCTGGCTTTCCCGACAAGATTGAAGCCGCTACGGCTGTCGCCGTCAAGGTATCAGCATTGAGGCTCTTTTGCTGCCAGGCACCAATGATGCCATTTTTAATAAAGTCCCGTGCCGTAAATAACACCAAAGCACTGCGCAATAATTTTATGCTCTCAAAAGCCTGCGGCGAATAATGCTTGATTAGCTGCAAAGCAACAAAGCCCCCCACCGAAATAAGGGCATCACGGCGATAATCAAGGGCGCTTTCTTCTTTATTACTCGTTTTTTCCTCTTGCTGCAAAAATCTCCGCATTGCCTGCTGTAAATAGCCGGAAGATAAGGGCATTTTGCTGTATATGCGCACAAAATTGCCCCTGACAAGAGCTGAAGCCACAGGCGGCAAACGCCGCAGCCAAGCCGCCAGCAAGGCTCCTCTAGTAGCGGAAAAATCACTATTTAGCTTCAGTACATAACATTGATATGCCAATTAAATCTCCCCCGCTTTAGACCATGCGCCAGCCGCGCAGTAGCGAAAATGCCCACCACAAAAGCTGCGGCCCCGATATGCGCTCACCATAAAGCAATATCTTGCGCACGCCGCGCATAATAAACAAAATCGAAACCAAAATATTTAAATCCAGATAATTGTTACTTTTCTCACGAATGTAGTTATTTAAATAATTGGCCATCTCATAAAGCTTGGCCGTCCCGCCAACGAGCATATCACGGCTTATATCTCCCGGAATAGCAGAACTGCCTAAAATAAGGCGGCGCAAATGATTTTCTATGCTGGCAGCATGTGCTGCATTGCACGGATGGAAAAAAATGAGCACGCTGCCAGTATATATATTTACTTCCACTTTCTCTACATGGCGCAGATGTCCCATGCGCTCTAATAAAAGGCGCGCCAGACGCTCATTGCCCAAAAGCAGCGCGGAGCGATAACGGCGCCTGCCGTCAATTTGGAAAACCTTGGCAAAAAAAGGCAAATTTCTTATCTGATTTTTTGGCGCCGCAGGCTGCATTGCCCTTTGCTTTTTAAAGGAAAAATAATCGTGAATCTGGCGCCCAAAAGCAGCGCCAAGCATAAGTCCCGATGCATAACTCATATTCTCATCTGCCTTTCATCTGTTTTATAATGTATCTTTCTATACGCGCGAGCTGCTCATTTTTTCTCAGCTGCATTGGCTCATATTCAATTAAGATTGAGCCAGTGATGCCATTTACTTCCACCGTATCAAGCTCTGAAAAAGCGCCTAATTCTTGGCGCACTTGCTGGCAAAGGCTTTCATTGCCTATTATCTGGCGACTGCGCAGTCTTATTCGCCCCGGCAAATACGAAGCTACATCTACTGCCCGTACAATGGCTTCTAACCTGCTCTGAGGAAAAGACAACATTTCTAAAAAACCCAACTCGCCTACTCCTTTTACCGCATCTGCGGCTAATTTTTTTCTATGCTGCAAAGCATGCAAAACTGACATTCCCAAAAGCGCTGCACCAAAAGCAGCATGCAGTTTCTTGCCGCCCGCCCAGGATACGGACGTCGCCGCTGTCAAAAAGAGCAGCGGCAAACCATATGATATTTTTTTCATCTTTTTCGCCCTACAAAAATGGGACTGCCAGATTAACTGAACAGTCCCCCACATATGCCATTTTCACTCAAAGCGCATACAAAAACGATTACCGCTTCTTATTTCGTGCTTTTTTCCTGTGCGGCAATCAAGTCTTCCAGTTCTTCTTTTTGGCGCATCAACTCGGCCAAAGGAATTTCTCCAGCGGCAGGAGCAGTCATTGCTCTCATCTGCTGCTCGCGTTCAGCCATGAGCTTATAACCAAATATTCCCGCTACTGCGCCTACAGCTAAGCCAATCCAAAAATCACTTCTTGAAAACATCATAATCCCCCATTTACTTTATTTTCTCGCCCGCAAAGCGCCAAATAGCACCATCGCCAATGACAGCTTTACTAATAGTATGATAGCAATTATCAACGTAAAAGTCAACAGAAAAATTTATTGAACCTCCCCCACTTATGAAGTGGGGGATTCTTGAGAAGTTTGATACACGAACTAACGGCTGACAGACATATCCCAAAGGAATCAGCTGTCAGGATACCCTTATTCTCAAGGGG
>JAHHSR010000073.1 GCA_020025075.1 Pectinatus sp. | reverse complement strand
TAAGCATTGGTCACTGAAGCAAGAACCCCGCGACTTTAGTCGTGGGAGGTTCAGAATAGCGACCATCTTTTGCCCATAGACTTTAATGAAGTAACAATTACCAGGCGTCTTTTCCGCTCTGGTGAAAGCGAATATGCTATCAATAAGGCACCTTGTCGCCTCAAGGATATTCATAGCCTGCTCGCCGATACGGGCCTTGGCAAAAATTCTATCAGCGTCATCAGCCAAAACAAGGTTGATGAGGTCTTAAACAACAGGCCGCAAGAACGGCGCTTGCTCTTTGAGGAATGTGCGGGTATCACGAAATATCGTGACCGCAAAAAAGAGGCGCTGCGCAAGCTTGATTATACCTCTCAAAATATCCTGCGCTTGCAAGATATTATTTCCGAAATAGAAAAACAGCTCGGTCCTTTGGAACAGGAAGCCACCAAGACAGAAAAGTACAATCAGCTTAAGGCAGATTTTGACCATTTCAGCATTAACAAAATTTTACGTGATTATGAAGCGGCATCTGCTTTGCAAAGCGAAATTGACGGACAGCTCAGAGAACTTTCGGAGCAAAAAGCAAAATTGCAGGCTAAGGCACAGGCTGCACAAGCACAGCTTGCTGCCTTAGAGGAAAAGCAGCATCTCTGGGAGATTGAACTTGAAAAGATAAATAGTGCCAATGGCAAATTAAACAGCGAAGTGCAAAAAAGCCGTGCGCATTGCACTGTCCTTGAAGAACGCATTCGCCAATCTGCTAAGACTTTGACCGCCTTGCGCGAAAAAAGGGAATTGCTCTTAAAAGAGCAAGCGCAGATTGCCGCCCAGATAAAAGAGACAAAAACGCTCTTAACTTCTATTGAAGAAGAACAAAAAAGGCGCAATGACGCGCTTTCAGCACAAGAAAGGCAAGTCGAAGAACTAAAAGAAGATATTGAAAAAAGGCAAAAGAGCCTTGATGATGACCAGGAAAAGTCACAGCTTAAAAGACAGCATTTAGAAGAAAGAAAAAATCATCTCATCTTTTTAGAGCGCGATTTAAAACAGCTGCATCAAAATCAAAGCGACTTGATACAGCGACAGGAGCAAAGCACAATACGCCTGAAAGAGCAGCAGGAGGAAAGGGAAAACCTCAAAGTACAGATACAGGATTTGCGCTCTAAACAGGAAGAATTGACGCAAAAAAGTGCATTGCAGCGCCAAAATGCAAAAAAATTACGCGAGGATGCACAAAAAGCACAAAGCGAGTGTGCAAAGATTGAAAACAAGCTGCAGGCTGGCCGGGAGAAGGAAAAAATTCTGCGCGCCATGCAGGAAAATTACGATGGCTTTGGCGGGGCGATACGCCATCTTTTAAAGACAACGCTTCCTTGGCGACAGAATATCTGCGGTGCCGTAGCAGAACTTTTGAGTGTTGAAAAACAATATGCAACGGCTATTGAGACGGCACTTGGCAATAGCTTGCAAAATGTCGTTACAGAAGATACTAAAACAGCGCAGCAGGCCATTGATTTTCTGAAAAGAGGCCGCCTTGGTCGTGCCACCTTTCTTCCCTTGACCGCAGTTCGCGAAAAAGGCGGTAAATTTGCGCCGCATCTTGGTGATGAGGGCTTTATTGCTTTTGCCGATGCACTTGTTAAAACTGATAAGAAATACCGTCCCTTGATGAAAAATCTGCTTGCGCGTACGATAGTGGCAGATAAACTTGAAAATGCTTTAAAAATAGCTAAGCTCAACGATTACTCTGTCAAAATAGTAACGCTTGAGGGCGAAATCCTCTATCCGGGAGGCGCTTTGACAGGTGGCAGCTTACGCCGAGAGGCTGGTTTTTTAAATCGTGCTTCGCAGCTTGAGCAGCTGCATAAAGAAAGCGATATGGCGGTCAAATCATTGCTGGTTGCCAAAAGTCACTGGAGTGAGCTTTTGAAAAAAGCCGATGATGCTGAAACTACGCTCAATAAAGCGAGAAAAATCCTGCAGGATAATGATGTCCTCATTGCAGAAAAAAACGCTTCACTGCGCTACTTTGATGAAAGATTGCTCAAGGATAGGCGTGAAAAGGAACGCCTTGATGAAGAAATGAAAAAGCTCCTTTCGGCTATCGACAAAGCTGCTTTTTCTTATCAAGAAGAAGAAAAGGCACTTGCCGCCTTATCTGCTCAAGGTGGTAAATTAGCTCAAAAGCTTGAGCAGCAGCTGCAGCAAATTGAATCCTTGCGGCAAAAACGCGAAAAAATGCGCGAACAGATTTTTGAACAGCAGGTAAGCGCCGCCGCCGTTGCTGAAAAACTGGCCGGCAGCAAGGAAAAAGAACGCCTTTTGCAAGGCCAATTTGACCGTGCGGCAAACGATATTGCGGAAGGCGAAAACGAGCGCCAAAAGACACAGGAGACAATGGCAGCCGCAACAGAGGAACTGCAAGAACAAAGAAAGTCTATTGACAGCTTAGAGCAGCTTTTGTCGTCATCTAAGGATGAATATACGCAAAAATATAAAACTTTGATGGATAGCCGCATAGATATAAAAAAAATGCAGGCCGACTGCCGCAAATGCGGTGACGATTTGAGCGTGCTCGATGAAAAAATTCACAAGCGTGAAATGAAGGCTGCGGAAAAGAGCTTTTCCATCAATGAATTAGAGAAATTACTTTATGAACGTCATGGTCTTATCTTGCAGACGGCCATGCAGTATAGAGAAGATATTGAACCACAGATTTTAGAAGAAAATCTAAAAAATTTACGTGCCAAAATGCAATCTATTGGTACAGTAAACCCCAATGCTATCAAAGAATATCAAGCTCTTTCTGAGCGCCAAAAGTTCATGGCAGGGCAAATTGGCGATTTGCAGCAGGCGATGGATAATCTGCAGCAGATTATCACCAAGATTGACCAGACAATGACGGAACAATTCACTCTTGCTTTTGGTGCTATTGAGCGATATTTCAATACAATTTTTCAAAAACTATTCGGGGGCGGCAAAGCCGAACTCATTCTAACGAGTCCTGACAGTCCCTTGGATACGGGAATAGATATTATGGCGCGGCCGCCAGATAAGAAAAATCAAAGCCTTGCTATGCTCTCCGGCGGTGAGCGTACCTTGACGGTTATTGCACTGCTTTTTGCCTTTCTCGCCTACCGTCCTGCCCCTTTTTCTGTGCTCGACGAAATAGATGCGCCACTTGACGAGGCAAATATCAAGCGCTTTGGCGAATTTTTGCGCGATTATGCACAGCAGACACAGTTTATCATTGTCACGCATCGCAAGAGCACGATGGAGGCAACTGACATAATCTATGGTGTAACGATGGAAGAACCTGGCGTATCAAAATTGATTTCGGTAAAATTAGAAACGGAGCAAGAAAATGGGATTTTTCAATAAATTAAAAAACAGTTTAAATAAGACACGCAAATCTTTTACAGAAAAAATAGAGCAGCTTGTCGTCGGCTATGCCAAAATAGACGACAGCTGCCTTGATGAATTGGAAGAAATCCTCATTTCTTCAGATGTTGGCGTTCATACAACAATGAGGCTTTTGGAAGATGTGCGCCAAGGCATCAAAAAAAAGGAAATAAATTCGCCACAGGATTTAAAGCCTTTCCTCATCAAGCGCATCTCAGAAATCTTGACTAAAACAGATGATAAAATGAACTTGCCAGAAGAGAGTCCGGCCATTGTTCTTGTTATAGGCGTTAATGGCGTAGGCAAGACGACAACCATTGGCAAATTGGCCAAATATTATAAAGAAGAAGCTAAAAAATCGGTAATGCTGGCGGCTGCCGACACTTTCCGCGCTGCCGCCATTGACCAGCTCCAGATTTGGGGACAGCGCACGGATACGACAGTAATCGCGCATGAAGAAGGCTCTGACCCTGCGGCGGTTGTCTTTGACGCTGTTAAGGCTGCTATTGCCCGCCGTACCGATGTCTTAATCATTGATACGGCAGGACGATTGCACAATAAATCTAATCTCATGGATGAATTAAATAAGATTTATCGCGTTATCAAGCGTGAAATTCCCGCAGCGCCGCATGAAACATTGCTCGTCTTAGATGCGACAACGGGGCAAAATGCTATTCACCAGGCTGAGCTTTTTACTAAGGTTGCGCCAATAAGCGGTGTTGTTCTCACTAAGCTTGACGGCACAGCCAAAGGTGGCATAATCATCGGTATTACCGAACAGCTCAATATGCCTGTCAAATGGATTGGCATTGGTGAAGGTGAAGACGACTTGCGTCCATTTGCTGCGGAAGAATTTGCAGCAGCATTGTTTGAAAAATAGACTGTATTTGCAGTTGTAAATTAATTGCCATTTTAGATTAATTATGCTATACTGAAAAAGTAGTATTAAAGGGACATTAGCTCAGGGGGAGAGCGCTTGATTCACATTC
>JAHHSR010000072.1 GCA_020025075.1 Pectinatus sp. | reverse complement strand
CCTGCGACCTTTTGATTCGTAGTCAAACACTCTAATCCAACTGAGCTACAGGGCCATCTAAAACAGTTGCTTTCGCGACTGCAAGAAGTATTTTATCATAGAAAAATTGTTCTGTCAACAATTTTAAATAAAAAAAGAAAACTGCTTCACAAGGAGGCAGTTTAAGAAAAAATTATTTTGCGATGGCTTTAATTTTCTGAGCCAGGCGTGATTTGCGACGAGCAGCTGCATTCTTATGATAAACGTTGTCAGAAGCAGCTTTATCTATTTTCTTGCAGGCTGTAGCAAAGAGGGTCTTTGCTTCGTCGACATTACCTTCTTTGACGGCGTCTTTTACCTTGCGGAAAGCGGCTTTAACGGAAGTTTTAACAGCTACATTCTTAGCATGGCGTTCAGCATCTGTCTTGACGCTCTGGATAGATGATTTGATATTCGGCAACTAATTCAGTCCTTTCATTTAATAATCCATTTAGTAATTTTAACACGAAATATAGGCGAATGCAAGATTTTAGACAAATATTTATTGTTGTGCCAAGGGGAAAGAAGCGTTCTTTGACTGGAAATTGTGCTGTATTTTGGTGAAATAGTGTTATCTTGCTCAAATGTAATGGAAAAAAAGCATTTTCCTTGGAATATATAATGAATAATTGACACATAGAATTGGATTTATGGTATAATTAAGACGCATTGATAAAGATGCAATAGGGCATGGTTAATTCATATTGATAACGATGGCTATTTTAAGGGAGGAAAAAAGAAAGGTTAATGGCTGGTAAGGGGCGAGATGCGGTGCAGAGAAATAAGGCAGCAAATTTTCCCGGCGACCCGGTAGAAAATAAGTTTACGCTGGTGCAGCTTTTAAAAAGCGGCGAGGCAGGAGAAATGCTCCTACTCAAAGCGCATGAGACGGAAGATTTTTATGTTTCGCGCCACATACAGAGCCTTAATTTGTCTTTTGAAAAAATTGCCAAAATTCCCAACGAAGTTCTGCCGCAGATAATTTATACGAGCGAAGATAAAGCCTTTGGCGTGACTACCGTTATTGAGGAATATATCACTGGTCTATCATTGGACCTTTGGATGAAAAATCGCGATTATGACCCCGTAAATGATGAGATGGCCGGTTCTTTATTTTTGCAGCTTGCTGATGGTGTTGCCAGCTTGCATAAGGCGGATTTGGTGCATCGGGCGCTAAGCCCTGCCAACGTGATGCTCTCAGGCGGGCGCAATATTAAGGTTATGGGTCTTTCGCATGTTACGCCCAAGATGGGACCTTACAATAATGGCTACAAGGGCATGCTCGGCTTTGCTGCTCCTGAGCAGGTTTTGACGGGGCGCGCCGATTATCGCAGCGATGTCTATTCATTGGGCATGACTATGCTTCATTTGCTCGGCGCGGGCTACAACGGCAAGTATAAGAAAATCTTGAAGTGCTGCATTGCCGAAAATCCCAGTGAGCGTTATAGCAGTGCCGTTGCCTTGAAAGAGGCAATAAAAAATTGTCAGAGCCTTTCGATAAGCCGCCTTATGAGTATCTTATTTCTTACATATGCTGTAATTATGGGCTCGCTTTTTTTGATTAATCACTACTGTAGTCCGACAACTGCACTTTTGGCGGAGCAGCGTCTCTTTCACGATACGACGGCCGCTAAACCCGCTTCGGAGGCACCGCAGCAAGAGGCCTCAGGCACATCTTCAGGCTCAGGCGAGGCTTCTGGTGGCGAACAGGCACCTAATAGCGAAAAAAAGGTATCTTTGCTTTTAAGTGTGCCCGGTGATTCTGCCGGCACGGAAAAAGCGGTAAACTTGGTTGTCAATCCCGGCAATTATCGCACTTTTGCGAAGGCACCGCAATATGGTCCCAATGCCGTGCAGCTGCCTCAGAGCCAAAAGCTCGTACTCACGATTAAGAATAATACTAAGCGGGATATTATGAATCCCGTTTTCAAATTTATACCCTCTTACATGAACTTGTCTCAGATTCCGAATCCGCCCAATACGGTTGTGCACCATGAAGGAGATATCGTCAAATGTCAGCGCGATATTAATATTGCAGCGGGTTCTTCCATGACGTTTGTCCTGCCGTTGGCACATGCGGTTCTTACCGAACCATTTAAGGCATCGCCGACGATTAAAGTTATTTTACAATCAGATAATTATCCGGATGTCCAAGCAATGGCCTCATTTAAATTCTAGCCGGATAAGGCAGGCGTGGCAGCGCGCCTGCACAAAAAATTAAAAGCGAGGTGAAAAATCTGCTGCTGAAGCTGCATTTGAGGGCAGCAGATGACAGGCGTGGGTGTATTTGACATCATAGGACCGGTTATGATAGGTCCGTCCAGTTCCCATACGGCTGGTGCGGCACGCATCGGGCGCATGGCAAGAATTATTTTAAAAGACGAGGTTGAGTCGGCAGAAATTACATTTTACGGCTCTTTTGCCAAGTCTTATTTGGGGCACGGCACGGATAAGGCGATTGTTGCCGGCATCTTGGGCTGTCATGCTGATGATCCGATTATCCGCGATGCTTTTGCAATTGCCAAAGAGCGCGGCCTCAAGTTTTCGATTAACACTTCAGACGAAGAAACACCTCATCCTAATACGAGTAAGATAGTTTTGACCGGCAAAAAAGGCGGAAAATTAAAAATAGTCGGAGTTTCTCTTGGTGGGGGGAAAGTATCCGTTGTAAAAATAAATGATTTTGACGTTGAAGTAACAGGTGAAACGTATACGCTCATAACTGTACACCATGATGAACCAGGTGTTGTCGCAAATGTCACCGCTGTTCTTGCAAAACATCAGATTAATATTTCTCAGATGCGCGTTTTCCGCAAGGCTAAGCATCAAGATGCTGTCATGATTATTGATACGGACGGCAAAGTGCCGAAGGAACTTTTAGATAATATCGAAAATGTTGTCGGCGTGTCGCGAGTAATGGCAATAGAACCGTTATAATGATAGTGGAGGGAATTGACAGTGTACGAATATGGATATATAGATGATTTGCTTAAGTTAGCCGAAAAGCACAAAAAGAGTGTTGCCGAAATCGTTATCTTGAGCGAAGCGGAAGAATATGACCTCACGACAAAAGAAGTCGAAAAGAGGATGGATGAACGCATAAAAATCTCGCACGAATCGATTGAAAATGGGCTTGCTGATGCGACACCGCTAAAGATGATTGAACGTGAAGACCGCAAGATGGTGGAAATGCAGCCGCAGGTTTTGGGTGAAATTGCGCACCGCGTCGTAACCTATGCCCTTGCCGTCAGCGAGGGCAATGCCAAGATGCATCGCGTCGTCGCTTGCCCGACGGCGGGTTCGTGCGGCATTATGCCGGCGGTAACTTTTGCCGTGGGCGAGATAAAAGGTGCCACGCAGCAAAATTATCGCGATGCTTACTTTACTGCAGCGGGCATTGGTAAGGTAATTGCCAAGAATGCTTGCGTTGCTGGGGCGGTTGGCGGCTGTCAGGCTGAATGTGGTGCAGCTTCTGCCATGGCTGCTGGCGGTGTCGTAGCGCTTTTGGGCGGTACCAACGAGCAGATGATGGAAGCTATGACGATGGCGCTTAAAAATGTACTGGGACTTACCTGCGACCCCATTGCCGGCCTCGTTGAAGTACCTTGCGTCAAGCGCAATGGCTTTTTTGCCGTTCATGCTTTGACTGCTGCAGAAATGGCGCTGGCAGGGATAAAAAGCGCCGTGCCGGCTGACCAGGTTATACGCGTTATGTATGAAACGGGACGTACCATTCCCGTATCTTTGCGCGAAACCTCGACGGGAGGACTGGCAAGGACGGAAGCAGCGAAAAAAATTCGCGAACGCCTGCATATGGACTAAAATCGGCTTATTTTGCAGCCCGCTGTTTTGCCAACAGCGGGCTTTTATTTAGTGATACTCAAAATTTTCTTCCTGTTTTTGGGCAAAAGAAAAGCCCTATGTTTCCATAAGGCTTTGTTTAGTCCTCAATATATTTGGTTAGCTGAGGGTAATCGTTGCTCACACCGTGCATCCATATGCCGTAAGTTCTTTTAATAGATATTGGCAAGCTTCATTTTCATCGTCGAAAACCTTTTCTGTATCTTTACGTCTATCATGTCTTGATTCTTCAAAGTATATGAATTTATCGCCACGTATCTCTAAGCCTCTGCCACTATCCCAATAAGCATATTTGTCAGGTGGCAAAATAATTGAGTCTGTATTGACATCTTCTTTTTTTAGAATTTCTTTCAATTCCTCAATCGTCATTTTTAACCGCTCCCTTTATAAAACCTAAGTTTATTAATTCTTCTATAGCTCTTTCAAATCTATACTGTATTCCCTGCCCTTTTTCTCCAAACCAAGGGGCAACCTTATCCGCCAGAAGACTCCTTCCTCTTAGGTGGGAGATGAATGGTGGCATCTTGTGC
>JAHHSR010000071.1 GCA_020025075.1 Pectinatus sp. | reverse complement strand
GCCACCATTCATCTCCCACCTAAGAGGAAGGAGTCTTCTGGCGGATTATGATAAACAACCACCGGCTTAGCTGGTGGTTGTTCTTTTTCGGACATAGCCCTACCTTTTTTGGCTGCGCACAAGTGCGCTTTTTATTGGCCTGCCAGCCATGCATTTATTATTTGCTACCCGTAAACGGGTCTCTTGGGGCAAATAAATATAACTGTCCATTTCTCTATTAACTTTTAATTGTTTGAGATATATCTTTTATTGCCTTCGTATTCTTCCCTACCATATCCACATAATACCCTTTGCACCAAAATTCTCTGTTCCTATTTGTGTGTGATAAACTGTTATTAGTGTTATTTTTCTTTAGCATTATAGTCTCCCACTAATATTGTTGCTTTTTATTAGCTGACAGGCTATTAAATAGTTTAGCACATTACTCACCGCTTAAGCTTTTTTAAACCACGCGACTATCGCGTGGTTTTCTTATATACAATAAAAGCTCCGCCTATTAAGGCGGAGCTTTTTTTAACCTAAATTCGCGAAATTTTCCCACCTGACAACCAATGGCGAGAGTATCATTTTTTATGTTCTTCAAGCCATTTTTGAGCAGGAAAATAGCCATATTTAGCAGCACGCTCCATATAGCCACATGCCGTCTGCAAATCCTCCTTGCCAAAAAAGCCACAAGCATACATTTCACCCATATTATAAAGCGCCGTCGGCTCGTTTTGCAAAATAGCCTTTTCATACCACTGCCGCGCCACTTCATAATCTTTTTCGACGCCATAGCCATTTTCATACATAGAACCAAGACTACATTGTGCCTGCGGGTCATTTTTTTCTGCTGCCTTTTTAAAATAAGACATAGCTTTTTGATAATCCTTTTTTACTTTTTCGGCTCCGTTTAGATAAATCATGCCAATAGCATAATTTCCCTCTGCAACATCACCGGCTGCAGCCTTTTCATACCATTGCATCGCTTCGGCAATATCCTGGGGAGCGCCATCGCCATGTTCGTAAATATAGCCAAGGCCAAAAGCCGAATAAGGGTCGCCTTGCTCAGCTGCCCTTTTAAACCACTTCAGGGCTGCCGCATCATCCTTTTTAATGCCATCGCCCGCCTTATACATCTTCGCAAGCTCAAATTGAGCTGGAATATAATCCTGCTCGGCGGCCATCTTATAAAAATCAGCTGCCCGCGCGACATCTTGCTTGACGCCTAAGCCGCGGTCATACATCGTACCAAGGGCAAACTGCGAGCGAGCATCACTTTTTTCCGCTGCACGATGATACCACTTAGCAGCCTCCTTAAAGTCACGCTTGACGCCATGTCCCATATCATAGGAGCGACCAAGATAATATTGTGCCGCGACAAAGCCTTGCTGCGCTGATTTTTTATACCATTCAATCGCCTGCGGCAAATCCTCTGCCACGCTAATCCCCATCTCATACATAATGCCAAGATTGCATTGTGCCGGAGCATGTCCCTTCTGGGCCGATTTTTCATAATAGGAAAAAGCCGTTTCCAAATTCTTTTCGACGCCATAGCCATTGTCGTAAAGATAGCCCAAATTACACAAGGCAAGAGCGCTACCTTTTTGCGCAGCACGCTCATACCAAAGTTTCGCCTTTTCATAATCTTGGACAACAATTTCATTTCCTTCAAAATAAAAATCACCAATGCGGCATTGCGCTTCGATATGTCCCGAATTTGCCGCTCGCTCATACCAGTAAAAAGCCTTTTTCTTATCGGCGTTAATGCCCCAGCCATTTTCATAAAGTCCCGCCAGGTCAAATTGTGCTAAAGCATAGCCACCTTCGGCCGCCAGCGAGCACCACTTTGCCGATTCTGGCAAATCAGCAACTACCATAATCCCCGAATAATACAAAAAACTCAGTTCATATTGAGCAAAAACATCACCGGCTTCTGCCAAAGAGCGCACTTTTTCGATAAGAGCAGGATTGCCATAATCTGGTTTCTCTAAAATTGAATACCATAATGAGCATAGGCAATCGCCAAGCTCACTGCCCTTTCTATAATATTTTTTTTGCTGCGTCTTATTTTCTACGCCATCTATAAACATCCCATTATACAGCTTTCCCAAAATATAAAAAGCGCGCCCTTCTTCCTTTTGCGCAGCCTTTTTAGCCAAGGAAAATGCCGCTTCATAGTCGCAATGCCAAAACTTTTCCTGTGCTAAAGCACATAAATCATCATCTTGCTCTTTTAATAGGCGTGTCTTTGAAGAACTCCCTTCCGTGCAAGCTCCTTCCTTTTCGCGCTCTAGGACATGCAATTTATTGTTTTTTTCTTCTTCCAACAATTTCACCCTCATTCCTTGCTGCAATAGCCATTATTGCCATAAGCACTTCATAATATACTGATTATATATTATCGCCTTTTATTTGTCCATTGCCAGAAAATAAGACAAAAAAACGGGATACCCAAAAGAGCATCCCGTCAAACTTATTCTTGAAGCTATAACCGTTTTAATCTTATACACGCATTAGTCAATGGCAAACTTTGCTTCAACGCTAGCGCGTACCTTGAGCTTACGTGCCGTAACAGGCGTTGTACCTGCTGCATCTTTTACGCTGCGGAACGAAACAGCATCCGGAGCCTGATAGTTTTCAACGTATGCGTTGCCCGCATTTACGCTCACGACATTGACAATATGGCGGCCTAAGCTGCCAGCAATCACCTGCGCATTTTCCTTAGCATTCGCTACAGCCAGCTGCAATGCCTTATGCTCAGCCTTTTTCACGTCCTTGACGCGAAAATTAACAGAAGTAACTTCCGTCGCACCATTTTTTATTGCCGTATCAATTATTTCGCCAATCTTGGCCAAATTTTCCGTCTTGATGCGCAACGTATTTTCCGCCTGATAGCCTTTTATCGACTGATTGTTGTTATCATAAATGGGATAGAACTGATAAGAGCCCGTTTCGACGTTTTCAGGACTCACACCTAAAGAAAGCAGGGCATTTTTTACATTGGACATTGCTGCGGCATTTTGCAAAGAAACGTCCTGTGCTCTGCGACCGCTTGTCTGCACGCCAACCTCTATTACCGCTTCATCAGGTGTAACATAAAAGCTTGCTTCGCCCCCGACAGAAACGGTAGACTGGCTTTGAGCATGCGCTGCCCCGCTATTTAGCGCAAAAGGCAAAAGCAATAAGAACGCTGCCAAAAATGCATAGAGTTTTTTCTGCATGATATACTCTCCTTTCAAAATTATCCTAGCACCATTATAACATATTTACACTGTTATTAATAGTAGTGTTTTTTATTTAATCTGTTTTTTTGTTAATGTATTAAAAATCAAACATTAAAACGGAAATACGTGACATCCCCATCTTGCATCACATAGTCTTTACCTTCAAGGCGTATCTTGCCCTTTTCCTTGGCTGCTGCCATTGTACCAGCGGCAATGAGGTCATCATAGCTGACAATTTCCGCGCGAATAAAGCCACGCTCAATATCGGTATGGATTTTACCTGCCGCCTGCGGTGCCTTAGTCCCTTCGACAATCGTCCAAGCACGGCATTCATCAGGACCTGCCGTGAGAAAAGTCAAAAGACCTAAAAGCTTAAATGACGCCTTAATGAGCTTAGATAGTCCTGATTCAGCAAGGCCAAGGTCAGCAAGAAATTCCGACGCTTCTGCTTCTTCAAGCTCTGCTATTTCTGATTCAACACGTGCCGAAATAACCACAACCTGTGCGCCTTCTTCTTTAGCATACTGCTTTACTTTTTGAACATACGGATTATCTGTTTCTGCCGTGGCCGCCTCATCTTCAGCAACATTGGCAATAAATAAAGCGGGCTTCATCGTAAGCAGCGTAAGCTCCTTAATAAAAGGCATTTCCTCTTCTGTAAGTTCTGCCCGCCGTGCAGACTGACCATTTTCCAAAACGACACGCACCTTTTCCAGCGCTGTCAATTCCTGCTTTGCCTCTTTCGAACCGCTTTTGGCCACGCGCTGCGTCTTTTCCCATCTTTTTTCCACAGTTTCCAAATCAGCCAAGCAAAGCTCCGTATTAATTATGTCAATATCGCGTAACGGGTCAATCGAGCCTTCTACATGCGTGATATCGCCACTTTCAAAGCAGCGCACGACATGGGCAACAGCATCCACCTGCCTTATATGCGAAAGGAACTTATTGCCAAGGCCTTCTCCCTTCGATGCCCCTTTTACTAAACCCGCTATATCGACAAAGCGTATGGAGGCCGGGGTCGTCTTCTTAGAATCATACATTTCATGCAATACTTTAAGACGCGCATCTGGTACATCCACTACCCCCACATTGGGCTCAATTGTGCAAAACGGATAATTGGCAGCTTCTGCCCCCGCCTTCGTTATCGCATTAAAAAGTGTGCTCTTGCCAACATTAGGCAAGCCGACAATACCTACTTCTAAGTTACTCAAAAAAATCCCTCATTTACTTAATTTGTTTATTTTATTATACATTACAATCACTAAACTTCCCACAACTAAAGTTACAAGCTCTAGAATTTCTGAACCTCCCACAATTGAACCTCCCCCACTTATAGAAGTGGGGGATTCTTGAGAAGTCTGATACACG
>JAHHSR010000070.1 GCA_020025075.1 Pectinatus sp. | reverse complement strand
CGGCTCCTCTCATGACTAAAGTCACGAGTCTCCGCCGCACTATTTTTATGAAAAAACTTTTTTTCTATATACTTTCCCCCACATAGCACGTACATAATCTATGCACATAAAAATTTTATTATTATAATCTTCCGAAGTACTAAAAAAAACGTCATCCGCTAAAGTCCTATATCCCACCAATTTCATAGTAATAGCATCTATGCCAAGACTACCGCAGGCTACTACATCAGCTTCATATTTATATAAGCAATTAATCATATGCTCTAAAAATTCAGTGAAATATTCGTCATCAGCATCTAAAAAGCAGAAACAATCGTCATCATCATACTTATCTAAAACTGTCTTTAAAAAATTAAAACCTATCCATATATCATTTTTTTTATTGTGTATAGGAATAATTCGATTATCCTTATCAGCATATTCCCTAATAATTGTACCCGTATTATCTTGAGACCCATTGTCAATTATATAATAATGAAAAAAGCCTGCGGCAAGACTACCGCAGGCTTAAAATGCCATTTATTTAGAAATAGAATTCAGTCTATCAATAATTTCCTTTGAATACTTCGTCATATTATCGAGGGAAGCATGCTGGTCCGCCACTGATTTGGATATGTATTGAATGTTATCAATAGTCGTGTGCAAGTTGCTGCGCATGCTTTCCGACGAATTCGTCATCGTCTTGATAATCGAACGGCCGGCATCAATTACCTGGCTCGTATCAGAAATACTGCCCACAAGCGCCTTAACGCCATTTTGCAATCTTTCAATAGTCTTTAGAATATCTTCAACAGAAGACTTCGTGCTTTCAGAAAGATTTCTTACTTCTTCTGCTACGACTGCAAATCCCTTGCCATGTTCACCCGCACGTGCCGCTTCGATAGCAGCGTTCAAGGCAAGAAGATTCGTCTGGTCGGCAACCTTTTTAATGACATCGACGATATCGCTGATATTGCGTGCGGTTTCATCAATGCGCGTAACTTCATCATTTATCGTATCAAATTTCTGGAACGATTTTTCAAGCGAGTCAATCATTTCGCCCGCCGCAGATTCATTATCATCGACAGCCTGCATAACCACCTGCGTCTGTTCAAGCGATTGCTGCGAACGTTCATTTATCGCGCCAATAATTTCCGTGGCATCGCTGCTCGCCTTATTCAGCTTAGATATATCATCAGCAATTATGTTAATCTGTGACATATCAATTTGCGGCTGAGCAATGCTTTCTTGCTGCATCTGCTGACTCTGCATTGCCCTTTTGGCATCTTCTTGCGCCTGGCTGAGCTGATTTTTTATACGGCGCAGCCTATCTTGCAAAGAACTTGGCAAATCAGCTGCAATGCGTCCAGAAGAAATAAAGTCATCTAAATTAACTAAAAGCTTTTGTTCATACGCGCGGACTTTAGCCGCAGCTTCCGCTTCACGGTTTGAGCTAGAGAATAAACCCATCAATAATCACTTCTTTGCTAAAAAATATATATTTATATGATACCTGCTTATCGAAACAATGTCAATCATCATAAAGGAAAATCCTATTTACGCGCTCAAAGGAAAAACATTTTCCCCAGATGAAATTAATGCCATATGTAAAATTTCGCCCCAAAGAGCTTCAAAGCAAAATATTAGGATTATAATCAAGCATCGATAAAACGGTATAAAGCTCATAGTCATCGTATACGCCTTCAATTTTCACGCTGCTTTCACGGCTCAAATCAATATGCAAAGGCTTGGAACGCAAAATGATATTCTCATCCGTGAATAAATATATTTCAGGCGTCTTCACTTTGCCGCGCATTACATTTTTGACAATAGCCATGCCGGCATCCGTTTTTAAAATTGAGCCGACAGGATAAATGGCAACATTTTCAAAAAATCTCCTAAATAGCTCGCCTTCAAAATTTTTCTCTGCGTTTAAGGACATGATGCCATAAGCAATATGCGGCTTGTAAGCTTTTTTATAAGGACGCATGCTCGTCAAGGCATCGTAGACATCGGCTATGGCAACTATGCGCGCAAAGAAATTTATCTGCTCGCCTTGCAAATTGCCCGGATAACCGCTGCCATCAATACGTTCATGGTGCTGGTCAGCAATATCAATAATATTTTCGCTGAAGCAGCCCGCCTGGCGCAGTCTTTCCATCGAAACTTCCGGATGATGCTTTATCTCAGCAAACTCCAAATCCGAAAGGCGGCTCTTCTTATTCAAAATATCGGTGGAAATGGCAATTTTACCAATATCGTGCAGCATTGCGCCCAAGGTCAGCTCCTCGATTATCCCGCCGCGGCAAGACGCATCGTCTCCTCGATAACATTTTGTGGCAAAACCAAATCGCGGCTGGTCTGCATATAAACAGCCAATTTTTCGATTTGCCTTTCACGCAACCGTTTTATCGTCTGTCGCGTGAGGCGAGCGCCACGATTCAGGATAAGACCTTTTTTCAAATCATAAACGCCCTGACAGGTAGCCATGCCCGGCTTAATTTTATCTATTGGTAAAGTAATCATGCTTTTTCTAACAACCTCCCCTCTACTGTTTTTGGGCTATTATTATTCTTCTCAAAGTAATATTAATCCTTTTTTCTAACGAAAAATTTTGTCGTCAAAAAAAAGCCACCTGCTAAAAGCAGGTGCAAAATGCGAAGAAACTCAATCAAAGATTTTTTCCCACTGATGGTGAAAATATCCTTCTTTATCAATACGCTGGAATTTATGCGCACCAAAATAATCGCGCTGCGCCTCAACTAGATTTGCGCCAAGCTTTTCACTTCGGCAGCTGTCGATATAACTAATAGCATTAGACAAAGCCGGTATTGGCAAGCCGCAAAGCACAGCTGCCGAAACCACTTCGCGCAAAATCGGCAAATCTTCATTAATCGTCTTGAGGAAAAATGGCGCGAGCAAAAGGCTGTCTAAAGAAGGCTGCTCGTTATAAGCAGCGGTAATCCTATCGAGAAACTTAGCCTGAATGATGCAGCCGCCACGGAAAATAGAAGCTATTTCAGCAAGTTTTAATTGCCAGCCATAAGTCTTAGAGGCATTAGCGTAAAGACCAAACCCTTGCGCATAGGCAACTATCTTTCCTATATATAAGGCGCGGCGCACTTTATCGGCAAAATCAGCTCCGACAGAAAGCTGCTTTTGCGGCGGCTTGATGGCCGCCTGCATGGCACAGCGGCGTTCTTTGAAATTGGAAAGAATGCGGGCATTGCAGGCAGCCGTGATAATAGAAACGTCGGCGCCTTGTTCTAATGACTGGATACTCGTCCAGCGGCCCGTTCCCTTTTGCCCCGTGCAATCGGCAATCTTATCGAGCAAATCGCTTTTTCCATCATCGTCTTTAGCGGCGAGAATATTAGCTGTTATATCAATGAGATAACTAGAAAGCTCTTCTTCACCCCACGCGTGAAATAGCTCGGCAAGTTCTTTATTCTTCTTGCCGCCAAGCTCGCTTAAAAGCAGATAGGCTTCGGCAATAAGCTGCATATCCGCATATTCAATACCATTATGCACCATCTTGACATAATGGCCCGCACCATCAGGCCCTATATATGCACAGCAAGGCTCCTGCCCTACATGTGCAGCAATGGCTTCAAAGATGGGCTTTATGTGCTGGTAAGAAGCCAGCGAACCGCCCGGCATGATGGCCGGCCCGCGGCGCGCTCCCTCTTCGCCGCCCGATATGCCCATACCGAAGTATTCGATATGCTTTTTCTTAAGCATTTCACTGCGGCGTATCGTGTCCTTAAAGAAAGAATTGCCGCCATCAATAATAATATCGCCTGCCTCCAAAAGTGGCAAAAGCTCATCTATCACCTGGTCGACAGGTTCGCCCGCCTTAATCATGAGCATGATACGGCGCGGCTTCTTCAAAGAGGCAACAAAAGAAGGTAAATCATAATAGCCCGCTAAATCCGGTCTATTATTTTCCTCGACGACCTTTTTGGTTACAGCCGCCGTACGATTATACGCCGCCACCTTAAAACCGTGGTCGGCCATATTAAGGGCCAAATTGCTCCCCATCACCGACATTCCAATGAGACCAATATCCATATTCATTTTTTCGTACTGTCCAATGGCCAGTGCGGCAGCAAAGCCCGCTCTTGGCGGACAGCCCTCCTCTCATTTTAATATGACCTTATAGGCCAAACATCAAGGCACACAGTTTTTTGCCTGAAACAGTGCAGAATATCTTATCGTAAGCCGCCTTAACGGCTTCCTTGGTCGCACCATCTTCATAGAGATTGACCAAAAAATCTGCTTCAACGAGAATCTGATAGTCGCGCCCAACAATAGCGCTATAAGTATGATGATGGGCGATAAGATAGATGACGCGCTCGATAATTTGCGGCTCGGCGTCAAGGCTTATTAAAAGCTCCCTTGCCGGTGCCGGCCCTTCTTGCTCTTGCAAAGGGCCATCGCATTTGCCATATTTGTACTCGGCATTGCGAATACCGATATCGTGCGTCAAGGCAGCAATCTCTAAAACCTGCTGCTCGTTTTTGCCCAGCTTTTCCATTTTGCCAATGAGCGACGCATAAGCATGCACTTTGGTAAAATGCTGTATGCGCTTAGCATCGGAAGCAAAATACTGTATCATCTTTTGAAAAACCTGCTCTGTCAGACATCCCATAAAAGCACCTCTTTTAT
>JAHHSR010000007.1 GCA_020025075.1 Pectinatus sp. | reverse complement strand
AAGCATTGGTCAATGAAGCAAGAACCCCGCGACTTTAGTCGTGGGAGGTTCAGTTCAGCAAAAATACCACTCTTTATCTTACCAATTATGATTGCAATGAAGCCTGCCAGCAAAGCCGTGAGCTCATTCGCTATCAGGATTTTTTTGCTGAGAATGGCTTTGACTTAAATGGCGAGCTGCCGGATTATCTACCGGCTATTTTGGAACTGTGCTCAGCCGTGCCGGATAAGAAGGCTTATGATATTTTGCGTTACAGCAAAAATCGCCTGGAAATCATGCGCCAAAAGCTCGTCGATAGTAAAAATGCCTATGTTTTTTTGCTCGATATAGTACTGGTAGCTTTGGGCAGAATGGAGGAGCGTTATGGATTGGATTAACAGATTTTTGTGGGAGGCGCTGCCTTATATTGCGCTGACAGTCTTAATTCTTGGGACGATTCTTCGCTACTTTTTTGCCGAACACACTTGGACGAGCAAATCTAGCGAGTTTTTGGAAAAAAGGCAGATGAAATATGCGACGCCCCTTTTCCACTTCGGCCTTTTAATGACTTTTGGCGGCCATGTGCTGGGCATTTTGATTCCGCTTTCGGTGTATGTCGCCTTGGGCGTTTCGGAAAAACAGTATCACATGATGGCCCTTTCTGGTGGCCTTCCTGCCGGCGCAATTATTCTTGTCGGCCTTTTGTGGCTCATCTGGCGCCGCATTGCCATCGACCGCCTTTGCGTCAACACATCCTTTATGGATAAGGTTATCTTGGTGCTGCTTTTGTGCACGGTTTTAAGCGGTTATACGGCAACCCTTACCAATATGGGGGGCGCTTTTCATTACCGCGAATCGATTGCGCCGTGGTTTCGCAGCCTTTGGCTGGGCGACCCGCAAAGCCAGCTCATGGTTCACATTCCTTTTATTTACAAGGTCCACATGGTCAGCTGGATGCTCGTGGCGATTTGTTTTCCATTTACGCGCCTCGTGCATTGCTTGAGCCTGCCTTTTGAATATCTGTTTAGGCGCGATATCATCTATCGCCGTCGCTAAAGACAAAAAAATAGAAGCTCTCCGAGCAAAAATACCTACGGGTTATCTATGGTATTGCGCCTGAGTCGCGGCTCACGGGGAAATGGCAGAAATGCCATTTCCTTCCTTGTTTAAAAGGAGAAAATACAATCTTTAAGGGATTGCTTTTTTTCGTGTACCGAAAAAGGGCAATCCCTTTTTTTGAGGTGAGAAAATGAAGACAATTAAAACCGAAGAAGCAGTGGGACATGTGCTTTGTCATGATATAACGCAAATTATTCGCGGCGTGACGAAGGGACCGCGCTTTAAAAAGGGGCATATCGTAAAGCCGGAAGATATTCCCGTCCTCTTATCTATTGGCAAAGACCATTTATACGTTTGGGAAAAAGACGAAAAAAAACTGCATGAAGATGAAGCCGCTCAAATTTTATGCCGTTTAAGCCGTAGCGAGATGATGGAAGCAAGCGCTCCCAAAGAGGGCAAGATTGAACTTACGGCACAATGCGATGGCCTTTTGAAGGTCGATGTAGAGCGCCTTTTGGCAATTAATGAGCTAGGCGAAATCATCATTGCCACGCGCCATAACAATATCCCCGTCAAAAAAGGGGACAAGCTGGCCGGCATGCGCGTTATACCGCTTGTAATCGAAAAGGAGCTTTTAAAAAAAGCAGAAGCCATAGGAAAAAAAGAGCCGCTGCTGAAGTTACTGCCCTATAAAAAAATGCGCGTCGGCATTGTAACGACGGGCAATGAAGTTTTTTATGGGCGCATTAAGGATACATTTACTCCCGTTGTGGCAGGAAAACTAAAAGCGTATGGCCTTACAGTCGAAAGGCAAATTTATAGTGATGATAAGCCTGAAAATATTTTAAGGGCGATAAATGAACTTTTGGACATGGGCATAGAGCTTATCTTGTGCACAGGCGGTATGAGCGTTGACCCCGATGACAAGACGCCGGCGGCGATTAAGAGTACGGGGGCAAGGATAATTTCTTATGGTGCGCCAGTTTTGCCGGGAGCAATGTTTCTTCTTGCTTATTGGGAAAAAGGAGAGCGGAAAGTGCCGATTATGGGACTTCCTGGCTGCGTAATGTATGCGGCAACGACTGTTTTTGACCTTGTTTTGCCGCGTATTTTGGCCGGTGACGAAGTAACGCGCCATGAAATATGCGCTTTAGGGCATGGCGGGCTTTGCTTTTCCTGTAAGATTTGCACCTTTCCCGAATGCAGTTTTGGAAAGGGGGTTTAAAATGGAAAATATTGAACTTGAAAAAGCCGTAAACATTTTGTTAAAGGAAGCGGGCAATGACAGAGAATATGAGTCAGTACCGCTTTTAGAAGGGTTAAATAGGGTTTGCGCTGAGCAAATAAAGGCGCCTTTTCCCCAGCCGCCTTTTTCTCGTTCGCCACTTGATGGTTATGCTTTTGCGGCAATATCTTCTACCGGAGCCAGTTTAAAAAACGAAAAATATCTTTATGTTGATGGCGAAATCTGCGCCGGAAGCATCTGGGATAAGCCGGTAGAAAAAGGCCATGCCGTTCGCCTCATGACGGGGGCACCCATACCAAAAGGCTGCGACTGTGTCCTTCGCCAAGAAGATGTCAAAAAAGAAGATGAAAGAGGAATTTTCATCACCCAGCAGCTAAAGCCGTATCAAAATTATTGTTTTTGCGGTGAAGATATAGAAAAAGACACCGTGCTTATCAAAGAAAAAGAACTGGTGACGGCGGCGCATATTGGTGTCTTGGCGAGCATGGGCATAAAGAAAATTAATGTCTATCGTCGGGCGCGGATAGGGCTTTTGAGCACGGGCGATGAAATCGTCGATTTAGGCGAAAAACTTTTGCTCGGCAAGATATATAATAGCAATCTTTATCTCATCGCGGCGCGTCTGACGGAACTTGGCTTTGTGCCGCGTCTTTTGGGAATTTTAGGTGATGACCCGGAAGTGGTGGCCGAGACGATAAAAAAGCAGGCGGACCTCGATTTTATTTTGACGACGGGCGGCGTTTCTGTCGGCAAGAAAGATATTATGCATGAAGTCTGGCCCAAGCTTGGCGCTCAAAGGCTTTTTTGGCGGCTGAAAATGAAGCCGGGCTCGCCACTTTTGGCATATAAAAAAGATAATCTGCTCGGCATAGCGCTTTCCGGTAATCCCTTCGCCGCGCTAGCTACTTTTGAGCTTGTCGTGCGGCCGGTATTATTAAATTTTGAACACCGTCAAGCTGGCGATTTAAAAAGAGTAAAAGCAATCTTGGCGGAACCTTTTGCCAAAAAAAGTCCTGGACGCCGTTTTGTGCGTGCCAATTACGATGGCGAAAGAGTGCACGTATCGAGCAAAAATGCTTCGGGCATGCTTTTTTCCGCTATAGGCTGCAACGCCTTTATCGATATTGCGGCCGGCTCGGATGCGCTGCCGGCGGGAAGTTTGGTAGATTTAGTGCTTTTGAGGTGATTTTATGGAAAACGGATTGACACATTTTGATGCTGGCGGGCAGGCCATCATGGTTGATGTGAGTGAAAAAAATGAGACGGCACGCTTGGCAATTGCCTGTGGAACGATTACGGTAAATGAGGCTGTCTTTTCTGCCATCCAAAATGGCACGGCGGCAAAAGGAGATGTTTTGGGGACGGCGCGCCTGGCGGCAATCATGGGCGCAAAGCGGACGGCACTTTTAATTCCGCTTTGCCATCAAATACCGCTGACGAGTTGCCGCGTTTATTTTGAGCTCAAAGCACCAGATTGTGTAGTGGTTGAGGTGCACGTAAAAACCAAAGCGCAAACTGGCGTTGAAATGGAAGCTTTGTGCGGGGCAAGTATTGCCCTTTTGACTATCTACGATATGTGCAAGGCACTCGACAAAAAAATGGTTATTGGACCCGTCTATTTAAAACGCAAAACGGGAGGCAAGAGCGGCGATTTCGTGCGGGAGGAACAAGATGCAAGACCGCTATAAAAGGGAAATAGAATATTTGCGCATTTCGGTTACGGACCGTTGCAATTTGCGCTGCCTTTATTGCATGCCGTCACAGGGCGTAGATGCGCTTTCGCACGATGATATTTTGCGCTATGAGCAAATTGAGAAAATTGTCCGCGCCATGGCAAGTCTGGGCATAAAAAAAGTGCGCTTGACAGGAGGAGAACCACTTGTTAGGTGCAATTTGCCGCATCTGGTAAAAAAAATCAAGAAAATTGCAGGCATTGAAGGTGTCTTTTTGACGACAAATGGCGTGCTGCTGGAAGAAAATTTGCCTGCCCTTTGCGCGGCGGGACTAGACGGTATCAATTTGAGCCTTGATGCGCTCAGCGGCGATGTTTTTGGCCAAATTGCTCGCCGAGATGCTTTAAAAGCGGTCAAGCGTTCTTTGGAAAAGATGCTTTCTTATCCGCAATTGAAACTTAAGATAAACTGTGTTCCTCTGGCGGGGATAAATGAGCAGGAGCTAGGCAAGATAGCGGCTTTGGCGCGCGATTATCCGCTGGAAGTGCGCTTTATTGAGCTTATGCCAATAGGCTGTGCCTATGAAAGCGGTTGTCGCGGCTTAGGGGAAAAGGAGCTTAGAAAAAGGCTCGAAGCGCAATTTGGTCCGCTTGAGGCTATGCCAGAAAATAAAAAAATTGGCGGCCCGGCACGCCTTTTTTCACTTTCTGGCTTTTGCGGCAAAATTGGCTTTATCGATGCCTTAGGACACAAGTTTTGTCAAAAATGCAATCGCGTGCGCCTTACGGCCGACGGTTTTTTGAAGCTATGCCTTAATTCTTCGCGCGGTGTCGATGTTAAAGCACTTTTAAGCGATTATCCGCAAGAAGAAGCATTGGCAAAAGCCCTGGCAGCGGCAATTTACGAAAAGCCGCAGGAACATTTTTTCTTTGCTGATAAAAATAAAAATAGGGAAACGCGTAAGATGTTTCAGATAGGTGGTTGAAATGGGAATAATTAAAGCAATTTGTTTGAGCAAAAAAAGAGGCACGAAAAAAAAGCCGGTAGAAAGTGCACTGGCAGTGACTGAATATGGCCTTTTTGGTGATGCGCATGCAGGAAACTGGCATCGACAGGTGAGCTTGCTCTCTTGGGAAAAAGAAGAAGATTTTAAAAGGCGCGGTGCACCAATTGATTATGGAGCTTTTGGCGAAAATCTGCTTGTTTCTGGCTACGATTTCAAAAATTTGCCCATCGGCACGCGCTTTAAATGTGGCGATGTTGTCTTGGAGATGACGCAGATAGGAAAAAAATGCCACTCGCATTGTGAAATTTATAAGGCTGTTGGCGAATGTATTATGCCGCGTGAAGGCGTGTTTGCGCGTGTTTTGCATGGCGGCATTTTAAAAACGGGCGCTGAGCTTTCTATTATGGAAGAAAAGCAGCCCCTTGACGCACTCGTCATAACTATGAGTGATAAAGGTGCCAGCGGCAGGCGCGATGATTTTAGTGGCAGAAAAGCCTGCGCAATATTGCGCCAGGCAGGATATCGCATTTGGCAGTATCATATTTTGCCGGACGAAAAGAAATGTTTGCAAAATGTGCTTTGCGAGGCGGCTGATTTTGGCATTGCGCTTGCCGTTACGACGGGCGGTACGGGTTTTTCCGTGCGCGATGTGACGCCGGAAGCGACGCTGAATGTTTGCGAAAGATTGGCACCAGGTATTCCTGAAGCGATACGCGCTTATAGCATGAAAATAACAGCGCGCGCGATGCTCAGCCGCGAAGCGGCAGGAATTAGAAAGCGGACGCTCATTGTCAATTTGCCGGGAAGTCCTAAGGCGGTAGGAGAATGTTTGCCGTTTATTTTGCCGCAGCTGCAGCACGGCATTGAGATTTTGCGCGGTGAGGCAAGGGAATGTGCAAGGGAGGAATAGGAAAATGCTAAAGAAAATTTTATCTCTTTTGGCCTGCCTGCTTCTTTTTATGACATCGGGCTGTGGCAGCAAAAAAGAAGTAAAAACGCCTCAGACTATCTACGTATCAGCAGCGGCAAGCTTGACCAATGTCATGCAAAAACTCGGCAAGGATTATGAAGAAAAGCACCCTGATGTAAAGATAAAGTTCAATTTTGCCGGTTCAGGAGCTTTGCAGGCGCAAATTGAGCAAGGGGCGCCGGCAGATTTATTTATTTCTGCTTCACCGCGCCAGATGAAAGCGCTTTTGGAAAAAGGTCTTATAAAAGATGGAACCGAAAAAACCTTGCTAAAAAATGGTCTGGTTTTGATTGCGCCTAAGGATAGCAAGTTGCATTTAACGGAGTTTAGCCAGCTCAAAGAAGGCGATGTGAAGAAGATTGCCATTGGCAACCCACAGGGCGTGCCGGCAGGACAGTATGCCGCACAGGTATTTTCTTCTTTAAGACTGGAAAAGCCCCTTAAAGAAAAACTCGTTTTAGCTGCCAATGTACGCCAAGTGTTGGCATGGGTTGAAGAAGGTGAAGCTTCTTGCGGTATTGTCTATGCTACCGATGCCAAGATTAGCGATAAGGTCAAGGTGCTTTTGACAGCGCCGGAAAATACGCATCAGCCGATTACCTATCCCGTGGCCGTCCTAAAAAATGCCAAGGCACCGCAGGTCGCCAAGGAATTTGAAGCTTATCTCACCTCGAAAGAAGCCACTTCTGTCTTTGAAAAATATGGCTTTACACCAGCAGCAAGATGATGAATTTTGATATGTCGCCGCTTTTTATTTCCTTGAAAACTTCTTTTTTGGCGACGGCGATAACGTTTGTCTTGGGGATTTTTGCGGCGCGCATTGTACAGCGCATAAGGCATTTTCAAGGCGCAATTGATGCTTTTTTAACCTTGCCTTTGGTTTTGCCGCCGACTGTTACGGGCTTTTTCTTGCTGGTTGTCCTAGGTCATAACAGTCCTATTGGCTATTTTTTGCAGCACTTTTTTAACGTACAGATAGCCTTTTCTTGGCCGGCGACAGTTATCGCTGCCATCGTTGTTTCTTTTCCGCTCATGTACCGCGCTGCCCGGGGCGCCTTTTTGCAGGTTGAGCGCGACTATATTGATGCAGCGCGTACGCTGGGAATGAGTGAGACAGTGATTTTTTTTAGAATTATTCTGCCTCTTTCTTGGCCTGGCGTTTTTTCTGGTACGGTCTTAGCCTTTGCGCGCGCTTTGGGTGAATTTGGCGCGACGATTATGCTGGCTGGCAATATTCCCGGCAAGACGCAAACAATGTCGACGGCAATTTACCAAGCCGTGCAGGTCAATAATCTGACAAATGCTTATATATGGGCGGCAATCATCGCCATTTGGTCGCTTAGCGTTATGCTCTTTATGAGTTTTTGGTCGCGCCGCCATCTTTTCGTGCTGGAGGAAAAAAGATGCAATTAGAGGTCAAAATAAAAAAACGCTTAGCAGATTTTACCTTAAATGCCGACTTTATAGCTGGTGATAAGGAGATTTTGGGAATTTTGGGGGCTTCAGGCTGCGGCAAGAGCATGACCTTAAAATGTATTGCCGGCATTGAAAGGCCTGATGCGGGATATATTGCTTTAAATGGACAGGTGCTTTTTGATAGCGAGGCAGGCATCAATTTATCGCCGCAAAAAAGAAAGATTGGATATTTATTTCAAAATTATGCCCTTTTTCCTCATATGACGGTGGAAAAAAACATCGCAAGCGGTATTTTAGGCAAGCGGGGAAAAAAAGAACTCGTCGCGCATTATTTAAAAATGATGCGCCTTGAAGATTGTGCTAATCGCTTGCCGGGCGAGCTTTCGGGCGGGCAAAAGCAGCGAACGGCACTGGCACGTATTTTTGTCTCGCAGCCGCAAGCGTTGCTTTTAGATGAGCCCTTCTCGGCTTTAGATGGCCTTTTGAAATGGCATATAGGAATGGAACTATACGATTGGATAGCCGCTTGCCAATGTCCCGTTTTATTTGTTTCACATAATAGAGGAGAAATTTACCAATTTTGTGATAAAATCTGTATTTTAGCTAATGGAAAAATGGAAGCGCCGCGCCCTAAAAAAGCGCTTTTTGCCGCGCCGAGAACACTTGCCGGCGCACGCCTTATCGGTTGTCGGAATTATTCTCGCTGTGAAATTTTACCGCATGGTATTTATGCGTCTGATTGGCAGATAGAGATTGCCCTTCCCAAGGATTTCAAGCAAGACGGCGAATTTTTGGGCCTGGGAGAAAAGGGGCTTTTTTTGCTCGAAGATGGGCAAAAAAAGGTCAATACCTGGCAATTTGAAATCGTGCGTCGCCTAAAACAATATGAAGGGGAGCTCCTTTTGGTGCGAAAAAATGAAAAGGCGCGGCCGATTTGGCTTTTTTGGCAAGACGAAGGGGTGATAAAGGACAATTTTATCGAGCTTTCCCTTTGCCTGGAGCAGCTATTTTTTTTAAAGGGGGAGGCAGAAGATGAGCTTTTCTGAGGTATCGCTTTTAATCATTGCCGGTGGCTTGAGCTTGCGCATGGGAGAGGATAAACGCTGGCTGCCTTGGCGGGGCAGCACATTTTTGGAAGAGACCATAAAGCAGGGAAAAAAGGCCGGTTTTGGTGAAATTATCATCGCTGCTGCTTCGCCGCAAGCGCGCCTTTTAGCACTTGCAAAGCGCTATACCTGCGTGATAGCTTACGATGAAGTGCCGCAAAGCGGCCCGCTTGGCGCTCTTTATGGCGCCCTTGTTAAAGGGCAGCTGCCTTTTGCCTGTGCCATATCCTGTGATATGCCCTTTTGGGATTTTGGATATAGCGCGCGCCTTTTAAAAGCAGGGGCGGGAAAAAGCTGTGCAGCGCGCTTACAAAAACAGGTGCAGCCATTTGGCGCCATTTATGAGCGCAAGGCGGCCTTGAAGGCCGCGCACAAGCTCTTAACGGAAGGCGAGCAGCGCCTGCGCCTTTTGTGGGAGAAAATGCCCGCCGCTTTTTTGGATTTTAGCGCACGCGATGCGGCTTTTTTTAATGTCAATACGCCGCAGGCACTGAATTTAGCGCGCGGGAGGCTTGCCAATCTCATGCGTCCCGTGCCGCAGATTGTCATAACGGCAGAGCGTTCAAAGACTGGCAAGACGACTTTGATTAGCTGCCTTACACGCGCACTGAGCAAAAGGGGAATTAAGGTGGGGGTCGTGAAAAGTGATGCACATGGCTTCGACCTCGATTTAGCAGGCAAGGACAGCTGGCATTTTCGCCGCAGTGGAGCGCATGCTGTTGCGCTCGTTTCACCGCACGGCTATTTTATCGTGCAAGATACCGATGAAAAGAAAAGCCTTCTTGAAATAGCGAATCTTTTAAAGGGCGTTGATTTAATATTTATTGAGAGCCGTACTTTGCGCCAGATGCCAGGAGTTATTATTTGTTTTTCTGATGATGAGCCATCAGCTGATAATAATTTAATTATAACAGTGCGCCGCGCCCGTCAAAAAGACGGAGGCATAGAGCCGCTTGCCAATTGGAGTAAAAAAGACTCCTTAGTTGATTTGATTCTCTTTATCGCCGGAATAAAACTTAGCGAATAATCGTTTTATCAAATGAAAATCAGAAAATTACTCCATAACTAATTGGCAATATAAAGTAAAATTACTAGATAAATTGTTACAAAATTACTCTTATACTGAAAAAAATACTATATATATGATAAATATTTCGATTATTAAGTGAAGACGATAACTTTGTTGCAAAAAAAAATAATAGCTGTATACTAAAAATTATCAGAGGGAAAGAAGGTATGCTTTTATGAAGATGAAAATTGCTGATTATCTTATTAAGAGACTGCATGAAGTTCATGTCGACCACATTTTTGGTGTACCGGGCGACTATAATTTGGGCTTTCTTGATTATGTTGAAGATTCCAAAGAAGTCGATTGGATTGGCTGCTGCAATGAATTGAATGCTGGCTATGCTGCCGATGGCTATGCGCGCATCAGAGGTATGGGTGCTGTTGCTACAACCTATGGCGTTGGTGAATTGAGCGCTATTAATGCTACGGCTGGTTCGTTTGCTGAAAGCGTTCCGGTAATTCACATTGCTGGCGTACCTTCCTCAATGGTTAAGGATAATCGCCTCTTTGTCCATCATTCGACGGGTCGTGGTGAATTTGATACATTTGACCGCATTTTTCGGGAAGTTACCGGTTTTCAGACTACACTTAACGAATATGATGCCGCCGATGAAATTGACCGCCTTATAGAATCGGTATACAAGTTTAAATTGCCGGGCTATCTCGAATTCCCCGTCGATATTGTTTCGAAAGAAATAGATGTTGATATGAAGCCGCTTGATCTTTGCGTTCGTAGCAATCCTGACACGCTCAAGCAGCTTGTCGATGCT
Source organism: Pectinatus sp. (assembly GCA_020025075.1). Taxonomy (GTDB): domain Bacteria; phylum Bacillota; class Negativicutes; order Selenomonadales; family Selenomonadaceae; genus JAHHSR01. The sequence continues at coordinate 37,224 of JAHHSR010000007.1, read as the reverse complement.
ATTGCAGAAGAAGTTAAAAATTCCAAGGCACAGCACATTATTGCGGACTACAAGGTTTTGCGCGCTGCAGCAACAAAGGAAATGGAAGAATTTGTCAACTACGCTAAGATTCCTGTCAGCACTTTGAGCATGGGCAAAACGGCCGTTTCAGAAGAAAATCCGTATTTTGCAGGGGTATTCACGGGTGCCATTAGCTCTGAACAGGTTAAGAAAGTCGCTAATTCCAGTGATTTGGTCTTGCTCTTTGGCGTTAAGTTCACTGATACGACGACGGCCGGCTTCCAGTTTATCAATAATGATAAAAAATGGATTCAGATTGGCTTAACGCAAACGCGCATCGGCGAAAAGGTCTACACGGGCGTTTATATCACCGATGTCATTAAGGCTTTGACCGCTTCTAACATTAAATTTACCAACTCAGTTAAACTCGAACACAAGAAAGAAAAGTTTGTGCCAAAAGATGCACCTTTGACACAGGACCGCTACTATGAACTGATTGGCGCCTTCCTTAAAAAAGGCGATGTCGTTGTTGCCGAAACGGGTACTTCGTACTTTGGCTGCAGCACGGTTCCTTTCCCGCAGGGTGCAACATTTGTCGGTCAGCCGCTTTGGGGCTCGATTGGCTACGCTTGCCCAGCCGTTTTGGGTACGAATATGGCTGATAAAAACCGCCGCAATATCTTGCTCATAGGCGATGGCTCCTTCCAGCTTACGGCACAGGAAGTTTCGACCATGATTCGTCAAAAGCTAAAGACAATTTTGTTTGTTATTAATAATGATGGCTACACGATTGAAAGAATTATTCATGGCAAACACAGAGAATACAACCATACCCAGATGTGGAATTACGCTGAATTGCCGAAGGTCTTTGCCACGAAGGGCGATGTTCAGCCGACCACATTTAAGGTTTCGACGGAAAAAGAACTTGCCAAAGTCATGGAAACCATTGATAAAGGCTGTGATGGTCTCGTCCTCGTTGAAGTTACGATGGGCATGCTCGATGCACCGCAAGTTTTGCGCGATGAAGGCATCTTGTTCAGCAAGCAAAATAATTATTAAGAGTACGTTGTTCTTGCTGCCGCACGAAAGTGCGGCAGTTTTTTTATGTTTCCTCTATCGTTTTGCCGGAAAATATCATATAATAGACAATACTGATAATTGTTTTCACAAAATGGCGACTATCTCAAGGGTAATGGGATTTGCCATTATGCTATAATAGATAATATATTTTAAAAGTTATTGAAAGGAAAATAGGGTGACTTTCAAAAAATCAGTGTATATTTATTTGTTGAAAAGATTTTTTATCGTCCTTTTGGGCAGCGCAATTGTCTTTGCTAATGCCGGCTGTAGCCTGGATTTTGCGCCGCAGCCAAAGCCGGACAATGGAAAATTGCGCGTCATAACGACGGTTTTTCCCGCTTATGATTTTTTGCGCCAGATTGGCAAAAATCGCATTGATTTGCGCCTTTTGCTACGTCCGGGGCAGGATTGCCACATGTATGAGCCCAGTCCGCAGGATATTATTGCCATTAACAATTGCAATGTCTTTGTCTACGTAGGTGGCGATTCTGACGCATGGGTAAAGAGCGTTCTTTCTTCGATAGATTTGCAAAATAAAAAAGTTGTGACGCTCATGAGTTGTGTTAAGACCTTAGACGAACAAGAAACGGCAGAGATGACCGTGACCCACTCGCCTTTTGCGGAGGAGGAGGCAGAGCCCGATGAACACGTTTGGACTTCGCCCCGCAATGCCATTGCTATTGTCAAGCACCTAAGCGCGGTTCTTTGTGAAGCAGACCCGAAAAATGCTGCCTTTTACGAGGAAAATACGGCACGATACATCAAAAAATTGCAAGCGCTCGATGCGGCATATTGGCAGGTTGTCAAAAATAGCAAGCGCCATGAAATTGTTGTAGGTGACCGCTTTCCGCTGCGTTATTTGACAGATGAGTATGGCATCAAGTATTATGCGGCTTTTCCCGGCTGCTCCTCGGCGACGGAGGCTAATGCAGCGACTATTGCAGCACTTTGCCGGCGCGTCAGGCGCGACCACCTTCCAGTTGTTTTTCATATCGAGCTTTCCAATCAGCGCATTGCGCGCACGATTGCCGCTCAGACGGGCGCCAAAGTACTCGAGATAAATTCGCTGCATAACTTGAGTCGGCAGGATTTTGAAAATAATGCTACTTATATTAGCGTCATGTATAAAAACCTTAAGGCATTAAAGGAGGCACTGAATGACTGAGCTTTTGCGCTGTGAGAATGTAGCCTTCGGCTACGATGGCAATATCATCTCACAGGATATAAATTTTAGCGTGCATGAGGGAGAGTATCTTTGCATTGTGGGCGAAAATGGCTCCGGCAAATCGACTCTTATGCGCGGGCTTTTAGGGCTGACCGCTCCCGTAGCTGGGAAAATTAAGGCATCCGCTTCGCTTTGCCGCAATGGTATCGGCTATTTACCTCAACAGTCGCCGCTGCAAAGCGATTTTCCCGCGAGTGTGAGCGAGGTGGTCCTTTCAGGGCGGCAAAATAAGCACTTTTGGCCTTTTTACAATAGAGAGGATAAGAAAGTGGCCATAAATAATATGCGCCTTTTGCAAATAGAATCCATCAAAAATAAATCCTACCAGCAGCTTTCAGGCGGGCAAAAGCAGCGCGTCTTATTGGCGCGTGCGCTTTGCGCTGCTTCTTCGATGCTGTTTTTAGATGAGCCGGTAACGGGCTTTGACCCGCTCATTGAACACGATTTTTACGACCTTTTAGACCATCTGAATAGGCGCCATAAATTGACTATTATCATGGTCACACATGATATTGAAGCTTCTTTGGAACACGCGACGCATATTTTGCACTTGGCGCAGCGCCAGCTCTTTTTTGGCACGGTGGAAGAATATCGTCGCAGTGAAATAAGTGCGCTGTTTTTGCGGGAGGGAAATCATGCTTGAATTAATGGCGACAATGCTTTCGTATCCCTTTATGATTCGCGCTTTTGTAGTGGGAATTTTAATTGCGCTTTGCTCATCACTTTTGGGCGTGAGCCTTGTTTTAAAGCGCTATTCTATGATTGGCGATGGCCTTTCCCATGTGGCCTTTGGTTCATTTGCCGTGGCAATGGTTTTTAATTTTGCTCCGATGACCTTTACGATTCCCGTTGTCATTCTTGCGGCCTTTTTGCTCTTGCGCTTGAGCTCTGATAACGGCATCCAAGGTGATGCGGCAACGGCACTCATATGCAGCAGTGCACTGGCCATTGGGATTACCACGGCCTCGATGACAACCGGGCTCAATACGGATATTAATAATTTCCTTTTCGGCAGTATCCTGGCCTTAAACAATCATGATGTGATTTTGTCGATAGTTCTTTCGATTATTGTCTTGACGCTTTTTGTCATTTTTTATAATAAACTATTTACTGTAACCTTTGACGAGCCATTTGCCAGCGCCTGTGGCACTAACGTGCATGGCTATAATATGCTGCTCGCCTTTTTGACGGCAATAACTATTGTGCTCGGCATGCGCATGATGGGGGCGCTGCTCATCTCTGGGCTTATCGTCTTTCCGGCTCTTACGGCGATGCGCCTTTGTCACCATTTTCGTCAGACTATTATTTGGTCGGCTGTCCTGTCGGTTGGCTGTATGACGGCAGGCTTGCTCTTTTCTTATCTATGGGGGGCGCCGACGGGGGCGAGCGTTGTCTTGACGAATCTGTTTTGCTTTATCATTGCTTCTTTGGTTGCACGGCTGAAGCGATGAGATGGGGAGAAAAAATGAACAAAAAAAATATAAGAATCATTGTTGAAAATGGCTCCTTGCCGCAGCCGGTTATTGACTCGTATGTGCGCATTTTATTGCGCTGCTGCCGGCGCAAGGATTTTTCCTATATAAAATTTTCTCTTAATGCAACGACGATGAATATTCATTACGCTTTTGCGAGTATTCCCTTTGAGCGGATTTGGAATGTCGATTTGCCGCAGCAGAGTGGCTCGGCGCAAAAGGCGGGGCTATGAAGAGCGGGGCATTTATGGAGCAAAGGTATATTTTTCTTTCCGTTATCTTGACGTCTTTCTTTGGACCTTTTTTGAGCAGCGCTTTGACTGTGGCCATACCTTCTATCGCCTCTAGCTTTGAGGTCAGTGCTGCCCAACTGGTTTGGCTTGTAACGCTCTTTTTGCTCGGCTCGGCAGTTTCATTGCTGCCGGCGGGAAAACTTGCCGATATTTATGGACGACGGCGCATTTATACAATCGGCTGCTTAGGTGCGGCTGTTTCTGTTATGGCTTGCGCATTTGCCTTTAATTTGCTCTTTTTATATATTGGCAGTTTTATTCAAGGACTGTTTTTTTCCTTGGTTTATGCTTCCTGTACGGCAATCTTGGTTTGCAGTTATCCGCAGCAAAAACGCGGCCGCATCTTGGGCTTTTTTGTGGCGAGTGTTTATATTGGCCTTTCGGCAGGACCTTTAATAGGAGGCTTTTTAACACAGTTTTGCAGCTGGAGGCTAATCTTTTTCTTTACAGGTACAGGGCTGCTCTGGAGCGGCTTTATTGCCATGTTTGTCAAGAGCGAATGGTATGGCAAGGTTGGCGAAAAGCTCGATTTTTGGAGTATTGTTTTATATGCTTTTAGCGCAGCGGCGCTATTATGCGGCTTTGCCTCGTATAATTCGCAGCATTTTTTTATGCGCTTTCTCGTTGCGGCGGGATTTTTCGGTGCGCTGCTTTTTATCTGGCGGCAAAAAAAGCTGCAAGAGCCTCTTTTGCCCTTGTTGCTCTTTAAAAATAAAATCTTTGCCTTTTCTAATTTAGCTTCATTTATTAATTATAGTGCGACTTTTGGCATTACATTTGTTCTATCTTTATTCTTGCAGTTGGTGCGAGGGCTGGATGCTTTTCATGCGGGCCTGCTGCTTTTGGTACAGCCCGTGTGCATGGCCCTTGGCTCACCTAAGGCAGGAGCGCTTTCGGATAAATTCAATCCGCAGTGCGTTGCCGCTGGGGGCATGTCTATCATCTCAGCGGGCTTATTTTTATTTTCATTTGTGGGCAAAGATGTGTCCTGTTGGTATGTCGGCATGCTTTTAGCAATCATCGGTATTGGCTTTTCTCTTTTCGCTTCGCCTAACAATAATTCAATTATGAGTGCTGTCGAGCCGCAGTTTTTCGGCATCGCCTCATCGATGCTTGCCATCGTGCGCATTTTTGGACAGTCGCTAAGCATGGCGCTTATCACTTGCTTTTTAGCGGAGCATGCTCATCCTGGGGCAATGCTTGCAAGCGGTTTAGCACGAAAGATGCCGGCAATATTTTTGACTTTGGGTATCATTTGCCTTTTTGGTATTTTTGCCTCGCTTGCAGGCCGCAAGCTCGAGGCAGCGCAGAAAAAATAAGAAATAGCTTGTTTTTTTTGTTCTTTATGTTATAATAAATAAGATACTAGGTTTCAAAATTTATTTTGAATCCTCTGCTCCAGAAGGAGCCATAGACCACAGAGGGAGGTGATTTCGTGAGAAAGTACGAAGTCATATTCATTGTCAAACCAATGGAAGAAGAACAGACCAACGCCATCATCGAAAAGTTTTCCAATCTCGCTAAGGAAAATGGTGCAACGATTGAAAAGGAAGACCGTTGGGGCAAAAAGCGCCTTGCCTATGAAATTAAAGGTTGCATGGAAGGTTATTACTGCCTGTTCAATCTTGATGCTGAAACGGCTTGCGTTAATGAAATCGATCGCGTAATGAAGATTACCGACGATATCTTAAAGCACATGATTGTTAGAACGGACGAAAAATAATTATGAAGGGGGATTTTCATGAACAAGGTCATCTTAGCCGGTCGCTTGACTGCTGACCCGGAAGTGCGTTACACGCAGACGGGCAAGGCAGTTGCCAATTTTAGGATTGCCGTTAATCGCCGCGTAGGGTCAAAGGATGCACAGCAAGGGCAGCCTACGGCTGATTTTTTCACCGTTATTGCTTGGCAAAAATTGGGTGAAATCTGCGGCAATTATTTGGCAAAGGGTAGCCAGGTAATCGTCGAAGGGCGGTTGCAGACGCGCAGTTATGATGCGCAAGATGGCTCGAAGCGCTATGTGACGGAAATAGTTGCCAATGATATTGAGTTTATCGGTTCAAAGGCAGCAGCGGCCGCACATGAGTCTTCATTTGCCGAGGGCGGTTATTCTGCCCAGCCGGCAAGGGAAGAAGCAAAGCCTTATGACCCGGCTAGCTCGCTTGGACATGATGTTCCCTCTGACGAAGAAATTCCATTTTGATGAAGGAGGCTTTCGAATTGGTTAGACGTGATAAAGGCAGAAGACCGAAGAGAAAAGTATGCAGCTTCTGCGCAGATAAAGTTGAAGCTATCGACTATAAAGACGTTGCTAAATTGCGCCGTTTCATTACTGAACGCGGCAAGATTTTACCGCGCCGCATTTCGGGCAACTGTGCTCGTCATCAGCGCCAGGTAACGCTTGCAATTAAGCGTGCTCGCAACATTGCTTTGTTGCCGTTCACTGCTGAATAAAAAAATCCCTGCCAATTTTTGGCAGGGATTTTTTGTGTCTATCTGACTATTAAGATAGGGCTTTCGGTATGCGTGAGCAAATAGTGGGCAACGCTGCCAATTAAAATCTGCGATATTTGGCCCTTGCCACGCCCGGCGATGATGACGACGTCTGGCTTTTCGGCATTAATTTTTTTGGCGAGCACATGGGAAGGGTCGCCTTTTAGGAGTTCATAAGAAACATTTTCATAGCCGTCGAGATAGCCGGCAGCCTTTTGCAGCAGCTCATTGCCGGCGTTTTCAAAGGTCTCGATAAAATGCAGGTTGAAATCAGCGCCGCGCAAGGCGGAAAAGGCTACATTGAGGTCAACTACGTGGATGACAGTGATTTTTGCTCCGGTCAGCTTTGCCAGTTGGGTTGCTTTTTGCAAAGATTTATCGGAATTTTCAGAACTATCAATGGGGACAAAAATAGAATTGCAGATAGCCATATTAATTGCCTGCCGCCATTAAATATGGCAAAATAATTCTCGCCATACTGCAGAGGCAGCAGCAGGCTGCACCGCCTTTCTCTTTTAAAAGGGCAGCGGCTCTGGCCGCCTCTGCCTTTGTCAGAGCGCCCTTGCCCATCAACAATCTTTTCTTGTTTATATTATAACATTTATTGTTAAAATATGCAAAATAAATGTTATTTAATATTCACATATTTTTAGTGATAAAAATATTAATAATGGTATACAGTATAAAATACTTACTTATGTTATATCTTACCCGTTAATTCGATAATTTTTAGAGTTGTCCGGCAAGATTTTTCAAAAGCATTTAATGGTAAAAATTCTTTATTTGAGTGGAAATTCATCGCTCCTGTAAAGTAATTTGGCGTTAAAATTCCTTTGGTTGAAATAAAAGAGCCGTCTGTTCCGCCGCGCATAGCGATTGTCTTGGCCTTAATATTTAGGTCTTTTAAGGCATGATAAAGTAAATCTATAGCCTTTTGATTTTCAGGTGTTATCACATCGGCGATATTACAGTAAATATCATTGATTTTTAAATCGATTTTCGCCTGTTTATAGCGTGCTTGCAAGAATTTTACGGCATCTGATAGCTGCTTTTTGCGCAATTGGAATAAATCTTTGTGGTGATCGCGGATACTGATAGTGACTGTTCCTTCGGCAGCATTAGTCTTTATTTCTCTAAACCACGTATATCCTTCCATTCCTTCTGTATGCTCTGGCGTTTGCTGCCGGTCAAAACTATTTACTAAGTCAACAGCAATTAGCGTGGGATTAACCATCACGCCTTTAGCTGCCATCGGATGGGCAGGAACGCCTTTAATTGTTACGCTGGCTTCAGCGGCATTAAAGGTTTGGCAGACGACTTCGCCTGTTTCGCAGCAATCTATCGTATAGGCAAAGTCGGCGGGAAAGCGATTGAAGTTCATCTTTTTAGAACCGCGTAAGCCGCACTCCTCATCTGGCACAAAGGCTATATAAATATCGCCATGCATAATTTCTGGGTGCTCGGTTAAATATTCCAATGCAGTTACGATATTGGCAATTGCCGCCTTGTTATCGGCGCCTAGGACAGATGTGCCATCTGTTACGAGGATATCTTCTCCTATATAATCTTTTATTTTGGGATACTCTTTCGTGCGCAGCCAAATATCCTTTTCGCGGTTAAGGCAAATATCCTTTCCGTTGTAATTCTTAATTAAATGTGGCTTTACGACTGGTGATAAATTGACATTAACGGTATCTAAATGAGCGCAAAAACCGATTTTAGGTATTTTACTGGCTCTTGGCTGATTAGCGGGCAAATAGCCCGTTAAGACGCTGCAGTCGCTTAGGAATAAGTCCTTTAAGCCTATTTTTTGCAAATCTTCCTTTAATAATTCTGCTAGCTCATACTGCTGGGGCGTTGTGGGTACTGTGTTTGACGCTGGGTCAGATTGGGTGGGGATGGAGACATAGCGAAGAAATTTTTCTAATAATTTTTTTTGCACGGTATAAAACCTCCTAACTAAGATAACTTTTTAAGTTATTATGTTAATTTTCTCAATATTTAGCCGTATTATAACACGAAGATTATAAAAAAAACAGCATTTAGGCGGGAAATGAAATTATATAGGCACTTGATTGTTTTTAGCTATGAAGTGTCCGGTAAAGATAAAGATATACCTGTTTATCTTGACCAAATTATATATGTATATTAAAATATGAAGAATATAGTATTTTGACTGAGGTGGTGCTCTGCCGCGCTGCTTTGGCAAGAAAACATTTTGTTAGCGCTGGTTCTTCTTAAGGAGAATACGAGGAGAAGGTCGTCGAATATTTCAGCGGATGCCTTCCGGCCGAGTCCGGTCGCAAAATTTGACAAAACCTCTGCGTGAGCAAGGGACAAGACAAAATGAGGACAGGCAGAAGTATTATTTTGGAGGTATCTTTTTATGTGTGGTATTGTTGGTTATGTTGGCTCTAAACGAGCTGAGAAGTTTCTCTTAGATGGCCTGACAAAGCTTGAATATAGAGGCTATGACTCAGCGGGCATTGCTGTTCTCGATAAGCAGAAGATTGATGTGGAAAAGAGCGTTGGCCGTCTTGAGGCATTGCGTCAAAAGTTGAAAGGGAAGGATTTAGCAGGAAGTATTGGTATCGGTCATACGCGCTGGGCGACGCATGGCGGTCCATCTGATAATAATTCCCATCCGCACCTTGACTGTGCGGGCAATTTTGCCATCGTTCATAACGGGATTATAGAAAACTATTTGTCTTTAAAGGAAGAATTGCTGCAAAGGGGTCATAAATTCCGTTCGGAAACTGACTCTGAAGTTGTTGCTCATCTTTTGGAAGAGGAATATAAGGGGGATTTTGAAAAGGCAGTACGTGCCGTTTTACGCCGCATTAAGGGCTCGTATTCACTCGTCTTTTTGTCAAGGTTTGACCCGGATATGCTGATATGCACGAAAAAGGACAATCCTCTCGTCATCGGTCTTGGCACAGGCGAAAACTTCATTGCTTCTGATATTCCGGCTATCATCAGCTATACGCGCCGCAATTATATTTTAAATGATGGCGAAGTCGCTATTGTCAAAAAGGATTTCGTCTGGATTACCGATGCGGAAGGCACGCCTGTTGACAAGAAGGTTTTCGAGGTCAGCTGGGATGCTCAGGCGGCAGAAAAAGGCGGCTTTGAACATTTTATGCTCAAGGAAATTCATGAGCAGCCTAAAGCAGTGCGCAGCACAATTTCGCCGCGCTTGCCGGAAAATAGCGACTGCATTGTTTTTAATGAACTTAATTGGTCGGCTGATTATTTAAATTCGTTCAATAAAATCTATATTGTTGCTTGCGGTACTGCTTATCATGCAGGAATGGTCGGCAAGTATTATATCGAAAAGTTAGCGCGTATTCCCGTCGAGACGGATATTGCTTCGGAATTTAGATATAGAAATCCGATTATTGATGCGCAGACGCTTTTAATTGTCATCAGCCAGTCGGGCGAAACGAGCGATACGCTTGCCGCATTGCGCGAGGCAAAGCGTCTCGGCGCGAGCACTTTGGCGATAACCAATGTCGTTGGCTCATCAATTGCGCGCGAAGCAGATGAGGTCATTTACACTTGGGCCGGACCGGAAATTGCTGTCGCCTCCACTAAGGCCTATACAACGCAGCTTGTAACGGTGTTTATGCTCGCCTTTTACATGGCTTGCCTCAAGGGAAAAGTGGATGCAGATAGACAGCATAATCTTTTGGCAGCTTTGCGCAGCTTGCCGCAAAAATTGGAGGACGTCTTAGAAACGGCTCCCCTGATTAAAGAGTGTGCAGCGCAGTTTAAAGACCATGCCGATGCCTTTTTCATCGGCCGCTCGCTTGATTATGATATTGCCTTAGAAGGCTCTTTAAAATTGAAGGAAATCTCTTATATTCACGCTGAGGCTTATGCTGCTGGTGAACTAAAGCATGGCACACTGGCCCTTGTAGTGCCGCAGATGCCCGTTATTGCCCTGGCTACGCAGCGCGATATTTATGAAAAGACTTTGAGCAACATAAAAGAGGTAAAAGCACGCGAAGCTACTGTCGTCGGTGTTGGTGTTACGGGTGATGATGAACTTGATAAATATGTAGATAGCGTCATCAAAGTTCCTGCCACAGATGAATTGCTGCTTCCCATCCTGGCAGTTGTGCCGCTGCAGCTTCTTGCCTATTATACGGCCGTTTTGCGCGGCTGTGATGTCGATAAACCGCGCAATCTTGCTAAGTCGGTAACGGTTGAATGATTTGCGTATTTTGCGGGAAAAGGGTATAATATACAGGCAGAAGTGACTTAAAGTGCGTTTTTCAAAAGCGCCGCAAAGCATTCACGGCCGCTTGAAGATATAGATAAAGAGAGTTGCTAAGGGGGATTTGAGTAATTATGATGAGCGAAGAAATGCGGAAGATGCTCGACCTCAAGGAGTTAGAAGATGCCATTAATGGCGTTCATAATCCTAATGCCGATGCTTACCGTGCGAAGATAAGAAAAGAAATGGAAACAATTCCTGAATATGCTTATTTAGATAGTCTGGATGTTTATAAGTTTAAGTCTATTGATGAAATTTATGAAACGATGTTTACAATCCAGACAGAGGAAGAATTAGAAGCGCGTATCAGCCGTTCGCCGGAAGCGCAGCAAAATACATTCCGCCGTATCTGGAAGCAGATTCCCGGTAAAGTCAATTAAAAAAAGCCGCCTCGTTTGAGGCGGCTTTTTTGCTATAAAAAAGTGCTTACCATTTGCGTACGAAAAGTTCTTTATCTTCTAAAAGGCTGTCTAAAGTAGTAAAGTTGAGGCGATGCAAAAGCTCAAGGACATAAGGGTTATCAAGCGGTGTTTCATAAAGTGCCTTGTCGCCATAGTCATCTACTTCCTGCGCGCCTTTTTCTTTCGGTAAAATGGAGCGCGGACCGCCGACGCAGCCGCCAATGCAACCCATACCTTCGAAGAAGTTGGCGTCTGTATTGCCTTTTTGGATATCTTCAATCATCTTGCGGCAGTTGGGGACGCCATCAGCCTGCTGGGATTTTAATTCTATCTGACGATGGGGATGTAATTTTGCCAAAGTTGTTCTGACAGCTTCGCTTACGCCACCGCGGCGTGCATAGATACGGCCCATTTTGGAGGTGTTTTCCTTCACCTTGTCGGGCTGTTTAGTCAGGTCGACATTGAGAATATCGAATAATTCCTTCGTTTCTTGGAAGGTCAGGACGAAATCAATAGCACCGGCAATATCTGGGTCATTTTTTTCTGACTTTTTCGCTAGGCAAGGCCCGATAAAGACGGTGAGGCAGTCAGGATGGAGCTTCTTTATGACGCGGCCGGCGGCAATCATTGGTGAGACTGTTGGCGGCACATGGGGAATGAGGTCGGTGTAAATCTTCTTAATCATGCCAATCCACATGGGGCAGCAGCAGCTCGTAATCATGTAGTCTTGCTTTTTTTGGATGTTTTTATCAAACTCGAGTGCTTCCATCAAGGTGAGAATATCGGCAAAGATAGCGACTTCAACAAAACCATCAAAGCCGATTTCATAAAAGGCGGAGCGCATCATGCCTGCCGTAACCTCGCTGCTGAATTGACCCTGAAAGGCGGGAGCTGTGAGAACGAATGCCCTCTTCATGCCACGGTTGCTTATTGCGTGGAGCATGCCCGCGACATCGCGGCTTATGGGGTTGCCTTTGGTGACAGTGGTATCATCATCATTTAAGATATCCGACAATTTCCATTGTGGCTGATGACAGCCGGGGTTAAAGATGCAGTCTAGCTGGGAGGGGTCATAATTGATTTTGTCCGTTCCAGTAGCACGTTTTGCAGCCTCTTTGTAAAGTTCTTCAAAAGTTTCTGTGATGCTCATTGATTTCGTCCTTTCTCTCATCGCAAAAGCTGGCGCGAGACTCTTGTCTTTTGACCGCGCTCATGAACAATACGCGCAATATACAGTCTATTATTGCTTACAAGTTATATTTTACACAAAGTGAGCTTTTTTTTCACTACTTTTTATAAAAAAACAGCTGAAAATTTACCTGTTAGCTGAATTTTCAACTGTAAGAAATGCGATTATAGGATACACATGGCATCGCCAAAGCTAAAGAAGCGATATTTTTGGGCGACAGCTTCATGATAGGCATTTAAAATGTATTCGCGTCCGGCAAAAGCGCTTACGAGCATGAGCAAGGTTGATTTGGGTAAGTGGAAATTGGTGATGATGCCATCGACTATTTTGAATTTATAGCCAGGATAGATAAAAATACCTGTATCGGCACTTTGCGCGATGAGCTTGCCGCTTTCATCTGTTGCCGATTCCAGCGTTCTTATTGACGTAGTCCCAACGGCGATAATGCGTCCGCCCCGCTCTTTGGCGGCATTGATGCGTGCGGCAGTATCTTCGTCGACGTGGAAAAATTCCGTGTGCATGACATGGTCTTCGATGCGCTCGACGTTGACGGGGCGAAAGGTGCCGAGCCCGACGTGGAGCGTGACAAATTCAAGCGCAATACCCTTTTCTTTTATTTTTTTGAGCAGGTCCTCAGTAAAGTGCAGTCCTGCCGTGGGAGCGGCCGCTGAGCCATCCTCTTTGGCATAGACGGTCTGATAGCGGCTTTTATCCTGCAGTTTTTCGTGGATATAAGGCGGCAAGGGTGTCTGACCTAGCTTATCGAGCAGTTCTTCCCAGATGCCGTCGTATTTAAAGCGGGCGATGCGTCCTCCAAAATCAGTACTTTCCAATATTTCGCAGGAAAGTTCGCCGTTTCCAAAATTTATTATCGTGCCGGAGCGGGCTTTGCGGCCGGGCTTGACAAGCACTTCCCAGTCGTTTTGCTCGCGCCGGCGCAATAAGAAAACTTCAATGTGAGCGCCAGTAGAGCGCGTGCCGATAAGGCGGGCAGGAATGACGCGCGTATTGTTAAAGACGAGCGTATCGCCGGGCTTTAGGTAGTCTATAATATCGTAAAAATGCTTGTGCGCAATGCTTTTTTTTTCTCGGTCGAGGACCATGAGGCGTGAGTGGTCGCGTTGCGGGCAAGGCACTTGCGCGATGAGCTCGGGCGGCAGTTCATAATCAAAATCAGTTAAAAGCATTTTATAAACCTCCATCGTACCAGTTGTTGCTGACTGATACGTCTGTGTAGTAATCGTAAAGTATATCAAGATAATTTTCGTGCTTTAAAGAAAGGTCATAAGCACCCCATTGGGAAAGGCCTAGCCTGTGGCCGGAGCCGTAGCCGTCAAAGAGGATGGTCCGCGTTGCAGCGGATATTTTTTGTGCATTGAGGCCTTGTGAGCGAGTATTTTCTGTTTCGGGCAAGGCTTTGATGGAAAAGCGCGTGCTCTTGAGGCCAAAGATGCGGCGCAGCGCATAGCCGGGCAGCTTTATTTTGCCACCTGAACCGATGACTAGAGCATAGCGGACGCCACCGCCTTGCGTGCGGTCGGGGGCAGCGCTATCAATGGGAGAAAGTTCGATGGCTTCGATTTTTCCTACATTGTGGCCGGCATCGCGCAGATGGCGAACAAAATCAAATGGTGTCATGCTTATGCGCCAGTGGTGTTCCGGTGAATCTGTTGTGCCGTCTGCTACGGAACGCAAGTAAGGAAGTTTTGTGTCCCAGACATCTTCGCTGTTTTCCGTTCGTCCGCCACTATCGGCATGAAAAGCTGCCAAAATAGGCTCGTGATGGTATAAGATTACCTGGCCATACGTTTCTTTTACGGCATTATCGGAGCTTTTCGTTTCTACGCCTAAACCGTCATAGACTTGACAGTGCGTCGTATTGCAGACGTCATAATATTTGTGTTCGGAATGGCGCATTTTATAAAGGGCAAAAGTGCGCGCGGCGACCGTCTGGGCTTTTAAGGCATCCATTGGCCAAGCTGATGGCATTTCGCTTGGTACAACGCTTCTGAGGTACTGTTCAAGCGGCAGTTCATTTACGACGAGCAGCCCTCCGGATAGTTGGCGGATGATGAAGATGCCGGCATAGCGGTTTTGGCCAAAAGAGATAGCCGAAGTTTCTTTTTGGGGGCGCAGATAAAGGACGTCTTTTCCCGCGCTGTGCCCATTGATGAATAATTCGCCTGAGCGCTGTGTGATGATAACGCGCCCTTCGTAAGGCTGTGCTTTTTGGTGCTCATTTTCGCTTGCCAAAAGGCCGCCCGGCGCCGTAAGTTCAATCTGCTGGCGTCCTTGTGCCAGCTTCACCTTAATTTGTGGCTCAAAAGCGCATGCCGTGCTGCATTTGCCGATGAGCAAAAAGTAGCACAGCACTAAGAGCGTAAAAAGGGCAGCTCTTTTCACTTTTTCCCACCTGCCTTTTTTTTCTGGTGCCGTTCGTAAAGGCCGCAGCCAATATAAAGGAAAATGCCCATGAAAAAGCCGATAACGCTTGTAAACTGAGCGGATTTTAAACCATCAAAGACGGGCGTCACGTAGTCGCCGCGCAGGTATTCGAGAAAAAAGCGCGCGCAGCAGTAGAGAATAATGTAAAGCGAAAAAACGCGGCCGCGCACATGACGAAAGGCGCTGTAAATGAGAAGGAGGGCGAAGATGACAACGTCTATTTGTCCTTCCCACACTTCTGCCGGCCAAAGCGGTCGATTGCCATAAATCTGGTGCGCCAGTGTCGTTGCGGGATAAATGATGCCAAAATCGCTGCCCGTAGGTGCGCCGAAAGCATCGCCATTTAGAAAATTGGCGCAGCGTCCTAAAGCTTGGCCTAAGATAATGGCAGGCGCAACGATGTCCGCTAGGCTCAAAATATTGATATTGTGGCGACGCGCATAGATTATACCGCAAAGCGTGCCAAAAACGATGCCGCCTTGGATGGCCATGCCGCCTTGCCAGACATCAAAAATCTGGGTCAGGTGATGACTGTAATAGGCCCAATCGAAAAAAAAGACATCCCAGAGGCGTCCGCCGACGAGCCCGGCCAAGCCGCAGTAAATGCCAAGGTCAACAATGTGCTCATGGTAGCGGCCATCTTTTTTGGCGAGAAAATAGGCTACGCCCGTAGATAAGATGATACTCAATGAGAGTACGAGACCATAAGAGCGCACGGGAAAAGGGCCGATAAAAAATAGATATTGATGCACGGTAACCGTCCTTTTTAGATGTATTGGCCGGCGTGGGAAGTTTTTTCCGGCGCATTTTCTTTTTTGGCCGCATTGATTTCATCTTTTATCTGTGTCAAAGTGGCGTCGAGGTCTTCGGGTGAGACGTCTTGGACATCTTTTTTGCCACAGGTAAGCCACATGATTTCGGCATCTTCGCCGTTATCAAGGTAGTAGTGGGGGCGGCGCCCTGAACTTTTAAAGCCGAAGCTATTATAAAGGCGCAAGGCCGGAGTATTGGAAGGGCGCACTTCGAGCGTGATTGCCTCGACGCCGCGCGTTTGGGCAACAGCAATAATTTTTTCCAAGAGCGCTTTGCCGATGCCGTGTCCGCGGTATTCGGGCGCAACGGCAACATTGGTGATATGACCCTCATTGAAGATAAGCCAAATGCCGATATAAGCGACAATCTGCTCTTTCGTTTCCGTTTTGGCTATAGCCACTATATAGTAGGCATCTGATTTGGCTGCCTCTTCCCAAAAGGCTTCGCGCGACCAAGGCATTTTGAAGCATTGTTTTTCGACGTTTTCTACGGCGGCAGCATCTTCTGTCGTCATTTTTCTATAAGATATTTGCATTATTTCACCTCATTTTGCCTTTTTTCCCATAATTCTTCGGCCTCGGAGCGCCTTATATAATAAGGCTCAAGGTCCATGATGTTGTCAAATTGTCCATTTTTCAGCTTGGGAATGGCAGCAAAAGCGATATTGGAGGGGCGAGGCATAAGCTGGTTTGGCAGCGGGAAGATGATATTTGTATACCGCTCAAAGGCTTCTCTTTGTCGCTGGACGAGTTCTCCTGTCGCGATGACGGGATAATCTGCCTCTTGGCAGTTTTTTAGGGCTTCATCAAGCGGCATGACCTGCATGGGGATAAGCGGTGTCAAGCGGCCTTTTTTCAATCCCCAGAGGGCAAAATAGGCATTGCCCTTTTGGGCGTCGATGAAGACGCCCGTATAATTTTTTTCTGCCAGATGGTGTAAGGCGAGTGCCTCGCCGCCATCGACGGCAATAAGCGGAATGTTGAGCGAATAAGAAAGCATTTTTGCCGTGACAAGGCCGATGCGCAGTCCGGTAAAGGAACCAGGCCCTATATTTACGGCAATGCCCGTAAGCTCTTCTTTTTTGAGGTGTGCCATTTTGAGCACCGATTCTATATGCTCCATGAGAACTTCCGACTGGGGCTTTTTGAGCTGGACGATTATCTCTGCCAGCAGGCGTTCAGCAGTAGCGACGGCGGCACCAGAAACTATTGACGATGTATCGATGGCGAGGATTGGCATCTTTTTTCAATCTCCTTGTAGATAGAAAGGTATTTGCGCCCAGATAAATAAACGCTTGCATGGCGGCCTTTGCCTTGGCGCGAAAGGACGATGGCAATGTGGTCTTGGGGCATTGAGTCTGGAAATTTGCTGCCCCATTCGATGAGTACAAAATCGCCATCTTCAATGCTATATTCATAAAAACCCGCTTCGTAGAGTTCATCTTCTGCTTCGAGGCGGTAGAGGTCGAAGTGATAGATGGTTTTTTTCCCTTCATATATATTGAGGAGGTTAAAGGTCGGGCTTGTGGCATCTTGGCAGCCCAAGGCGGCAGCAATGCCCTGTACGAGCGTAGTCTTTCCCGCGCCCAGGTCGCCGTCGAGGCAAAGCGTCAGCCCCTTTTGCCCTGCCGCAGCCAAGACTTCGCCGAATGTGCGCATGGCGTTTAGGTCGGGCAAGAATAGTTCAATTTTTTCTTCCATGATGACTTCCTTAAAATAGAGTTTATGCAAGAGGCCGCCAGCATGATAAAAAGCGCAAAATTATTGCGGCCCTTCTTGTACTTTCTTTTGCGCTTACATATAATATAAGTATATCAAGAAAAAGGATGAAACTAAATATATTTTTGCAGTGGCAAAGCATAGCTAAGCGATGTCTTTCCTGTCTGCAGATGATTTAGAAATCCTTTTTGTCCCTTGCTTTTAAGGGGACTTGGCAATATTTGTATCAGAGTGCTGTTAAAGATGCTGATTATGAATTATTGTCAGAATTTTTCTTTTTTAATTTTACTTTTTGGGGGTCGATTGGCAATGGAGATGGCGGCAGAGCAAGTTCGTGATTGTATTTTAAAAGATGTTATTTTTGGGGCGAATGCGGCCTGCAAAAAGGCTGCGCAAGTGCACGGCAAGGATAAGGTGGTAAACGCCACGATTGGCGCAATTATGGACGATGAGGGCAATATTGCCTGCATACCGGTAGTCGAAGAAGTCTTGCGCTCTTTGCCAATCGGCGAAATGATTTCCTATGCGCCTATTGCCGGCGTGCCAGAATATTTGCGCCTGGCAGAGGATTTGACTTTTGGCAAGCATCGCCCTGCAGGCTATATCGCTTCATGTGCCACACCCGGTGGTACCGGTGCGCTTTATAACGCTATCCATAATTACACGCAAGCGGGCGATTTTGTCTTGACTTCTGATTGGTATTGGGGTTCTTATAGTGAAATTTGCCGTGCTATGGGTCGTACGCTCACTACCTATCAGCTTTTTGACGAAAAAAACGAGTTTAACTTGCAAGCACTGGAAAAGCGCATGGACGAGCTTTTAGCAAAGCAAGAATCGCTTTTGACAATCATCAATACGCCTGCCCACAATCCGACAGGATATAGCCTGTCAAAAGAGGATTGGGCCGGTGTCATTGCACATTGCAAGGCCCACGCCGCAAAAGGAAAAAAGATTATCTTAGTTGTCGATATTGCCTATATTGATTATGCGGGCGATAAAGACGAGACGCGCCTTTTCATGGAACAGTTTGCCAATTTGCCTGCTAATATTTTTACTATCTTCACTTTCAGCATGTCAAAAGGCTATACCTTTTATGGCCAGCGCGGCGGCGCCATGATAGGGTTTTCGTCTGAAAAAAAGGTCATTGAGCAGTTTAGCAATGTCACGGCTTATGCCTGCCGTGCAACTTGGTCGAATTGCAATCACGGAGCGATGGCCACGCTGGTGCGCATCCATCAAGATGCAGCACTGCGCGCCAAGCTGGAAGAACAAAGAGAAGCCCTCTACCAGATGATTAAAAAGCGTGCGGCAATCTTCACCGCAGAAGCGGCACAGTGCGGCTTAAAGGCGCTTCCTTATAAGGCGGGCTTTTTCCTTTCCGTCCCGACGCAAAAATCAGCAGCCGTTTGCGATAGGCTGCACGATGATTTGATTTTTGCGGTGCCCTTAAAAGCCGGCGTGCGCCTTGCCGCCTGCTCCGTGCCCGCGCACAAAATGCACGGCGTTGCCGCCAAGATTTTAAAAGCGCTAAACGAGGTAGAAGGTTAATTTCTTTTTTCGATGCGCTCGCGCAGCTTATCCATGTGCGGAAAGAGTTTCTTGGATAGTTTTTCCGCCAGCTCATCTAGTTCTGTGGCGTCAAAAGCATAGCTCACCTCGGGAATATCGAAGATACGGCTTTCACCGAAAAATTCATCGCGAAAGATGTTGTAGTAGATGGCAAAGTTGCTACTATTATCAAAGTCGCTGTAATCGATGATGATATAAGAGCCGTTGATAACGCGTACCGGGTGCTTTGGTGCGATGAAGAGCTCAAAGCCCGCATAGGAAGGTGGGAGGAGCTCTTCGTAGTGCCAGGCGAGAATTTTTTTGTCGTATAAGATAGAAGAAATTTTGCTTTTGGAAGGATTTCCCAGCTCGGCCAGAGTTTTGGGCAGGCGGTCTTTTAAGATTTCTTCAAATGCGGTTAGATTGCCCGAAATATATTCAATGGCGCAAAACTCCAATATGCCTATTTTAAGGCGTACTTTAAATTCTCGCGTCTCATCATGATAGTAAAGCGTGACACAGCGATGCAGCTGTGGCAGTTCGTAACGGTAGATGTCTATCGTGTCGCCGGTTACCTTTGCGGGCAGGCGACAGCCGGTAAAGTCGCAGAACTTTTCTGGCAGGTCGGAAAGGTACTGCCAAGTGTTTATCTGTTCAAAAATTTTTTTTTGTGTTTCTTCTTTGATAAAAATATGCCCCTTTCTAATAAAAAAAGCTGCCTTAGGGCAGCTTTTTTGTCTTTATTTTCCTGTCCTACCGCGTTTGGTCATTGGCACATTATCATGGCAGAGCGGGCAATCTTCCGGTTTGTAGGTTGTAACGGAAAGGTGCAAAAGTGCTTCATGGGGAATAGGCGAAAAGTCGATTTTTCCGCCGCTGCGGTCGACTAAAAGGCCAATGCCGACGGGAATGGCTCCTTCTTTTTTTACCACGTCGATAACTTCTTTGACGGAACCGCCTGTCGTGACAATATCTTCGACGATGAGTACGCGTTCACCCTCGCGAAGCGAAAAGCCGCGACGAAAGGCCATCTTGCCATCGACGCGCTCGGTGAAGATGGCACGCGTGCCGAGTGCTTTGCCAACTTCATGGGCAAGCAATATGCCGCCCGTCATGGGGCCGACGACAGTTTCGACCTTGGCAGCGGCAAAGCGGCTCGCAAGTTCCTTGCAAAGCATTTCCGTGTATTTTGGCTGCTGCAGGACATTAAATTTTTCTACATAGGCAGGACTGTGCAGGCCTGATGTCAGGAGAAAGTGGCCGTGCATGATGGCCTTGGTCTTAGTGAGTAAATCCATTACTTCTTGTTCTGTCATTTTATGCACCTCTTTTAGATTTTTATCCCTAATTCACTGGCCGCTTGGCATAATTTGTGCAGCGGCAAGCCGACAACGGTATTGTAATCGCCCGCGATTTTTTCGATAAACCGTGCACCAATTCCCTGAATGGCGTAAGCACCAGCTTTATCGCGCGGCTCTTGGGAGTCTACGTAAAAATTGATGTCGTCTTTGGTAAGTTTTGCTAGATAAACGGCCGTACTGCTGACGAAAGTTTTTTCCTTTTCACCCTGGATTAAGGCAACACCCGTGTGGACAAAGTGTTTTTTGCCAGAAAGGGAAAGAAGCATCCTTTTTGCATCAGCGTCGTCTTTGGGCTTGCCAAAAATTTCCCCTTCAAGGGCGACAACAGTATCAGAGCCAATAATGAGGTCCAAAGGGCCGTGTTTTTGCGCGACGGCGCGTGCTTTTAAAAGGGCATTTTGGCGTACGAGCTCTTCAGGCGAGCTGGCCCTTTTTAATTCTTCGGCTGCAGATGTTTCGCAGGTAAAAGTGCAGCCAATCTGCTCTAAAAGTTCTTTTCTGCGCGGCGAGGCAGAAGCGAGGATAATCATTTTTTCACCTGCGCAATCTGCCTGGCGATGTCAAGCGCTGCCGCGCGCGGATTTTTAGCCTTATAAATTGGTCTGCCAATGACGAGATGGCTAGCACCATTTAAAAGGGCTTCTTTTGGTGTTGCCGTGCGCTTTTGGTCGCCTAAGGCAGAACCACTTGGACGTACTCCCGGCGTGACGATGAGAAAGTCATCGCCGCATAAATGGCGTATTTTTTTTGCTTCGCGCGGTGAGGCGACTACGCCGGCAAGCCTTGCTCTTTGGGCGAGCTGGGCAAGCGATTCGACTTGGGCGGCAATTGGCTGGTCGATATGCAGGTCCTGCCAGTCATCATCGCCCATGCTCGTCAAAACGGTGATGGCAATTACCCTTGGTAAGGGGACGTTTTGCTCTTGGGAAGCCTTTTTTAGGCGCTCCATTGCCGTATGGAGCATCGCATAGCCGCCAAAAGCGTGTACGCTTAGAATATCGGGCTGCCATTTTAAGAGGGAGACAAGACCTTCAGCTACAGTATTGGGAATATCGCAGAGCTTTAAGTCCAAAAAAACGCGCTTATTTTGTTGCTTTAAATAGGCGATGACCGCTGGGCCTACGGCATAAAATAGTTCCATGCCGACTTTGTAGAAGGAAACGGCATCACCTAAGGACGTAACGAGTGCTTTGACCTCGTCTAACGTGCGCACGTCAAGTGCGGCAATAATTCTATCGTCTGACATCTCTTTGCTGCCTGGGGCAGCGCTTCACCTCGCAGTCTTTTTATTAGCTTGCCTTAGGAAAATGGTAAATGCTCACAAAAAAGGCAACATACCAAGCCTTTGGATGTCGCCTTTTATTTGTCGATTCACTTTTCTCATTTTGCCAAAAGACCTTGCCCCAAAAGCGCTGCTTGAACGCTTAGGGCAACAAGTAATTAATTGCTTATGTGTATTATATTTTTATTTTTTAAAATAGTCAAGTCGGCAAGGCTTGGCTATTTGACGGCATAAATATGAGGCCGACAGATTGCCTGAGCTGCTTTTGGCGTTAGTGTTGGCAAAATTTGTCAAGATAAACCTCTTTCCAAAGATAAAATGGTGTCGCCTTGCCGGTTGACCTTGCCATTATTGCTGCCTTGCTATATGATAAAAATAGTTAGGTTTTCCTGGCGAAGATTTTCAAATGCTTTTAGTGGAGTAGAAAAAGAAAGTTAGCAGTATTTTTCACGTTCTCATTGAAGCGGAAATTACGATATGCGTATAATTTTAAGTGTAGAAAGGAGGTGCGGGCATTGCTCCTAGGCTTAGTAGGTCAGGGTATTGGCCCGCATTTTTGATGAAGAATACGGAATGTGATTCTTGTGAAATTTACCATGTTCATCAGGATATGTTGAAAAAAGCCCATATCAATCTTCTGGATGAGCAGACGACAGCTCACCTGTCAGAAACTTTCAAGATATTAGGCGACCCGACGCGTATCCGCATTTTGACGCTTTTGTCGAGTACGGAGATGTGTGTCTGTGATATAGCGGATACATTGAAGATGGGGCAGTCGGCAATATCACATCAACTGCGCATTTTGCGCGGGGCGAGATTAGTAAAATTTCGCCGTGAAGGAAAAGAGGCTTGGTATTCCCTTGACGATGGGCACGTCGTCACCTTGATTAATCAGGGTCTACAGCATATCATGCACGGCTGAGGAGGCAAAAATTTGAAAAATATCAAGAAAATATGTATCGGCTTGACCTTGTTTATCGCCAATTTGATTGCCGTCCCGCCGCCTGTGCAGGCGGCACCTTTGCTGCAGCTTTATTCCCAGGGATGTGAAGTGGAAATCTTGCAGCAGATGCTACAAAAACAAGGCTATCATTTGAGCATAAATGGCCATTTTGATTAAAGGCCGTGCTGTTTTGGTACGGCTGCCAGTCAGCGCATACAGAAAATGTGTGTGGGCGGATATTTCTGCCGTGGCATTGTCTGAAATGCTGGAAAACCCTAAAGCTGGCAAGACCACAGCATAGGCATGAAAGGGCCAGGCGCGAAGGTGGCGAAAGCAAAAAAAATTTGCCAGATGGCATACGGTTAAATCCTAAGTGCTTAAAAATGGGCAATCAGCAGGAAAGCTCCGAATAGGAGAATCCTCAACGACTATTCCCTTTGGGAAGTACGCACAAGCGTGCGGAAGTGGACAACTCCCTAACGTATAAGGCGAGGGAGAAGATATAGTCTGTGCTCGCCAGAAATGGCGAGAAGTTCATTAAAGAACTGCGCGGGAACTAGCGAGCCCGGGTGAACAATACATTCAGATGGCAACGCAAGCGGCCGTGCGGCAGTGCCAAGAAAAATTTGGCCTGCCGGTGACCGGCAAGACGGATAGAACTTTTTGGGACCTTCTTTGTCAGCGCAGCAATGTGCCGCGCTCGCAGCAGCCTCCCGTGTCGCAAGGCAGGCGTGCTGCAAGCAAAAAGGCAAATTTAGTGGCATTGAAACGAGAAAAAGTGCGCCCTTTAAATGTGCAGCCAAATAAAAAGGGACAGGACGCTTTTTTGCAGCGCATTGAGCATTTGCGCTGCGAGCAAGTACGTCAGACGAGCCCCTTCGTGCCGACCGCGCGCGTGTCGCAGCTCATTGCAACGGCTAAGCGCTATATAGGTGTTCCCTATGTCTATGGTGGTACGACGCCCAAGGGCTTTGATTGCTCGGGCTTTGTTCAATATGTTTTTAAGGAAAACAAATTTGAACTGCCGCGCACGGCGGATGAGCAATATCTGCTTGGCCTTAAAGAGCCTGTAAGTTCGCTGCGCGAAGGTGATTTGGTCTTTTTTGCGACAGACGGAACGGGCATCAGCCATTGCGGCATCTACCTCGGTCATGGCCGCTTCATCCACGCCTCATCTAGTCATGGCATCAGAATAGATGAGCTTTCCAATGTCTATTGGCGCAAGTACTTTGTCACGGGTAAACATATTGTTAAATAAGCGATTCGCTTCGCACCGAGGTAATAAGGCGCTTTACTTTCTTGATGCTATTTTCGGAGCTTAGGCCAGAAAAGATGATGCTGCCGACAAGCCAGTCAGTCGTCGTAATGCGGCTTTTGATGATTTTTTTATTGAAATCGCGCAGCGCATCTTTGCCCAGACCATATTTTTGTGCTGAGTCGACGAGCAGTGCATTTAAAGCGCGTACGCCGAGCATGCGCTGAATATAAAATTTTTTGTTGTAAAAATAAGGTACGAGCTCGTCGCTCATATCAAAAGCAAAGCGCCTAGCAAAGCAGCTAGGCCATTTTTTTAAAATGTGTTTCCAGGCCTGGCCGATAAAGTCGGCAATTTGCGTTGCCGTAGTTTCAATGTAAGAAAATTTTTCTTCAAGCGGGTAACTGGAAAAATCGCTGTTTTTTGTCTGTAGCTCGATGAGCGGTACAATCGACTCGGTAAAGACCTTGATGCTGACAATGCCTAAGGCATTGTCGAAATTCATCGCGAACTTAATGCCGTTACTCCAGACGCAGTCAGCATTGTCTTTGAGACGGTAGGATGCTTCAAGGGCGATGTGTTCGCGATAGTCATAATCTTTTCCTAAAAGTAGCTGGTAGTTATCGCGCGCTAGATTGATGAGGTCGATTTTGAGGCGCTTACTTTTGGCATTGAGGTCAGAAAAAGCCTGCAATTCAAGTGTGCGCTGTTGGGGCTCGACGAGCATGATAATGACATTGAGAGAAAAGTCTTTGAAGCGCTCGTCGCTATGGCAGGCTTCTTGCAAGCCACGCAGGCGATGTTGCCCGTCAACGACGCGGAAGAGTTTTTCATCTGGCATTAGCGAAAGAATTCCCTGTTCCTCGTTTTGCCAGTCGATGCGGGATTTGATGAGTGCGCGGTCAGCACCTAAAATGATGGCCGAGGGCAAGATGGCATCTTTGTCCTGCAGCAGATAACGAGCTATTTTCATGTAGTGAATTTTAGCTAAAGTACGCTGGTAGCCGTATTCACTTTTGCCGTAAGTCAGTATCTCGCTGTGTTCTTGAACGGCGTGGTAGGGCATAATAAGACTTAAATAGTGCATATTGCCCTGCTCATAAGCGGTAATTTTGTATGTTTCAGATGCCATAGCAGCTTAACCTCCATTTGAATTTGTCGAGCATTTCTTTGGATACAATACGGTTGATATCGAGCTCATAAAGAATCTCACGGAAGTTTATGTCAATGAGCGCCAGCGATTGAGAAAAATATTTTTCCGTGTCGCCGCCGAAGCAGTCAATGATAAAATACTGTTTGACGGCGCTGCTGTTTTCGATATCTTGCATAAAATCATCGAATTTGAGGGACATGCGATAGGCTTCGGCATATGTTTCAGCCCCTAAAAAAACATTGGAGCCAGCGCCATAGGAAAAGAGAAGTTTCATTACCCAGCGCACGAAGCGCATGATGACGGTTTTTTTGTCCTGTCCGTATCTATTGATAATGCAGCTGCTCAAATAGATGCAGATTTTTTTGAAATAGCGCAGCAAGATGGCATTATAAGAGCTGTGGTCTATTCCAATGCCTTCGGCTTTGCTTAGCCAGTTGCAATAAATTGTTTCAAGTAAGATGAGGTCCATTTCGCGATTGCGCAGCTTCAGGTAGTTATCGTAACGGCGGCTGGCTATGGAAAGGGCGTTAAAGTCGAGTGAATTGAGCAATATATCGTGTCCGCAGAGATTTTTGAAGTCTTTATAAAAGAAGATTAAAGGAGCCATGATATTGACAATATTGTAATTTACCTGCAATTTTTCTTCGATGAGAGGCGAGAGCATTTTGTCGAGCCGTTCTGTCAAAATCATGTTTTCATACATCACATCATTTTTATCATTTAATTTGCGCAGTTCAAAGAGAAAATTGTCGACTTCGCGCAATAAAAGGCCAATATGCTTCATTGAAGCCTGCACGGAGCTTTTATCCAGCTTGATGGAATAATCTTTGTAAAACATTTTGTGTTCCATATCGCCCCAGGCGGAGAAGAGCTCGCTTTTTATCTGCAGTTCAAAATTGTATTTTTGGGCAAAGACGCCTTTGATGTTGTAGATAGGCAAGCCATTTTTCATTCTTTTAGGCTGGATATTAAAGTCCTTGAAAACTACATCGTGCTGCTCAAGCTCGATTGAGCTATCCGAGAGCAAGCGATAGATGTTGTCGCAATCTTCATTTACTTCGGTGATAATCTTGATGCCGATGAGGTCGCCAATTTTTAAAGGCAAATCCGACTTGACCATAGCATAGCGCTTTTCTTCATCAGGGCAGGTGGTGATGGCATTGATGAAAAGCATGCCTTCTTTTTTGCGGAACATTTTTTCCTTGAGGCTGTCCTTGCTCTTGATGCGGCTTTTGATGGCATAATGTGGTACCGTGTAGACGGAATTATGACCTTTTAGGTGATAATCGGCAGCCTTTTCGTCGAGCAGTGCCTGCAAGAAGGCGATTATCTTATCGGCCTGAGCGCGCAGCAGGTCACGCAAAATGGTGTCGTAGATTTCGGTGATTTCATTAATCGCCATAACCTTTTTTTGTATGGTGTCCACGTATTTCACCTCGTGATTTATTTATTAGGAAAAAAGAGCTTCGCCGCGGCGAAGCTCTTTTCTTGTTGGCGCTTAATATCCTAAGATTTTAGTTGCGCGCGGCAAGATGCCGTGAACATAGGCGATAATAGTGCCGTAATTGGCCATATAGATATTTTGTTGTTTGGCGATTTTTAAGCGATAAGCCATTTCTTTTTCGTTGAGCATACATGCCCCGCAGTGAATGACGAGGCGGTAAGCGCTCAGGTCGTCAGGAAATTCGGTACCGCTCGTATAAGAAAAATCAAGTTTTTTCTTTGTATATTCACAAAGCCAGCGCGGCAGCTTTACCGTACCGATGTCATCGCATTGGCGGTGGTGGGTGCAGCCTTCGGAGATGAGGATTTTATCGCCGTCTTTTAAGGTGTCGAGCTGCTTGACGGCCTCAATCTGATAGGGAAGGTCGCCTTTATAGCGGGCAAAGAGAATTGAAAATGAGGTCAAGGGAATAGAAGGTGCGACAATTTTATTGACCATGCCGAAGGCTTGGCTATCGGTAATGACGAGCGCAGGGAGTTGATTGAGGCTCTTTAGGGCATCGGCGAGCTGGTCACATTGCACCATCAGCGCCTTTGCTCCACAGTCTAAAAGCTCGCGTATTACTTGCTGTTGCGGCAAGATTAGGCGTCCTTTGGGCGCAGCCTTGTCGATGGGAATGACGAGTATGGCCGTGTCGCCGCGGTGTACTAAATCACCAAGCAATGTCTTATTGCCGGAAGGGTCGACGATGTGGGCGAGGCGTTCCTTGAGCTCGTTTATGCCGTCGCCCGTCTTGGCACTTATATAAACGGCATGGCGGTCATTGCGCTCGATGATATTGCCACAGTCAATCTTGTTGTAAGCGATGAGGTAGGGGAGGTTGTGCTTTTGAAAGAGCAAGATTATCTCGCGCTCAATGGAAGTGACCTCACAGCGCGCATCGGTGACGAGTACGGCAATGTCGGTGCGGCGCAGTACCTCGCGCGTTTTGGCAACGCGCATTTCCCCGAGCGTTCCCTCATCGTCGAGACCCGGCGTGTCGATAATCGTTACGGGGCCGAGTGGCAAAAGTTCCATCGATTTGGAAACGGGGTCTGTTGTCGTGCCTTTAACGGGGGAAACAATGGCAATCTTTTGTCCCGTTACGGCGTTCATGACGCTTGACTTTCCTGCATTGCGCACGCCGAAAAAGGCGATATGCGTTCTGTTGGCACTTGGCGTATCATTTAAGCTCATGGTATATCCTCCGTTTGGCCTTATTTTTTAGAAGCGAAAATCTCTTTCGCCCTTTTCAATTTGTTTCAGTTCTTTAACTACCATTTGGCGCACTTCTTCTTTTTTGATGTTTGCAAGCTGTTTTTGGATGACGCTATCACCCAAGGCATGCGTTTGGGGCGATGAGTAGTCGCAGAGGTATTCTTTTAAGGTTAAAAGGGCATTAGGCAGGCAGCAGTTTTGTATTTCACCACTTTTACAAATACTCATGAAGCGGTCCCCGACGCGCCCGACACGGTAGCAGGCCGTGCAAAAACTCGGCACATAGCCAAGCTGCATGAGCCAGTCGACAATTTCATCAAGTGTGCGATTATCGCTTACATCAAATTGCTTGGAATTAGCGTCTTCTTTTTCTTCTTCGGCATAGCCGCCTACGCTCGTTTTGGAACCGCCGCTAATTTGCGAGATGCCAAGATTCAAGACTTTTTCGCGGCAGGCCTGGCTTTCGCGCGTTGAGATAATCATGCCCGTGTAGGGAACGGCAATTCTTATGCAGGCAACTATTTTGGCGAAGGTGTCATCGTCAATGCTATTATCAAAAGCGGTAGGGTCGATGTCGTCAGCATGTCTGATGCGCGGTACGCTTATCGTATGTGGTCCGACGCCAAAGCGCGCTTCAAGGTGTTCGGCGTGCATCAAAAGGCCAGCAAATTCATATTTGTATGTGGAAAGGCCAAAGAGAACGCCGCAGCCCACATCATCAATGCCGCCTTCCATGGCTCTGTCCATGGCTTCTGTATGGTAGGCATAATCGTGCTTTGGTCCTGTTGGATGGAGTGCTTCGTAATTTTTTTTGTTGTAAGTTTCCTGAAAGAGAATGTAGGTGCCTATTTTAGCCTCTTTTAGGCGGCGGTAATTTTCAACCGTAGTTGCAGCAATGTTTACATTGACGCGGCGAATGGCCCCGTTTTTGTGTTTAATGCTGTAAATGGTCTTAATACTTTCCAGAATATATTCAATCGGGTTATTGACAGGGTCTTCGCCGCTTTCAAGCGCAAGGCGCTTATGGCCCATATCTTGCAGGGCGATGACTTCGCGCTTTATTTCTTCTTGGGTGAGCTTGCGGCGGCTTATATGTTTGTTTTTAGCATGATAAGGGCAATAAACGCAGCCGTTGACGCAATAATTTGAAAGGTAAAGCGGCGCGAATAAAACGATGCGGTCGCCGTAAAAATCCTGCTTAATTCTCTTGGCCATCTTGAAGATGCGCTCATTGAGCTCGGGAACATCGCAGGCTAGAAGGACAGAGGCCTCCCGGTGCGAAAGACCTTTGTCGAGGTCTGCTTTATTGAGAATTTCAGTAATCAAAGCGGCGTTGTGCTTATTTTTTTCAGCATAGTCTA
Source organism: Pectinatus sp. (assembly GCA_020025075.1). GTDB lineage: Bacteria > Bacillota > Negativicutes > Selenomonadales > Selenomonadaceae > JAHHSR01. The sequence continues at coordinate 8,212 of JAHHSR010000007.1, read as the reverse complement.
AAGTAGTTAAAATTTCTTCGTCGCTTATGAACTCGTCTGCATGTTCTGATTTTGGATTATACATATTTTTTTCCTTTCTAAACAGTGCCGTCAATTGAGTAAGTCATTTTGCTGTCGCCGCGCGACATGACGGCTTCATAGCCAGCACGGTGCAGCATTTCTTTTAATTTTTGGAGCCCTTCTACTGATTCCCCGTCCGTTATCTTCTTGTTGTCGTAAAGCGTATAAAGGCACCTTTGTGCAGGCGGCGTAATGTTGGGCATGATGACATTGGCACCGCAATCGAGTCCCTTTATCGTACCATCTTTGGATAATGTGGCAAGAGCTGTCGTTGCGGGCAAGAGCACGGGCGGCAATAAGAGCCGTACGAGAGCAAGGCAGATGAGCGTAAGCTCGACGCTGCCTGCTTTTTCTTGGGCAAAAGGAGTATCCTTTTGCGGAATGAAAGGTCCCATGCCAACCATTGCTGGACGGAAGGCGGACAAAAAGGCGAAGTCCTCAACGAGACAAGAAATATCTTGCTGCGGTGAGCCCAGCATCATGCCGGCCCCCGCTTGGTAGCCGATTTTTTTTAGTGTCCTTAAACAGTTAAGACGATGGGAAAAGCTCATTGTCTGAGGGTGAAGTTTTTCATAATGCCATTTAGTAGCCGTCTCATGGCGCAGCAAGAAGCGGTCGGCACCAGCTTTGAACCAGCGCTCGTAAACATCTTTTTCTCGCTCTCCGACGGAAAGTGTCAAAGCGCAATCGGGATAGCGCTCTTTTATCGCCCGGATTATTGCCTCGAGGCGCTGGGGAGAAAAATAAAGGTCTTCTCCCCCTTGCAGAACAAAGGTGCGCAAGCCATTTTTATAGCCAATGGCACAGCAGTCTAAAATTTGCTCGCAGCTGAGGCGATAGCGTCGGTTTTTCTTATTTGAGTGCCGAATACCGCAATAAAAGCAGTCATTTTGACAGTAGTTTGTAAATTCGATGAGGCCGCGCAAGAATACTTTGCGACTATAGTATTGGTCGCGCTTTTTTCTCGCCTGCTCAAATAAGAATTCTTTTAGTGCGTCTTTGTTCTCACATGGCGCAAAATAAAGGTCATTTAATAAGCAGGCAATAGTTTGACGCGAGAAAGGAGTGCTGGAAAGGCTGGCTATTTTGTCTTTTAGTTTTTCCATGCCTTATTTTTCCTGTTTTTTAAGGGCTTCGTCATACCAGCGCGGCTGTTTTTCAAAGCTTGTATGCAAAAGCTCATGTGCTTTTTTGCTGCCGATGTCGTCTAGGTAGTTTTTGTAAAGTTCTATGAGGTAAGGATTTTCGTGCGATTTTCTGAATTTGCTCGTCCTGTCGATGGCATAAAGAGAATTGATGCGCTCTTTTTCTGTATGGCGCGTCGATGTTACGGGCTGGCCGCCCCCGCCTATGCAGCCGCCCGGGCAGGCCATCACTTCGACAAAATCGTAGTCGCATTGACCGCTGCGGACTTTATCCAAGACAATTCGGGCGTATTTTAAGGTCTGTACGACGGCAATTTTAATTGTTTGGCCGGCAATTTCAAGCGTCGCTTCCTTGATGCCATTGTCCATGCCGCGTACGGTTTTGTATTCTATTTCGCTTAGCGGTTTTTGCGCGAGCCAATCATCTGCCGTGCGCAGCGCCGCCTCCATGACACCACCTGTGGCACCAAAAATTGCTCCGGCACCAGTGGAGTCTCCCATCGGGTCATCGAATTTGCCAGCGGGCAACTTGTCAAATTCAATGCCGATGGATTTTATCATTTTGATGAGTTCGCGTGTCGTAAGCACGGCATCTGTGTCATAAACGCCATTTCTTTGTAGCTGAGGACGTTGCCGTTCGTATTTTTTGGCAATGCAGGGCATGATGGCAACGCTATAAATTTCAGATGGCTTTTTGCCGATGCGCTGGGCATATTCACTCTTTAAGATAGCCGAGAACATCGACATGGGGGATTTTGCCGAGGAGAGATGTTCTTTGAGGTCTGGGTAGTGCTTTTCAACAAAATTGACCCAGCCCGGGCAGCAGGAGGTGAACATTGGCAAGCAATCTTTTTTCTTAAAGCGTTCGACAAATTCATGGGCTTCTTCTGTGATGGTCATATCAGCACCGTAGTTGGTATCAAAGACCTTATTAAAGCCCATCATCTTGAGGGCGGTGACCATCTTTCCCGTCACAATGCTCGCGTCGGGAAGGCCAAAGGCATCGCCGAGCGTGACTCGAATGGAAGGAGCGGTCTGGACGATGACAACTTTTTCGGGGTCTAAAAGTGCCTGCATGACTTTATCGGTATCGTCTTTTTCGACGAGGGCGCCAACTGGGCAGACAACCGTGCATTGGCCGCAAAGGATGCAATCCGTCTTTAAGAAGCCGTCCTTATAGGCTGTACCGACGCTCAAATTTATGCTGCGCTGTGAAAATCCAAGTGCCTCAATGCCTTGAATGTCCTTGCAAGCCCTTATGCAGCGGCCGCATTTGACACATTTTTCCGGGTCGCTGACGAGGCTGGGATTATCGCATAATTTGGGCAAAGGCTTAGATACATGCGGTAGGTGAGGGCGCAGGATATTAAAACGAGAGCAGAGGTCTTGCAGGTCGCAGTTGCCATTGCGCGGGCAAGTGAGGCAGTTTTCTTCGTGGTCTGCCATGATGAGCTGCAAGATGCCCTTTTGCGTATCGCGTACGATTTTGGTGTCGGTATAGACCTGCATGCCCTCCCAGCATTCGGTGGCGCAGGCAGCCAAGAGGCGCTTCTTGCCTACAACTTCGACGGAACAGAGGCGACAGCGTGCTTTTATTGCCTGGTCAGGGTGGTAGCAAAGGTGCGGTATGTCGATGTGCAGCTTTCGAGCTGCTTCCATGATTTTGGTGCCCTTTTTTACCGTGACGGGCAGATTATTGATTGTTAAGTTTATCATTTCTTCCATTATGCCTGTTCCCCCTGTGCTTTTGGCATAAGGCCGAACACTTCTGGAAAGACCTTGATTGCCGATTGCAGTGCGTTTTGTGCCGTTTCGCCTAGACCGCATAGTGAAGATAGTGGCATAACCTTGGCGAAGGTAAGCATTGTTTCGATGTCTTCTTGTGTCTGTGTTCCAGCCTTTATTTTGTCGAGGAAAAATTTTATCTGGCGATTTCCTTCACGGCAGGGCACGCACTGGCCGCAGCTTTCATGCAGGAAGAAATCTTGTGTGGCACGCAAAAAATCGATGACGCTCATGCGTTCGTCGATGACAAGTATGGAGCCGGAACCAATGATGAGATTGTGGGCGGCAAAATCCTCATAAGTATAGGGAAGGTCAAGGACGCTATCGTCTGCAATCTTACCCGAGGCGCCACCAAACTGGATGAGGCGGATGGAGCGATTTTCCTGTATGCCACCAGCAAGGTCATAGATAATCTGCCTTATCGTCGTGCCAAAAGGAATTTCAAAAACGCCGGGTTTATTGACGTTGCCGCCAACACTGATGAGTTTTGTGCCGATAGAGTTTTCGGTGCCTTGCGCCAAATACGGTGCAGCGTCGTGCAGAAGGTGCGGCACGATGGAAAGGCTTTCAACATTGTTGAGGCAGGTCGGGCGGGTAAAAAGGCCGCTTTGCTTCATAAAAGGCGGTTTCATGCGCGGCCTGCCCGCTTTCCCCTCTATGGAGCGGATAAGAGCCGTGCCCTCGCCGCAGACATAGGCGCCGGCACCGCTATAAAGGTGTATATCGTAGTTAAAGCCGCTGCCGAGGATATTTTTCCCTAAGAAACCGCGTTGGCGCGCCTGCTCAATGGCGTTTATAAGGCGCGGGCACAAATGGGCGTATTCTTCGCGCATGTAGATATAGCCGTCTTCAGCGTCGACAGCCCAGCCGGCAATGATTATAGCCTCGATGAGGTTGAATGGGTCTTGGGTGATGAGCTCCCTGTCTTTAAAGGTGCAGGTCTCGCCTTCGTCGGCATTGCAGACTACGCAGTGATGGGGTCGAGTTACTTGGCGCGCTTGGCTCCACTTGCGCCCCATTGGATATTCGGCACCGCCGCGGCCTTTGACACCGGCTTTGGTAATTAGCGAGGCAATATCCTCCTTATCCATTTTTAATGCCTTTTTCAAGGAACTGAAGCCACCGATGGAAAGGTATGAATCTATCGAAAATACATCGTATTTTCCAAAATTACGCGTGATAAAATGTGCCATTCTTTTTCATTTCACCTCATCTTAGAGCATTTTTTCAAGCATTTTTTTTATTTCTTCTTCCGAGCGCAAAGGACCGTAGACGACCTTATTGATGCGCACTGCCGGGGCGCGGTCGCAGGCGCCGAAGCAATCTGTAAGTTCTATGGTAAAGCGCCCGTCATAAGTTATTTCGCCCGGCTTTATGTTGAGCAGCTTAGTCAGCGTTTGCAGCAGAAAATCGCTGTCATTTACTCGGCAGGCAATGCTATTACAGACTTCAATCGGGTACTTGCCGCGCGGCCGGTCGCTCAATTTGTCATAAAAAGTAATACAGTCGTAGATAACGGATAGCTTTGTTGGCAGGTGCTCGGCTATATAGCCTGCTACTATCTTGGGAATGTAGTGCTGCTCGATTAAATCTTGGGCATCGAGCAAGATATCGACTATCTGAGTGGAATCATTGCCGTGTGCATTTAAGACGGCATCCAGCTTGGCTGTTAGCTCTTTAGTCAGCTTAAAGTTGCTTACATCTTCAAACATATATGACCACCTTCGCATTGAGATATATACTAAGTATATTCCTTTCTCTTTTTTTTATAAAGGGGAGGTTGCTTTTTCGGCAAAAAAATGCCGATAAAAGAAATATAATTTCACTTTTTATCAAACATTAAAAAAATATGAAATTATATTGCAAAAAAATTAGCGAACAGGTTATGATAAGAAAAGGAAATATTTTGGAGAAATGAGGGATTTTCTTGCTCGAGAAATTTCACAATAAACTGATTGTCTCCTGCCAAGCTCTTTCTGATGAGCCGCTTTGTAGTCCCTTTATCATGGGGAGGATGGCTCTTGCCGCCAAGCAGGCTGGTGCTGCTGGGATAAGGGCGCAAGGCGTTGAGGATATTAAGGAGATAAAAAAGGTTACCGGACTTCCTGTTATCGGTCTTATCAAACGCAATTATGATGATTCTGATATATATATTACGCCAACGCGCCGCGAGGTTGAAGAACTTTTAAAAAGTGGCTGTGAGATAATTGCGCTTGATGCTACGCAAAGGAAGCGCCCCTGTGGCGAGGATTTTTCTCAGCTCGTAAGCTTCATCAAGGAAAACGGGCGCCTCGTCCTAGCGGATATTTCCAATGATGCGGAAGGAAAGATGGCTCAAGAAGCAGGCGTTGATTGTGTTTCGACCACAATGTCGGGGTATACCCCGTATACGCCAAAATTAAAAGGACCCGATTTTGGGCTTTTGGCGCGCCTTGCTGGTTCACTGAAGATTCCCGTCTTTGCCGAAGGGCGCATCAATACGCCGGACGATTTAAGACTTGCTTATGAGTGCGGTGCCTACGGTGCGATTGTCGGTTCGGCAATTACGCGTCCGCAGCTCATAGCAAAAAAATTTGTCGAAGCCTTAAATGTTTTTTGAGAAGCAAAAGTGTTTTGCGATTAGGAAAGGAGAAGCTGCCTGGAAAATAAAGGACCTTTTAGGCGGCGGGTGAAAAAATGAAGGATTTAAAAGGACTTTATTCCGCTCTTTTGGTATCATTTGATAAGAAGCGCGAAATCAATGAAAAGGGCTTGCGCCAGATAATAAGGCATAATATTGATGTATGTAAGATGGATGGGCTATATGTTGGCGGCAGCACGGGAGAAAATTTCATGCTTTCGACGGCGGAAAAAAAGCGCATTTTTGAAATTGCCAAAGATGAAGTTAAGGATGATATTCGCCTTATTGCGCAGGTTGGCTCTATAAACCTAAAAGAATCAATTGAGCTCGCCAAATTCGTTACGGATTTGGGATATGACGCGATAAGTGCAGTGACACCATTTTATTACAAGTTCAGCTTTTCGGAAATCAAGCACTATTATGAGGCTATCGTCAATAGCGTCGATAATCGGATGATTATTTATTCGATTCCTTTTTTGACAGGGGTGGATATGTCACTGACCCAATTTGGTGAGCTATTTGTTCATCCCAAAATTGTTGGTGTCAAGTTTACGGCAGCAGACTTTTTTATGCTCGAACGCATGAGAAAGCAGTTCCCAGATGTGCTTATTTTTGCAGGATTTGACGAAATGCTCTTGCCAGCTACTGTCTTAGGCGTAGATGGTGCTATTGGCTCTACCTATAATGTTAATGGTCTGCGTGCCAGAGAAATATTCAATTTGGCAAAGCAGGAACGCGTTGGCGAAGCACTTAAATTGCAGCATCAGACCAATGACCTCATCAGCGACATTTTAAGCAATGGCCTTTATGGCACGATTAAGCTTCTGTTGCAGGAAGAGGGTGTTGATGCAGGGTATTGTCGTGAGCCAATGCAAGACTACTCACTGGAAATGATTGCGCGTGCCAAGGAAATTCATAAGAAGTATTTCGGCTGATTTTATTTGGCAGGTGGCTTTTTGGCGCCTGCCTTTTTTAAAATTTATAATAAATTTTTTATTCGGAGGGTTTGTGAATGGTTGGATTTACTTGGATTGATACGATTGTCCTCGTCGGATACCTGCTTTTGATTTTATTGGCTGGTCTTTATTTTTCCAAAAAAGAGCATCATGGCAAGGAATTTTTTAAAGGTGATGGTACTGTGCCTTGGTGGGTCACCTGCGTGTCTATCTTTGCCACATTGCTCAGCCCAATTTCATTTTTGTCACTGCCTGGGAATTCCTTTGGTGGTTCGTGGATTTTATGGTGGGCTCAGATTGGAATGCTCATCGCCATACCGCTTACGATTAAATATTTTTTGCCAATTTATAGCCGATTGCAGATTGATACGGCTTACCATTATCTCGAGAAGCGTTTCCAAAATAAATATTTGCGCGTCTTGGGTGCCTTGATGTTTATTATCTTTCAGCTGGGAAGAATGTCTATTATCATGTATTTGCCTTGCATGGCACTTGCCGACCTTACGCATACCAACGTCAATTTGCTCATTGTAGTCATGGGTATTATTTCAATTATTTATTCATATACAGGCGGATTAAAAGCGGTATTATGGACAGATTTTATACAAGGGGTTGTTTTGGTCGTCGGCATTTCCTTGACTTTGATTGTAATGCTTACTGAAATTCATGGCGGGTTTGGCACTGTTTATGATACGCTGACAGTCGGTCACAAATTCATGCTTCCTAATGAGCATTGGATTACGCCTGATCTTATCACGACAAGTGTATTTATCATCTTTATTGGTGGCGGACTCAATACGTTTGCTTCTTATATATCGAGCCAAGATATTGTTCAGCGTTTTACCACTACAACTGATATTAAGCAGCTTAATAAAATGACGCTCGGTAATGGTGCGCTGTCGATTTTTGCTGCTACGGTCTTTTATCTAGTCGGGACAAGCCTTTATGTTTTTTATCAGCAAAATCCCGCTTTGCAGATGACGCATCGACAGGACCTTATTTTTGCTTCCTATATAGCCTATCAGCTGCCCACCGGTGTCACGGGGATTTTGCTCGCTGCCATTTATGCTGCCGCACAGTCAACGCTATCAACGGGGATAAATTCTGTTGCAACTAGCTGGGTGCTCGATATTCAGCAGGTTATTAACCCCGGCATGTCTGAAGCGCGCATGACAAAGATAGCACAGTATATTTCGCTTGGTATCGGCATTTTATCTATTTTTGTTGCCATGTTCCTTGCCGCAGGCGATATAAAGTCTGCTTATGTTTGGTTTAATAGCTTTATGGGCTTAGCACTTGGCGCTCTAGCTGGCATTTTTATTCTCGGCGCTTTTAGCAAGCGTGCTAATGCTTTTGGAGCTTTTGTGAGCTTTTTTGTTTCGACTGGCGTCATTGCTTATCTTAAGTATTTTGTACCAGAAATATCATTTTGGTCCTATACGGCAATCACAATTGTTATTTCATTGGTTTTAGGCAATATGGCCAGCTTGTTTTATCATAAGAATTTTATGGCGTCGAAAGGAACTACTGTCTACGATAACGTAGAAACTATAAAGAAATATGTGTGATAGGAGGAGTAACGATGATTTTTGGTAATATTGATTGAAATTGCGCCGCATACTCGTGACTTTAGTCGTGAGTAAGGC
>JAHHSR010000069.1 GCA_020025075.1 Pectinatus sp. | reverse complement strand
ATTTCAATCCACGCACCTCTTACGAGGTGCGAACGCGGCTTCCAAAGCTACGATATTATAAGGCTTGATGAAGCATTTTTCGCTAAGGTATTTTTCTGATACTTAAAAACCTTATTTTTTCGTCGCAAAAATTAATGTTAGCTTACCCTTAGCGAAATTATTTTCCTTCAATTACTTCTACTTTTAGTCCAGGCAATTCCTTTAATTCAATATTGTAGTCATTAATCGAAGTACCCGGTGAATCAACACCATCTTTCAAGCTAACCTTTAAAGAATGATGCACCTTAGCGGATGAATATTGTCCTGCTTTACAATCATGCTGCCACCAATACACTTTTTGCATTTCCATACTGCCTTCGGGACGAGCTGAAGAAGCATCATTTTCAAATAAGGTAATTAAAGCTTCCTTTATTTTTTCCGCATCAGCATCTGAAAATCCTGTTCCTTCTGCTAACTGACAGTTGATACTTCCATAAAATACATAAACGCCAAAATCAATGCGATGTTTGCTACCCATCGTATCACTAGATTTTTTCTCCGCCTTGACACTGTTGACACTCTTGGTGATTTGAATAGTAACACTATTGACCGGCACTACGGTAAAAGCGGGCTGAATAGTTACAGGACCACGTACACCGACTGATAGGTCATCGCCCTTAAAAGCAAATACTTGGCCAAAAGCTCGTACATCGAACCATTGTTCACAGGCTTTTTTCTTGAATTTATCCTTATCCTTTTCCTTCTTCAGTTCAGGCACTGCTTCTTTGCGTTCCTTAAGGCTTGTATATCCATCATCACATCTATCTTCGGACTGAACAAATATACATTCACCCATATCCTGCAGACGATTTCTGATTTTTCTTTTCAAACAGACATCAGATACTTCTCCTAAACCTTCATAGGTTTCGCGTGGTCTATTGCCATTTAGCGGGTCACCATTAGGATTAGCGTGTTCAACGGTAAAAATTCCAGCAAAATCAATCTTCTTATTCATTGTTTTTTCCTCCCATATCAACACTGTTTTTCTTTTCTTTAGCTAAGGCAATCTGTTCGACGAAATAATTTTTCTGGCTAGCATAGCCGAGAATAAATTGCGGCTCCAAGCGCTCATTTGTAAATCCTGTCACCGAAATGGCATCGATTATGGCATTGATTTCCTTCTTCCACTTATTGGCCAAGCTAAAATTATTGCAGGCACTGAGATAATATCCTAATTGCCGGTCAATAATCTGCCATGTTTTTGCCGGCTTTAAAGAAAACTGCCATTTGTAGCGCTCGGCATTCGTCTCCCTGCTCGCATCAGCACCAGAACCATTTTTTTGATACAAAACAGTACTTTCAATCTGATCGGCATAAGCGAGCAATCTGCCGAAAAGATAGCTCCTATCGAGATTGTTTTCATCTAAACCCAATTTCAACACTTCCTCAGATTGTAATTTATTTTGACTAAATTTGTCGTTATACCATTTTCTTATCACAGCGCAAGCTATATTTTGGATATTTGATTTTTCATCATGATTTTGGCAAAAACGACGAAATAGCATCATAACAATATCGCGCGGAATTTGTTTTTCTTCAAGTATGCAGGGCAATATCCTTTGTATAAGTGAGTTGATAGCTTTATCATCTACATTCTCACCATAAACTGCCAAAGCTATTTCTTTAGGTATGGGCGTAAATAAATACCATTGCCACTTTTCGTCAATTTTCTTGCGCGTTTGCCAGACACAACTGCTATACCAGTGAGATAGCCTATCAAGAAACTTTTGAGCGAGAAATTCTTTATAATAATTGATGGATAATCTTCCCTGTGTTGCAGCATTAAGGCCAATGACGGATATTTTGTCACTAAATTTTAATTCAGCCCTATAGCCAGCCAATGCCTTATTGACATTATCCGCTATTTGACCGTAAGTAGATGATGCTGATGCGTAGCTTTTTGCTCCATATCCCCTAGCAAAAAAATTTAAACTTTCCCCTGTTTCCATCGGACGGCTGCCCCAAACAAGGTAGACCTGCTCTCCATTTTTATAACCTTGCTTTGATATTAGCCAACGCAAAGCAGAGTGTGATTTTTGAATTACTTCCATACTGACATTGACGGCAGCACCACTTGGCTTATTTTTTGTATCTTTCCTGTCGAAAAACCTGCCGCGATAAGTAAAACCGCTTGCATCATTAGCCGAGTAAAGTTTTGCCTTATCTCCCGTATGCCGTAATTTGCTTGGCGCATTATAGGTACAGACATTCATCTTGCCCGTCACATAGCATAATTCCTTTTCGCGCTGTTTTTCCAAATGCTCTTTGTACCAGCCTATATAGCTATTTTGCAAATCTCTATTTCGCCAATCGACATCTGACTTATCAAAGAGTACTCGAAAGCGAACAAATGCTTCCAGTGGGTCATCTATGCTGTCATAAAGTTCTGGTATTTCTCCCTCCTCATCTTTTTTTGGCTTTTTCTTTATTTTTCCCGCTTCGTCTAGCAAAAATACCTTTGCCTGTGCCAAATCATGCAGCAATGAACCTTTTTGCAAATAGGCATAGATTATTTTTAAATAATCCATTCCGTGCGCTGAGGATTGCCAATCATCAAGCTGCTTCATATATTCATCGTAACAAAATTTTTTTTCGGCTCCACCATAGGCTAAATAATCACCTGCTACATACTGCATTTTGTCAAAGAGTGGATGGGGTACAGGCTTACTTGTCCTCCCTGCCGACTCTTCTGTCACGGGAATAATCGTCAATTTATCGCCTGGCTCTGTTAAAACCAAAACGCTTTTAAATTGACCATTTTCATCAAGCGTTACTTCCAAATTAGCGTTTTGCGTGCTATGAAAAACCGGCAAGAGCGGATATACATTGCTGCCATTTTCTCTTTTTTCAATGCTGCCGATTTTGTCTTGTGAATTTTCGTATGTCTCATAAAGCATCTGTATCCAGCTCATCTTTTCACCTTCCTTTATTCCATGCTATAATTTTTGCCAATGGAAAATATCTTCATTTCTGATGCCTTGACAAGGCGCTTAATCTCACATTCTTCCGGCTTTATAAACTCGATAACGCCGTTTCTCATGCGTGGCAACCAAAGGCGTGCATATAAATTTTTGATATCGCCCTCGTCTGGGTAGGTAAGCCCATGCAGCATAAGGGAAAAATCCATTGACACATCGTCATAATATCCCTCGCCTGTGCCAAATTCACACGACTCGACATAGCCTTGGCACTCACGCGTCCCCAAAAATATATCGCGCCGCCCGCCGCGCTCAATCATGCGCTGTGTTATCGCTAGATGCTTCATCAAATTTCGGTCCTGCTTTAAATCTGGCCTGTTTTCGTTCCAGACAAAATGTGCCTTAACCTGATACTCTACATTGGACAAATACGTATAAATTGATAGTGTATTGCCACCAGTATAATATATGGGGCGCATATTCTTGGCCTCTGTTTCAATATTTTTCATTATTCGTACTGCATCAATAACCCACGTAATGGTAGGCTTCCAATATATGCTTTCAGTTATTCCTTTTAAGGCTTCATACGTAGGAATGGGATATGTAAACTTTTCCCCACCCACTTTTGTTATCGGGTCGGTAAATAAGGCATATTTGCCATATACCTTATACGATATCTGCGTATCCACTTTCTAGCACCTCCATTTAAAATATGAAATCATCAATTTGCATTGAATCCTTATCCTTGATACCAATCTTACTATCAAAAGCGTATTGGTCAAGCTGCCAAATGCTGTGTTCTTCATCAATGGAATAAATCAGTTTTTCATCGCACAAGCTTTGCCATTTATAGCGATAAACATTGACTGTAAATTGCTGCGCTTGCCGCAATAACAGCTTTTTTTCCTGCCAAGGCAGATATTTATCTGCTAATTTTCCCAGCAATAACTTTGCCTTTTTGCCACAAGGCACTATTATCCCGACCGTATCGGCATCTATTACGGAAAATTTGCTATACGCCGTTTTAAATGCCTGCGGAAAAGGTTGCTCATAGTCTTTATTTTGCTCAACCATCGCCAAATTATCTGTCAAGAGGTCAATAATGCTGCCCTGCTCTGCCTTTCCTAAATTAAAGACATAATCAAGGCAACTGGTTGGGTATCTTTTTACATCATTTTTTGCGACATTTTTATTTAACTCCTCAAAATATCGCTCATAATATCTTTCGATTAATTGCGGCTCTAAATAATTATCTGAATCAGCCGGGAGTATATCCCTTGTCACTTTTTTAGCTGCCTCTATTTCTGGCAAATGCGTCAAATTTTCTTTTTGCAAATCGACGATATAGACATCGCCAACCTCATACTCACTGCCTCTATTGCAGCGTCCGGCAGATTGCGCTATGGAATCAAGGCCCGCCAGGGAGCGAATCACGCAGCGAAATGAAATGTCAACGCCAGCTTCGATGAGTTGCGTGCTGATACATATTACCGGCTTTTTACTACGCAAGCGTCTTTTGATAAGATACAAGATAAGGCGCCTTTGTCGCGCACACATCTGCGTGCTGAGATAAAATACGGCTTCTAGCCCACTTTGCTCTTTTACTTTTTGATAAATATCAAGCGCGCTCTTTTTCGTATTGCAAATCATGAGCAAGTTTTGATACTTTTTTTGACAATCAATAATTAAAGTACAGATTTCATCTAAAGAATGACCGCTACCCATTGTCAACTTATTATGAAATTTTGTTCGATTGACCAGTTTTAATAAATCTGCATGTTCCGTGACAACTTGACTAGGCGTGCTCAGCGGCAGTGGAATTAACCTTTTTTGCAAGGTGGGCTGCGTAGCAGAGCACAAAATGGCCGTCACATGGCAAAAATCATGCAAAAATCTTATGAGCAAATTAAAAAGATGTACGCATTTGATGGGGAGCGACTGAATTTCATCAAAGATTATCACGGCGTCCTGCATAGCCGTAAAGCGTCGTGCCGCACTTGCTTTGTCGGCAAAAAATACATTGAGAAACTGCACCATTGTCGTCATGATAATCGGGTAATCCCATTGCTCGCTGAGGAGTTTTTCCTGCTTCATAACTTGACTATCTTCTGGCGCTTGCCTTTTTTTATCAAAAATTACATTGGAGTGATACTCAAGCACCATATCACCATATTTTCCCAAAGCCTTCTTTATCACCGCCGCATTTTGCTCGATGACACTTAAATACGGAATAACATAAATTATCTTCTTACAGCCCTCTTTATTGAGAGCATACCTCAAGGAGGCCAGTGTCTTGCCCATCCCCGTTGGCATATAAAGCTGATAGACACCCGAAGGCTTTTGAGCAAAGTTCTTACATTCAAGCGACAGCTTGCTGCGCCATTTATTTATTTGAGTTGGTAGCGCATTTTTCGTCAAACAATCGAGATACGCCTCAAAAGCATCTCGCATCTTAGACCAATCGACCGTTGGAGCTGACATGCCGCTGCCAATTTCAAAATTTGCTGCATCTTGCCAATCGGCATAGACCAAAGCACTGTAAAAAAATCTTGCTAAAATGCCTGCTTCACCTGAAAATATTTTAGGAAATGGTTCTTCTAGGCCAAATGCTTGGCATAATTTTTCTTGTTCCTTTTCTAAAATGGCCGCTATCTCGACCTTGGCCTTTTCATAAAGAGATGACAGCTCAGATTCATCTGCTACCTGAGAAAGAAAATTAGTCATCGCATCTTGCAAATTTTCATCTGTATTTTCTATTAATTGGGAAAATTTGTTTTTTTGTTCTTGTGAATTTCTAAAATCCAGGCAATCCGGTAATCCCGTATGATGTGCCAAAATAGTGAGGGCAAAACATTGCCGAGCAACCACTTCTCCCATGTTGCTATTATCAATACTCTTTGCATATAGGTATTGCGCACCAATTTTTGCATGCGGCACCATAGACACTTCCTCACCGCGCGCACTTTTTTCAAGGTATTTTTGCCAAGCGCCGCTTGCTTTGCCCATATCGTGCAAGATGCCAACAAAATAGCCTGCATTTTCCAATCCCATTGCTTTGCATTTTTGGGCCATAATCTGGGCGACATTTTGGCAATGCTCTTTTAAGGTTTGCCTGCGTATTTTATTTTCATCTTGTACTAATCTAGCATACAGCATTTATACCACCCTTTTATCTTCTTGTTAATTTTATTATAGTGCAAAAAAATTATAATGCAATAGCAACTTGAAAAAAATTTTTTTATCATAATCAGCCATAAGACTCCTTCCTCTTAGGTGGGAGATGAATGGCGGCATCTTGTGCGGGCTCAAT
>JAHHSR010000068.1 GCA_020025075.1 Pectinatus sp. | reverse complement strand
GCATTGGTCAATGAAGCAAGAACCCCGCGACTTTAGTCGTGGGAGGTTCAGAATGGTCATAAAAGGATTTAATAAAAAAGTTGTCGTTTTGGAATCAGTCTCGCTTTTGAAGGAGAGGAAAACGAAAATTGAATTGATTGATATTAAGGAAAGAATTTGATATAATAAAGCCGACAAAATGCTGTTTACAAAAGTTTGGTGCATTTTAGAGCATTTGTCAACCTTACCGCAGAGATGAGCACACGATAACATTCTGCTTTTGGCAACAGAATGTTTATTTTTGTGTTTTAATCTGCAGCAGGAAAGGCGCGCTTTTGGCGTTGCCCGTGAGGGTTTGGATAGCCCATTGGGATAAAATCAATAGCTAGCGCAGCTAGGCGTTGAAGTTCCAAGATATATCTGCTGGCAAAAGTGATTTTGCCATTGCCGCCGTTATTATTGAAGATAATGCAATTTATTTTGTAGTCTTTTGAATGCTAAATATGAATATATGCTTAATAAAAAGGACGAGGCGGCGGAATTCGTAAGAGATGTGCATGAGCACGAATAAATTGAAAGGGGGACGAATGTATCGTTATTGAGATAATCTTAGCAGTTATTATTGCAATTATCTTGGGCGCAGCGGGCGGATATATGCTGCGTAAAAATAAGGCAGAAGCCATTATCGGCTCTGCAGAAGAAGAAGCGCAGCGCATTGTCGCATCGGCGCAAAAGGATATCGATACGCGCAAGAAAGAGACGATTCTTGAGGCTAAAGAAGAAACGCATCGCTTGCGCCAGGAATTAGAACGTGAAACGCGTGACAGGAGAAATGAATTGCAGCGTCAGGAAAGACGCCTCGTCCAAAAGGAGGAAAATCTCGACCGCAAGATGGATGCCATCGAGAAAAAAGAGGTAAGTCTGGCGCGCAAAGAAAGCGACATTGATAAAATACGCGAAGCAGTAAATGCTATGCATGAACGCCAGCAGGCAGAACTGGAACGTATCTGCGGCTTGACGGTAGACGAAGCGAAGGCGATTTTGCTCGCCGATGCCGAAACTGCTATCAAGCACGAAAAGGCGCTCATGATTAAAGAATACGAGCAGCAAGCCAAAGATGAAGGCGAAAAGAGAGCACAAGACATCATTTCGCAGGCCATACAGCGCTGTGCTGCCGATCAGGTGGCAGAAACGACCGTTTCTGTTGTCGCGCTTCCCAACGATGAAATGAAAGGGCGCATCATCGGCCGTGAGGGCCGCAATATTCGCGCCTTGGAAACGCTCACGGGCATCGACCTCATTATTGATGATACGCCCGAAGCGGTCATCTTGTCCGGATTTGACCCGGTCCGCCGTGAAATTGCGCGCATTGCCCTAGAAAAGCTCATTGCCGATGGGCGCATCCATCCGGCGCGCATTGAAGAAATGGTAGAAAAGTCGCGCAAGGAAGTCGACCAGCGCATTAAAGAGGCTGGTGAGCAGGCTTCGTTCGATACAGGCGTGCACGGGTTGCACCCTGAAATCATTTGCCTTTTGGGGCGTCTTAAATACCGCACGAGCTATGGGCAAAATGTTCTCAACCATTCGGTAGAAGTTGCTCATCTGGCTGGTGTCATGGCAGCAGAGCTCGGCGTAGATGTGCAGTTTGCCAAAAGGGCAGCACTGCTTCATGATATTGGCAAGGCCGTCGACCATGAAGTTGAAGGTTCACATGTAACGATTGGCGCAGATTTGGCGCGCAAATATCGTGAATCGGCCAATGTCGTCAACGCTATAGCGGCTCATCATGGCGATGAAGAACCGCGCACGGTGGAAGCCGTTTTGGTCAGTGCCGCAGATGCTATTTCGGCAGCTCGTCCGGGCGCACGTCGCGAAAGCCTTGAATCTTACTTGAAGCGCTTAAAGCGCCTCGAGGAAATTGCGGAGTCGTTTGATGGAGTTGACCGCTCGTTTGCCATTCAGGCTGGACGCGAGATTAGGATTATGGTCAAACCAGAAAAGATTGATGATGTCGCCTCCGTAGGACTGGCGCATGATATTGTCAAGAAAATTGAAGGCGAGCTTGAATACCCGGGCCAGATAAAGGTAACGGTCATTCGAGAAACGCGCGTAGTCAATTATGCTAAATAATGGGGCGGGGCACTTTGGTGCCCCGCTTTTGCTTTGGCTGTTGTAATATATTATTATTATAGATATAATATAGGCAAGGTAAGTGCCTTTTTGTGGTACTTAAAAGCGTTTATTGCCTGTCTTTGCAGGCTATGTTTGGAGGTGCTTTTATGGAAGAAAAAAATGTTGATATGAATAGTGTAAACCTTTTGGTGTCTATTTTGCTGTGTTATCCCGCTATTGGTACGGTGAGTTTTGACCCCAAAGACAATACATTGCGCCTTGTTTTTATGATGCAAAAATTCTCCTTGCCACAGGAGCTGCAAAAATTTGTCGCGCTGCTGCAAGAAAGTATCCGCTCTTACCTTTATTTGCAGGGAAAGAGTGCTGATATATTATCTGTTACGACCGACTTACAGGGAAATATCATTTTTATGAATGTCAATCGTGATATTGCAACACTCTCGCAAGGTGAGATTAAGCTCATCTGCGAACTGGTTAATAATCATTTTGGTGCGGTTCTCGTTAGGGAGCAAGGCTCTGAAAGCGAAGGCGAACCCCCCGTGCAAGAAGAACTGATTGATGGTATTTTGAGCAATATTAAGCTGGGGTCTTGCACGGAGAGAATGATGGGGATTCGCGAAGAAGGCCGCGTAATGGTCTTTAATATGCTCGGTCAGGAAAAGACAGCGCACGTATGAGCGGGAGAAATAATTACTTGTTGAGGGGATTTTAATGCGTATTTTATTAGTTGGCGATGTTTGCGGCCGGACGGGACGGACGGCACTTTTAAAGTATTTGCCCATCTTAAAAAAGCAAAAAAACATCGACGTTGCCGTTGTAAATGGTGAAAATTCGGCCGCCGGCAAGGGCATTACGCGCGGCACGCTTGAGGACCTTTATCGTGCTGGTGCCGATATTATTACAAGTGGCAACCATATTTGGGATAAAAAAGAAATCTTCCAATTTATTGAGGAGGAGCCATTTTTGCTGCGCCCGGCCAATTATCCCGAGCCAGCGCCTGGCAAAGGATATTGTATCTATCCTTTGCGCGCTCATAATATAGGGGTTATCAATCTTTCAGGGCGCACCTTCATGCAGCCGATGGATTGTCCCTTTCAAAAGGTCGATGCGATTTTAAAGAAGTTGGCGCGCGAATGTCAGATTATTCTCGTTGATTTTCATGCTGAAACGACTTCGGAAAAGATGGCCATGGGCTGGTATCTTGATGGCCGCATTACCTGCATGGTCGGTACACATACGCATATTCAGACGGCCGATGAGCAGATTTTGCCGCAGGGCACGGCCTATATTACCGATTTAGGCATGGTCGGCGCGCGCGTCTCCATCTTGGGCATGAACAAAGAAAGTGCCCTGGAGCGATTTAAGACGAGCCGTCCCGTCCGTTTTGAACCGGCTGAGGGCCCTGCGGTTTTTGGGGCATTGTATCTGGAAACGGATGAAAAAAATCGTGTGGCGCGAATAGAGCGCATCAATATAGCAGAAGATTTTGTCTGATATTGGCGGTAGCTAGTCGGAATTATGCCTTTGAAGTATAAGAACTTGCGCATAGCCTAGAAAAGTATACACGTTAAATAATAGTTTCTCTAATATAAACACTTTTATCTATATTTTTAGCAGTAATATATCAATTATTTGGCTTTTCTTTTGGGCAGATAGTCTAAAAATAAATTTAAAAATATTATTGTTTTAGAAGGACTTCTGCTAGCGGCAACGAATTATTAAAAGAGTATCAATTTTTATAAGGAGAAAGAATATGGATATTTTAAAGGTATCTGCAAAATCTAATCCCAACTCTGTAGCAGGCGCTTTAGCTAGTGTTATGCGAGAAAAACAAAAGGCAGAAATTCAGGCTATTGGTGCTGGCGCCGTCAATCAGGCTGTCAAATCAATCGCCATTGCACGCGGTTTCCTCGCTCCACAAGGAATTGACGTGGTCTGCACACCAGCATTCATTGATATTAATCTTGAAGGAGAAGAACGGACGGCTATTCGACTGATTGTTGAAAGCCGCTAAAGGCAAAAATAAAAGCTATTGTATTTTGATAGGCGCTCCCTTTTACTGGCTTATTGCCGGTAGGGGGCGTCTTCTTTTTTTGGAAAAAATGAAAAAAAAGACTTGATTTTTTGTCTAAAGTTATTTATTATAATAATTGTACTTAGCACTCAACAATATTGAGTGCTAACAAAATTTGTTTATCTGGTACTTTCCATAAGGAGGAACGTTCAATGATTAAACCCTTAGGCGACAGAATCGTCATCAAAGTTTCCGAAGGAGATGTAAAGACGGCTAGTGGTATCGTTTTACCGGATACTGCCAAAGAAAAACCGCAAAACGGTGAAGTTGTTGCAGTTGGCACTGGCAAAGTTCTCGATAACGGCCAAAAAGTTGCTCCAGAAGTAAAAGTCGGCGATAAAGTCATCTTCTCGAAGTATGCTGGCACGGAAGTAAAGGTAGACGGCGTTGAATATCTGATTGTTCGTGAAAGCGATATTTTGGCAATAGCTTAAAGCTATTTTAACATATAGGAGGTTTTTTTAATGGCTAAGGAAATTTTGTTCGGTGAAGAAGCTCGTCGCGCGCTTGGCAAAGGCGTCGATGCTTTGGCAAATGCAGTAAAAGTAACGCTTGGCCCTAAAGGCAAGAATGTTGTTTTGAATAAAAAATTCGGTGCTCCGACCATTACCAATGATGGTGTTTCGATTGCGCGTGAAATCGAATTGGAAAACCCGTTTGAAAATATGGGCGCTCAGCTCGTCAAAGAAGTTGCTACCAAGACCAATGATGTTGCAGGTGATGGTACGACGACGGCTACCCTTTTGGCTCAGGCTATGATTCGCGAAGGTATGCGCAACGTCGCTGCTGGCGCTAATCCGATGATTATCAAAAAGGGTATCGAACGCGCTGTAGAAAGCCTTGTTGGCGAAATTAAGAACAACTCGAAGAAAATAGAAAAGAAGGAAGACATCGCTCAGGTTGCTACGATTTCTTCCGGCGACAGCGAAATGGGCAAGCTCATTGCTGACGCTATGGAAAAAGTCGGCAAAGACGGCGTAATCACCATTGAAGAATCCAAGGGCATGGCTACCAACCTTTCCGTTGTTGAAGGTATGCAGTTTGACCGCGGCTATATCTCCCCGTACATGGTTACGGATACCGATAAGATGGAAGCAGTCATGAATGACCCGTACATTCTCATCACGGACCGCAAGATTTCCGCTATCAGCGATATTTTGCCGATTCTGGAAAAAGTTGTCAAGATGGGCAAAGAACTCGTCATCATCTCCGAAGACCTCGATGGTGAAGCACTCGCTACGATTGTTGTCAATAAGCTGCGCGGCACCTTCAAGGCTCTTGCCGTTAAGGCTCCTGGCTTTGGCGACCGCCGCAAGGCTATGCTCGAAGACATCGCTATTTTGACTGGCGGTCAGGTTATCACCGAAGAACTCGGCAGAAAGCTTGACAGCGTCGAAATCGAAGACCTCGGCCGTGCTCGTCAGGTGCGCGCTTCCAAAGAAGAAACCACGATTGTTGATGGCTTAGGCGATAAGGAAGCTATCAGTGCTCGCTGCGAACAAATCAAAAAGCAGATTGCTGAAACGACTTCTGACTTTGACAAAGAAAAATTGCAAGAACGCCTTGCTAAATTGTCCGGCGGTGTAGCTGTCATCGAAATCGGTGCCGCTACTGAAGTCGAACTCAAGGATAAGAAGCTGCGCATCGAAGATGCTCTCAATGCTACGCGCGCTGCTGTTGAAGAAGGCATTGTCGCTGGTGGCGGCACGACCTTTATCGACATTTTACCTGTACTCGACAAAATCGAAGCTCAGGGCGATGAAAAGACCGGCGTAGACATCGTTCGCCGTGCTATCGAAGAACCGGTTCGTCAGATTGCTGACAATGCTGGTCTTGAAGGCTCCATCGTTGTTGAAGGCGTCAAGAAGGCAGGCAACGGCAAAGGCTTCAATGCTTTGACTGGCGAATATGTCGATATGATTGCTTCCGGTATCGTTGACCCGGCTAAGGTTACGCGCTCTGCTCTGCAGAATGCTGCTAGCATTGCCGCTATGGTTCTGACGACGGAAACACTCGTTGCCGATAAGCCTGAACCGGCTCCGGCTGCACCTGCTATGCCTGCTGGCATGGGCGGTATGGGCGGCATGATGTAAGCCGTGCCCCACGAAAGCTGAAATGAATTAGAAAAGGACCTCCCCTAGGGGAGGTCCTTATTTTATCATAATCCGCCAGAAGACTCCTTCCTCTTAGGTGGGAGATGAATGGCGG
>JAHHSR010000067.1 GCA_020025075.1 Pectinatus sp. | reverse complement strand
AGCATTGGTCAATGAAGCAAGAACCCCGCGACTTTAGTCGTGGGAGGTTCAGGTTGGGCAGTTCAAATTTATCGATTTGGAGAAGGTGTAAAAATGCGTGAATTAATCATGCTCGGCACAGGTAATGCCATGGTAACGAAATATTATAATACCTGTTTTTTGCTTCGCCAGGAGCAAGGCGATTTTCTCGTCGATGCAGGCGGAGGCAATCAAATTTTGGCCATTTTTGAGCAGCAGGGATTAAAATGGCAAAATGTGCATGATATGTTTATTACCCATGCCCATACCGACCATATTCTCGGTGCCGTTTGGGTTATTAGAAAAGTGGCGGCGCTTTGCGCTAAGAAAAAGTATGAAGGTGTATTTCGTGTCTATGGACACGAAGAGGCAATAAAGGCGCTTGAAACAATGGTGCGCCTTACACTCAAGAAAAAAGACTTGGATGAAATAGGGAAAAAAATTGTCTTTGTAATTGTCCAAGATGGACAGACGCTTGAGATGCTAAATGCTAAGTGGACTTTTTTTGACATTATGTCGACGAAGAAAAAACAGTTCGTATTTAGTGTCATTTTTCAAGATGGCTTTAAGCTTTCTTGTCTTGGGGATGAGCCTTATAATGAACATGAGGAAAAGTTCGTCATGGATAGTGACCTTCTTTTAGCGGAGGCATTTTGCCTTTATCGCGATAGGAATGAATTTTCTCCTTATGAAAAGCATCACAGCACAGTTAAGGAAGCATGTCTTTTGGCCGAAAAGTTAAGTGCTAAGTCGCTGCTTTTATATCATACGGAAGATAAGACATATCCGCAGCGCAAGACGCTTTATCTAAAAGAAGCACAAGAATATTATCACGGCGGTAAGATTTATGTGCCCGACGATTTAGAGCATATTGCCTTTTAATACTGTGAGTAGCTATGCCGTTTTCGCAGAAGTAGGAAACTTCCGCCTTCATGGCGAGAGTGTGTTTACAAGAAAAATGATTTGAGGCTAGGGGATTTACTATAAAAAGCGTGGTTAGAAAATGTTTAATCCAAAGTTTAAAGATGATTTGAGTGACAGGCTCTGCGCGGCAATCTTGAGTCTCAAAAATGAAGAAGAATGTTATCGTTTTTTTGAAGATATTTGTACGATAAATGAGCTAAAGGTAATGGCGCAGCGCCTTGAAGTAGCGACAATGTTGCGGCAAGGCTACATTTATGAGCAGATTGTTGAGCGTACGGGAGCGAGCACGGCAACGATTAGCCGTGTCAAGCGTTGCTTAAATTACGGTGCAGAAGGCTATAATCTCGTTTTGGCGAGAATAGGGCTAAATGATGAGCCCTGCTGTGGGGGAAAAAAAGATGACACCGAGGTTCGTTGAAGAAAAAAAGACCTATATTGCCTATAATGCGGGCGGTTTTTCACAGGCCAGTGAGCAGGCCGAATTGCTGCGCACTTGTGGTGAAAAGGTTGTTTTATCTATAAAGCCGCAAACTTTTGAGCAGGCACAGCAAAGCTGTGCTATAGATGAGGAACTTGACCTCATCTATATTCAATGCTGAAGCGTTTGCGGCAGTTTTATCGCGGCGTAATGGCTAGGCAAGCGGATATTGATGAGCAGCTGCTTGGTTGCTATCTTGACGAAGAGCAAAGAAAATTATTCTATAAGATGCAGGTATTTGACCAGTGTCACTGTCAGAATGTGGCGCGGACGGCGTGGCGCTTAGCCGCTTCTGAAAAAGAGAATATAGATATTAGGTTGCTCATGCAGGCAGCTTTTTTGCATGATATTGGGCGGCAAAAAGAGGATATATTGCTTTTGGATAAAGTTTTTGCCGTACTTCTAAATGCCCTGATGCCGCGCCTTTTGCCCTTTTTGGCTTCTAAAAAGCAGCAGGGCAGCTTCTTACAGCGTCGCCGCTATGCGCTTTACATCTATATGACGCATGCGCAGCAAAGCTGCGCTATTTTAAAAGCGGCAGGCTATGAAGGTGAGCTTTTGGCGCTTATTGCGGCACACCATAAAAAGGGCACGCCTAAAGATAGCAAAGAGCTGTCGATTTTGCGCCGTGCTGATGAATTAAATTAAACGAGGAAAATACATGATACGATATCGCACTGTTTTAAAGAATTTGCCAAAGGAAAAAAAAGATAAGGAAAAATTGCCGATAGATTTGTCAGAGCTCTTTTTGCCTTATGCTTTACCCCCTGCCGTTGAAGCACGGCTCATGGGGCGTTTTGAGCAGATAGGCTTTAACCAAAAAGATGCTTTTGCGGCAGAGCTTCTTTGCGAGCAGATTGCTGAGAGCCATCGTCTTTTGCCAGGGCAGATATTGTTGGCTAATTCGCTGCAAGAGGCGCAGCAAAAATTATTTTATGCTTTTGGGGGAAGGGCACGCCGCAGTGCTGCACCGCTTACTATGCTGCCTTTTTATGAAAAAGCAGCTTTTTTAGGCGAGTGTGCTTTAGAAAAAATAGAGTTTTCTAAAGGCAGCGTTGCTGTGGCAGAAGAAGTGGTGGCCTTTGCCAAAGAAAAAAAACCTTCGCTTTTGCTTTTTGGCATGCCGGACCTTTTGACAGGCAGCGTCTACCCGCTAAAGGAGATTGAAGCTATTGCTGAAAAGCTGCCTGATACGGTGCTCCTATTTGACGAGACGGCAGTTGAATTTTCGCAAAGCAGTGTTTTGCCCCTATTTGAAAAATTTGATAACCTTCTTTCTTTGCGTACTTTTTCTAATGCCTACGGCCTTGCCTCTTTGGGAATAAGTTATATTTTTGCAAGCTCTGCAATGTTGGCAGAAAAGCTGCGCCCGCTCTTTGGTAACGGATTTATAAATGCTTTTGCGGCAAGCGCAGCCGATACGGCATATCAGATGTATTATGAATATGAGCCTTTCTGGGAGAAAATTATAGCGGAAAGAGAGCGCATGGTTAAGGCCCTGACGGAGCTTAAAGGCTATAAGGTGCTCTCTTCCGAAGGAAATTTCATCCTCGTGCACAGCCCTGACAAAAGTGAGGGCGAGAAGAAACTGGCGGCAGCCAAGATTGCCGTAAAAACATTTGATATGCCAGAACTTAGAAGTCTTTGGCGCGTGAGTGTTGGCACCGAGGCGCAAAACGAGTGCTTCTTGCAGGCCTTGGCAAAAAGAACTGCTGTTTAGAAAATTGGGATATGGTATAATAAAGAGGGTAAATGGTAATTGCGGCCATAAGATGGCTAATAGAAAAAGGATTGCGAGGCACTTTCTATGTTGGTAATTCCTGCTATTGATATACGCGATGGTAAATGCGTGCGCCTTTTTCGAGGCGATTTTTCGAAGGAAACGATTTTTTCTGAACATCCGTTGAAAATAGCTCAAAAATGGGAAAATGTCGGCGCCCAATATCTGCACATTGTCGATTTGGACGGAGCGTTGAGCGGCAAATTGCAGAACCTTGCTCTAATTAAAAAAATTATTGACGCTGTGCATATTCCTGTCGAGGTCGGTGGCGGCATTCGGGATATCGAGTCGATAGAAAAAATTCTTTCCTGTGGAGCGGCACGTGTTGTCTTAGGTTCGTCAGCGGTAAAAAATCCCGCCTTTATAGAGCAGGCTTGTAGTCTTTATGGCGAAAAAATTGCGGTATCTATTGATGCGCGCAGCAATGTCGTGGTCGTGGATGGCTGGGCCGCTTCTGGCAATATGACGGCCGTGGCTTTGGCAGAAAAAATGGCGTTAGCTGGCGTTAAGACGATAATTTATACAGATATAGCGCGTGATGGTACGCTGCTGGGAATAAATCTGGAGGCAGTAGCTGATTTAGCCCGGCGTACGAAGCTGAAAATCATTGCGGCAGGCGGCCTTTCTTCGCTTGATGAGATAGAGGCGCTAAAGCAATATGAAAAAGATGGCATTGTTGGCGTAATTGCGGGCAAGGCAGCCTATACTGGCGCCTTAGATATGAAAAAAGCCATCGATATGGCTAGCTGATGCCTTTAGTTTGAGAAAGGATGCAGTTGATGTGGATAAGTTGATGAAGGGCTTTTTGCGTGAGACAGCCGCTCGAGAAAAAATCACCCTGCCTAGGGTGCAGTCCTTGTTGCAAAAGCCGTATGCAAAAGATATGCAGCTTATTGCCTTGCCGGAGCCGGAACTTTTGCAAGACCATTATGTGAATTTTTTGGAATTAGTGGAAACGCGCACAACGCACCGCATGTACAAAGATGAGCCGCTTGATTTAAAGGAGCTGTCGTACCTTTTGTGGTGCACACAAGGCGTAAAGGCTGTGACGCAGCAGCAGACGACATTTCGCACTGTTCCTTCAGCTGGTATGCGCCATGCCTTGGAGACGTATCTTTTTTTGAAAAATGTGACAGGCCTGAAAAGCGGCCTTTATCGCTTTTTGGCCGTTGAGCATGCGCTTTTATTCATTAAAGATGTCGAGGAAAAGGCGTTTGCAGAATTATTTTTTTCGAAGCGCAGCGTTGCCCTGAGTGCTGTAACACTGCTTTGGACAGCGCGCAGTGAGCGCATGACACAGCTATGTGGCAAGCGTGGCTATCGGTATTTGTTTTTAGATGCAGGCCATGTCTGTCAAAATTTATATTTAGCTGCCCAGACACTTGATATTGGCGTATGTCCTTTGGGCGCTTTTGATGATGAAAAATTAAATGAGCTGCTCGAGTTGGATGAAGATGATGAATTTACCGTCTACGCAGCAGCTTTAGGAAAGATATAATGTCGGCAGCCGTCAGGCTGCCTTTGTTTTGGAGAGGTATTTTTGAGCAGTTATCAAAATATCATTATCTTTAATTTGCGCAAGATAGGCGATACAATTATGGCCACGGCTGCTGCATCTATTTTGCGGCAGGCTTATCCCCAGGCCAAAATTACGATGCTGGTAAAGCCGCTCACGCGCCAAATTGTTGAAAATAATCCCGTTATTGACGAAGTTTTATTATATAACTATTCCCATAAAGCCAAATTATCTGAGCTTCGCGCGACAGCATCGCTCCTAAAGGCGCGCAGCTTTGATTTGGCTATTGTCATTGACAATAAGGTGCGCAGTGCGCTTTTGGCGTATCTTGCCTCTATACCCGTTAGGGTAGGATTTGAGAAAATAACCTTGCGCAATATTTATCTTAAGGCACTTTATACAAAAATTTATCCGATAGATTACGATTTCAAGGCTACCTTGCAAGTAAAAAACCATCAGATTTTTTTAAATCGCTTCACGCAGGGAAATTATGAGCCTAAGATGCTTTTGCCGCAAATATCGACCGAGGATAAAAAAATAATTGGTCAGATTTTGCCGCCGACGGAAAAGAAAAAAATTGCTCTATGCCTTAGAAGTGGCGTTAAATTTAAGGATTGGCCCCTAAAGCGCTTTGCCGCGGTAGTAAAGGCTCTGTCTGAGCGCAGTGAAGTAGCTTTTTATATTGTCGGGTCAAAATCAGACTATCAATATGGCGAAGAATTTAAAAAAATGGTGAGCTGTCCCCTGGAAAATTTGTGCGGCAAGACGAATTTAGCACAGCTTGGCTATTTTTTGGGGCAGTTTTCGCTTTTGCTTTCTGTCGATACGGGGACAGCACATCTTGCGGCAGCGGCAAATTTGCCTGTTGTAGTTGTTTTTGGCGGTACTTCGCATCTGCATTGGGCGCCTTACGGCGAAAAAGTATGTGCTCTTGCACCGCAGCTTGCTTGTTATCCGTGCAGCGATAAAGAAAGAAAAAAATGCCAAGGTTATCCATGCCTTGAGGCTGTAAAGCCACAGACAGTTTTTAAGGCATGCGAAGAATTTTTGGCTAAATATTAAAGGAGGAGAAAAATGCAGTTAAAAAAAGCAGCTGCTGTAATATTTTTGGCAGTTTTTTCTTTTGTCTTTTTCTTGCCGCGGACCTTTGCTGCGCCGCTTGGCAAGACAATTTTATTTGTACCGCAAGATAATAGGCCTATATCATATGAACAGACAGCAAACAATATTAGGGCTTTGGGGTATAAGGTCATCACGCCGCCAGAAAATCTCATCGGCAACCGCGATGATTTAGGACACCCGGAGGAGCTTACTAAATGGGTGCTGGAAAATGCGGGGCAGGCTGATTTTGCCATAATTTCGTCAGATGCCTTGGTTTATGGCAGCCTTGTCGCTTCGCGCAAGCATCATATTCCGCCCGCAGTCTTAGAAAAGCGCGTTCGCACCGCTTTTGAAACGCTTCACGAAAAGTATCCGTATGTATCCGTTTATGTCTTTGGCTCAATAATGCGTACGCCGCAGACGAGCGCGGCATCTTCGGAAGAACCATATTATTATAAGATTTACGGCACGCAGATTGCCCGCTATACAGCGCTTTTGGATAAGGCGGAAAAATCTGGCCTGACAAGAAAAGACAAGCGAGAATTGCAGTCTTTAAAAGAAGAAATCCCGCCTAAAGCCATTGACGATTGGCTAGGCCGCCGTGTCGGAAATTTTGCAGTCAGCCGCGATTTGATTGAAATTGCGCCGCATACTCGTGACTTTAGTCATGAGTAAGGCGCAA
>JAHHSR010000066.1 GCA_020025075.1 Pectinatus sp. | reverse complement strand
CCACCATTCATCTCCCACCTAAGAGGAAGGAGTCTTCTGGCGGATTATGATAAAAGTAATGAGGTGAAGTTGATGCTAAAGAATATTGCAGTACTGACTAGCGGCACTGATGGTCCTGGCATGAATGCTGCTTTACGCGCTGTGACACGTACGGCTTTGTTTGAAAAAAGCAAGGTCTGGGGGGTAGAAGATGGTTTTTCTGGCCTGATTGATGACCATATAAAACCGCTTAATACCCTTTCTGTGAGCGATATCATTCAGCGGGGCGGCACTTTTTTGGGAACGAGCTATTGCCCTGCCTTTGAAACGCCGCAGGGGCGGCAAAAGGCCTACGAAAATCTCCAAAAATATGGCATTGAGGGCATGGTCGTCATTGGCGGCGATGGAACGATGAATGGTGCCAAAGTATTTGGCGATGAATTTAATTTTCCCATTGTCGGCATACCAGCAACAATTGAAAATGATATCTGGGGTACTGATTATACGATTGGCTGCGATACGGCAGCCAACACCATCGTGCAGGCGCTCAACAAATTGCGCGATACGGCATCTTCGCACCGCCGCGTCATCGTAGTCGGCGTGGCCGGGGAAAAATACGGCTGGCTCTCCTTGATTTCAGGTATTGCCAGCGGGGCAGAATTTATTCTCGTGCCAGAAATGACCTGTGATGTCGATGACATCTCTACGCGCCTTAAAGAACGCCATCAAAATGGTAAGACGTATAGCATTGTCGTCGTCGCTGATGGCTATGGCGATGTAATGCAAATAGGCAAGCAAATTGCAGAAAAGACGAAGCTTGATACGCGCATTTCTGTCCTGGACCTTATCTTGCGCGGCGGCTCGCCGACAGTTGAAGACCGCGTCAAGGCCAGTCAGTTAGGCGAAAGAGCGGCGCTAGCACTTTTATCTGGCCTTTATAATATTGTCTTTGGCTATAAGAAAGGAGAAATCGTGACGATTGACCTCAATGATGTAGTCAAAAATAGAAAAGAGCTGGATAAGGACCTCTTGCACATAGCAGAAGTGATAGCTTAAAAAAATGCGCCAGCTAGTAGCTGGCGCATTTTTGACTTTATATTAAAAATGTTTCACGTGAAACATTTTTATCTGATAGGAGAAAATGCATGATAAGAATAATTGCGCTAGCTAATCAAAAAGGCGGCGTAGGCAAGACGACAACGGCTATTAACCTTAGCGCAGCACTGCAAAATGCAGGCAAGAAAGTATTGCTCGTTGATGCAGACCCGCAAGGTAATGCGACAAGTGGCTGCGGCGTCGATAAAGAACAGCTGACATTATCGCTTTATGATGTCTTGTTTAAAGAACAAAAAGTCACGGCAGCCATCGTGACGACTGAGCATGGCTTTGACCTTTTACCGGCCAAAATTGATTTAGCGGGGGCGGAAATTGAGCTAGTTACACTCTTTTCACGCGAAGCGCGCCTGCATAGGGCCCTGCAAGTCATAGAGAAAAATTACGACTACATCATCATTGATTGCCCGCCTTCTTTGGGGCTTTTGACTATTAACGCCCTTACGGCGGCTCAATCCGTGCTCATTCCGCTGCAATGCGAATTTTTTGCGCTTGAGGGCATGACGCAGATGATTAATACGATAGAACTCGTGCGCAGCAATCTCAATGAAAAACTTGTTCTCGACGGCCTTTTGATGACCATGTATGACAAGCGAACAAATTTATCACAGCAAGCCGTCGAAGAAGTAAAAAAGGTATTTCCCGATAAATTGCTTTCGTCTATTGTGCCGCGCAATGTCAAGCTGGGGGAAGCGCCTTCTTATGGTCAGACGATAGATGAATACGAGCCGAGCTCAAAAGGCGCCCTTGCTTATAAAAGCTTGGCACAGGAATTGCAGCAAAAATATGAAGGGAGCAAGGCGTGATGCTGAAAGCGGAAAAAAAGCAGGCGATGGGACGCGGGCTGGGCGCTCTTTTTCAAAAGAGTGAACAAAAGATGCCGCTGCAGGAAATTGAGCTGACAAAAATAAGCGCCAATCCGCAGCAGCCGCGACGCAATTTTAACGCCGAGGATTTACAGGAGCTGGCGCAGTCGATAAAGGAAAATGGCCTTTTTCAGCCGATTATTGTGCGTCCCAAGGAAGATGGCTATGAAATAATTGCCGGCGAACGGCGCTATCGCGCAGCAAAGATGGCGGGCCTTTTGCGGATAATGGCGATTGTGCGGCACTGCTCGGACCAGCAGATGGCTATGCTGGCACTTATTGAAAATTTACAGCGCGAGGATTTAAATGTCATCGAGGAAGCGCAGGCCTATGAAGAATTGGCGCAAAAATATGAGCTGCGCCAAGAGGATTTGGCAAAAAGTGTTGGCAAAAGCCGCAGCCATATAGCTAATTGCTTGCGCATTTTGCATCTTGCGCCTTTTGTCAGGCAATTGCTTGCCGAGAAAAAAATTTCGATGGGACAGGCGCGTCCGCTTTTGGCCTTGAGCCAAAAGGAACAGGTAGAAATGGTAAACTTAATTGTTAAAAATGACCTTTCTGCCCGTACCGTCGAAGAAATGATAAAAAAGAAAAAAAAGGCGCATCCTGCCAAAAAAGCGCAAGCGCCTGATGTATTTGTGCGCGAGGCGCAAGATAAACTCAAGCTTTTTTTTGGCGCGCCCGTGCGCATCAAAAATAAAGGTAAGAAGAATACAATTGAAATTGACTTTAAAAATAATGAAGACCTTGAAAATATCATTGCGACATTGATGCAAGCCCTGGAGCAAGGGAAAAATGACGGAGAAATAAAAAATTTTACAATTTAAAGTCATAGGTTAAGCCGTCATTGATTTTGTGCTATAATAAAGGGTATTCTGAAAGAACGATTCGGAGGGAATGATTTTGGGAACGGTAAAGATAGAATCGTTAAGTCCCGAGCTGCTCTATTTCGGCCTTGCGGCCGCTGCATTACTCATTGTGCTCTATATTATTGTTGTTTGCCTTTTTGTGCGTCTGCATGGCCTTAATAAGCGCTATAATCGCGTCTTAGCAGGTTCAGATGGCAAGAAAATAGAAGATATGATTATCTCGCATACGCAGCAGACGCAAGCGCTTTTAATGGAAAATCAGGTAATAAAAGATGATATTGGGCAGATACGCGCTATTTTGCAGACCGCTGTGCAACGTGTCGGTGTCGTCCGCTTTGCCGCCTTTGAAGATATCGGTGGCGATTTAAGTTATGCAGTAGCTCTTTTGGATAGAAATAATTCGGGAATTATCTTATCGAGTATTTTTGCTCGCAATAATACGACAACTTATTTAAAGCCAATTGACAAGGGAACTTCTAAGTATAAGCTTTCAAAAGAAGAGCAAGAGGCGCTAAATCAAGCGATGAGCGAGTAATGACTAAAGACAAAATTTCTGCTTTATCGAGTAGATTTTATTTTGAGCTTTGTTAAAAAAATTTCTCCTAGATTGGAATTTTTTCCAGTATAGGAGAAATTTTTGTTGCAAGCCTTAAAAAAGGCAAGCCCCAGGCTTGCCTTTTTTAATTTCCTTGCCAATGGCAAGATATTAGATTGTGTCAAAAATACTTGATGTCATTAAATCCAATTGAGAACGAGCATAATAAGCGGCGTCACGACAATGAATAAAATAGAGGTGATGACGACGATATTTGTGCTGAATTCAACATCGCAGTTATAGGTGTGGGCTAAGATAGGCAATACAGCAAGGCAAGGCGTAGCAGACTGAACGACAAGGGTCTTTCTGAAAATGGAAACCATGTCGACTCCGGCATAGTTCATGCCGCACCAGATGATGATGCCCATGATAATCGGGGAAATTACGAAACGGCCAATAACCGTAACAAAAGTATCTAAGTTAATCTTGACATTGCCAAGACCGGAGCGCTGCAACATAATGCCGATATAAATGAGGGAAAGGGGCGTGATGAGGGCACCAAGGCTGGAGAGCGTTCTCGTGATGAACATTGGCAATTCAGTGTCGGCCTGTGGCCACCAGATGATGAAAGGCATGGCTACGATAAAGCCCCACAGCGGAGCAGGGAGAAAATGATGCCAGTCAATCTTCATCTTTTTGGAGGTCGGGTCATCAGCAGCAATTACCCAAACACCAAATGTCCAGATGACGACGGTGTTGATGATATAGTAAACAAGAAGGTAAGGTACGGCGACGCTGCCAAAGAGGGCGAGATTTAAAGGCATGCCGATAAATACGGTATTAGCGCCGTTAAAAGCCGTCATCATGACGCCGCGACGACCACGAGGAACCTTCATAATTTTGACGATAATCCAAGCAATTATATAGCCAATACCTATGGAAAGAAGCACATATAAAAGACCATCTGAAAGACCGCCCAGCTGAGATAACTTGAATCGCTTGAGCATAGCCATGAAGATTCCGGCTGGTAAAGCCACCTTCATAATCAGCTTGGAAAGAGCATTGGAGAACTGTTCGCCGAACCAGCCCAGCCTATCGCAAAAATAACCGACTGACATTAAAAGCAGGATGGAAACGACGCTTTGAACTGATGTTAAAAAGACATGCATAATGAAAGCCTCCTTAATTATTGGTTTGTGCTTTTTCCCGCCTAAGAGAAAAAGTGCCGCTCCCTCTGCGGCAAAACCTTAAGCTCAGCAGCTGACAAAGCCTGCTGCAATGATGAATGAGTTCATCTTTGACATAAACTAGTATAGCACTGTCAAGGATGAAAACAAGTCATTTGGGATGTTCAAAGCTATATAATCCGATTATTTTTTTAACTAAATATATTAAAAATATATAATTAAAAATGTAGAAAACTCGCCAATATGCTAATATAAGGCTATATAAAAAATTTTTATTGATATCAATCAAGATTATAATGACAAAGTTTATTATCAATAAAATTGATTATTAGATAAAATAATTTCATGGTATAATCACATTGCCTGAAAAGTATGGCCTTTGCCGGTGGTGAGATTTATAACCTTGGATGATAAGCTGCAAGTAGCCAGCTTTTTGTGCTATAATTTGGGATAGCTAAGGGAAATAACCTTTAGCAGGGGATTTTTTAGAAAAGGCGGTGTTATGATGTTTGAAAAAAAAATAGTACAGACAATGCTCAGCTTTTGGCGTAAGGGAACTTTTACCGTACATTTTTGGGATGGTGAAGAAAAGCAATATGGCGAAGGAGTGCCTAAATTCAAGCTCATCTTTTACCGCACTCCAAAATTAAGAGATGCCAAAAATATGGCAGATGGACCCGTGATGATGCTCGGTGAAGCATACATGGATGGGGTAATAGGCTTTGAAGGTTCTTTTGATTAAGGCACGCGCAAGATTAAAGCGTGCAAGTTAGTCAGCATATATAGAAATGTGTATGCAGGGGCAGCTGAAAAAGATGTCCAATACTGTTTGAATTGCTGGAAACTCCTAAAGGCAGCAGGGCCACAGCGCAGGCATGAAATAAGGCTAGGCGCGAAGGCGGCGAAAGCAGAAAAAATTTGCTGCATGGCATAAGGTCAAAGCCTAAGTGCTTAAAAATGGATAATCAGCAGCCAAGCTCTGAATAGGAGAAGGTTCAACGACTATTCCCCTAAGGGAAGTACGCGCAAGCGCGCGGAAGCGGACAGGCCCTAACGGGTAAGGCCGAGGGATAAGATATAGTCTGTGCTCATGCAAAAGCATGAGAAGTTCATAGGAGAACTGCATGGGAAGCAGCGAGCCCATGTGAACGGCAATCTCCGCAAAGTTCGGGAGATGCAGGAAATCATAAAGACGATGTTTGTCAACGAGCCAGAATACGAAAAAAAATATGACTTGCCCAAATTGCGCAAGAAAATGCTTGAAGGGGCAAAGGCACAAGAGCGAGAGAATATCCATAGCCATTATGATATAGGCAACAATTTTTATCGGCAGTGGCTTGATGAAACGATGTCTTATTCGTGTGCTTATTTTAAAGGTCCCAATGACACGCTTTATCAGGCACAGCTTAATAAGATTGATTTGGCGCTCAAAAAACTTAATCTAAAGTCAGGCGAAAAGCTGCTTGATATTGGCTGCGGCTGGGGCTGGCTTATCATTCGCGCCGCGCAGCAGTATGGTGTCGAAGCTACTGGCATTACATTGAGCATTGAGCAATATAAAGGCGCAAAAGAAAGAATTCGCAAAGCCGGCCTTGAGGATAAGGTTGATGTGCGCCTTTGCAACTATATGGATTTAGACCCTGAGCAGGAGCAGTTTGATAAAATAGCCAGCATTGGCATGTTTGAACATGTGGGAAAGGAATTTTTGCCGCTTTACATGCAAAAAGCAAATAGTCTTTTGCGAGATGGCGGTGCCTTTTTGCTTCACTCAATTATGGGTTATCGGGAAGGGCCTACAAATGAATGGATTAAGACCTACATTTTCCCTGGCGGCTATTTGCCGACCGTACGCGAAACGGTTAATCTGTTTTCTGATTTTGGTTTTTATCTTTTGCACATGGAAAGTTTGCGCCGCCATTATGCTCTTACTTTAGAACAGTGGCGCAAAAATTTTGATGCTATTAAAGATAATTTGCCAGAAAAATACGATGAACGCTTTAAAAGGATGTGGGAATTATATCTTGTTGGTTGTGCGGCTGCATTTAGGACGGGTAATATTGATTGAAATTGCGCCGCATACTCGTGACTTTAGTCGTGAGTAAGGCGC
>JAHHSR010000065.1 GCA_020025075.1 Pectinatus sp. | reverse complement strand
TCCTTTGGGATATGTCTGTCAGGCGTTAGTTCGTGTATCAGACTTCTCAAGAATCCCCCACTTCTATAAGTGGGGGAGGTTCAATAACGCTATCAGCATTATTTTGCTTGGAGGGCAAAATGCTGTAAATATGAAAAGCAGTTTAGGCTTGTAAGGGCAGCGCTTTGATTTTTTAGCGCACGCAAGAACATTTGCTAAAGGCGTACTGCTTAAATTAGAAAAGAATTAGTCGCCTGAAATGGGTTCCCATTTGACAATTGCGGTAATGGACAGGTAAGCGGATTGATATTTTGGGTTAGAAGCGATGATAAAAAGCCATTTCATCTAGGAATTTGTGAAGAGCTTTTTGAAGCTTCATGAGCCAGTATTTTAACTGGTAGTGACTAATCAGGAAGGTAAATTTTATGTGGAAGAGTTTTTTGAGGAATAAGAAAGCTTCTGAAAATGAGGCCGTGCAGCTTGATGAGAAGCGCTTGCCGCAGCACATCGCTATAATCATGGACGGCAATGGCCGCTGGGCGCAAAAGCGTGGCTTGCCCCGCACGGCCGGCCATAAGAAAGGCGTCGATGCGCTGCGCAATATTGTGCGCTATGCTTCCTCAATTCATATACAGTACTTGACGGTTTATGCCTTTTCAACAGAGAATTGGAAAAGGCCGCAGGATGAAGTCGATTTTTTGATGCGCCTTTTTTCTCACTATCTTGATTCTGAGGTGGAGGAAATGCATAAAAATAATGTGCGCCTGCGCTTTATCGGCGCAGTAGAGGAATTGTCTCATCTATTGCAGCAAAAGATTAAAGCGGCAGAGCAAAAGACGTGTCATAATACCGGGCTTAATCTCAATGTAGCCGTAAATTATGGCGGGCGCGCTGAGATTTTGCGTGCCGCAAAGAAACTAGTCCTGCTTTCGAAAGAGCAGCAGCAGGCTATGAGCGAAGCTCAGTTTAGTGAGTTTTTTTATACGGCTAGCCAGCCGGATATAGACCTTTTGCTGCGTACGGGAGGCGATGAGCGCATCAGCAACTTCCTTTTATGGCAGGCAGCCTATGCAGAGCTTAGCTTTGTCGAAAAATGCTGGCCTTCTTTTACGGAGGAGGACCTTGCCTCAGTTTTAATGGATTATGCAAATCGCGACCGCCGTTTTGGCGGCCTGAAATAGATGCGGAAAGGATATTATGGGAAAGAGAATTGTTTCGGGCGGCATTGGCATGGTGCTGGCCTTTTTCATCATTATGGCGGGGGGCGTTTATTTTGCCTTTGCGGCAGCTGTCTTGGCCGTAATTGGCTGGTATGAATTTGTGCGCGCCTTTTCTCAAAAAGACATCAAGCTGCCTTTTTTTGGCGGGGCATTGAGCATTTTGGCCCTTGTGCTCAGCTATCCGCTGGCAAGTGCTTTTTCGCTTAATGCGGATATTTTTAGGCATGTTGCCACGCTGGTTACAGCTTATGTGCTCATCAAAATGGTTGTAAGTCATGACCATTTTGCACCGACAGATGCTTTTACCGCTTTAGCGGGGATATTTTATCTTGGAGGAGGTTTTTACTACATCGTCCATTTGCGTCTCGGCTTTTCCATGCAGTTAGGAGGGTTGCACGGGCTTTCTTTAGGCTGTGCATTTGTCTGGCTAGCCTTGGCAGGAACATGGGCAAGCGATACATTTGCCTACCTTGCCGGTTCATTTTTGGGGAAAAGAAAGCTTTGCCCTGAAATCAGCCCTAAAAAAACAATAGAAGGTTTGGCTGGCGGTATCCTGGGGACAGTTGCCACGGTATGGCTCTTGGGAATTTATTTTGGCTTGCCGCAGCTGCCTTTACCTTTATTGGGGGCCTTGATAGCTATTTTGGGCACGTTTGGCGACCTTGTAGAGTCAGTTATCAAGCGCTATACCGGCATTAAGGACTCGGGTAATTTGATACCGGGCCATGGCGGCGTTTTAGACCGCTTTGACAGCTTGCTTTTTACGGCACCGCTTGTCTATTATTTTTGTTTGATGTATCTTGTTTATCTCAAGCATATCAACGCTATTTAGTGGAGAAAAACTATGAAGAGAATTTCTATTTTAGGTTCGACGGGTTCTATTGGCCGCCAGACGCTCGACGTCGTGCGCGAGCATGGCGATTTATTTTCAGTGCGAGCGCTTGCCGCATACAATAATGTCCATGTCTTAAAAGAGCAGATTGAAGAATTTAAGCCGCATATTGCCGTTTTATATGATAGCGAGGCGGCAAGAGAACTCATGAGCGAGTATCACGGGGCAACAAAAATCTTGTCCGGTAAAGAAGGCTTATTGGCAATCGCTTCTTATAGCGAGGTGGATATGGTTGTAACCTCGCTTACGGGCTTTGCTGGCCTTGAGCCAACTTTGGCGGCAATTGAAGCGGGGAAAGATATTGCCCTTGCCAATAAAGAGACGCTCGTCGCTGCAGGTGAGCTCGTCATGCAGAGGGCAGCAGAGAAAAACGTGGCCATTTTGCCTGTTGACAGCGAGCATGGAGCAATTTATCAGTGCCTGCAAGGCAATGATAAAAAAAGCGTCAAAAAGCTTATCTTGACGGCTTCAGGTGGTCCTTTGCGCGGCATGAAAAAGGAACAGCTGGCAGCAGTTACTGTTGATAAATGCATGAATCATCCTACGTGGTCAATGGGCAAGAAGATTACAATTGATAGCGCTAGTCTTGTCAATAAGGGTCTTGAAGTTATCGAGGCGCATTGGCTTTATGATATGCCTTATGAAAAAATTCAGACGGTAGTTCATCCGCAGAGCATTGTTCATTCGCTCGTCGAATACGTTGACGGCAGCGTTATTGCTCAGCTTGGTACGCCTGATATGCGTCTTCCCATACAATATGCGCTTAATTATCCGCAGCGCTTGCCCCTTTCAGTTCCTAAACTTGATTTTTGGCAGATTCCCAATCTGACTTTTGAAAAGCCAGATTTTGAAACATTTCGCGGTATAGATTTGGCTTATGCAGCTGGCCGGCAGGGCGGCACGGCGCCTTGCGCCTTAAATGCTGCCAACGAAGTGGCGGTCGCCGCATTTTTGGCAGGAAAGATAGGTTTTTTAGATATTTACAAGATAATTGAAGCGGTACTTGAAAATCACCAGAGCGAGGCGGCAACTTCTCTCGAGGTATTGCAAGAATGTGATTTTAAGGCGCGCGCTTTGGCGCAGCAAGTGGCTGCTGATATATAAATACGGAGGATAATCTTTTGGGAAATGAGCTTATAATGGGAATTGCTGTCATCGTTGTCTTTGGCCTTTTGGTATTGGTGCACGAGTTTGGCCACTTTATTACGGCAAAGATGACGGGAATGCGCGTCGATGAATTTGCAATTGGCTTTGGTACGAAGCTTTTCGGCTTTCAAAAGGGAGAGACTTATTATTCGCTGCGCCTCATCCCGCTTGGTGGCTATAATAAGATAGCCGGCATGGAAAGCGATGATGATGAAGGAGCCGGCGCACGCGCTTATAGCAAAAAATCCGTTTGGCAACGCATGATTGTCATTGTTGCCGGCGCAATGATGAATATTTTGCTTGCCTACGTGCTTTTGGTTGGCGTATTTTTGTGGCGCGGGATTCAGACGCCCATTGAGACGGCAACTTTTGGGCAGGTGGTCGTGAATAAGCCCGCTTATCAGGCCGGCCTTCGTTCCGGTGATACGGTTGTGGCCCTGGATGGGAAAGATATCAGCACTTGGAATGAATTTGCTGCAACTGTTCGCGATTCTGGCGGCAAGGTATTGAAGGTAACTTATAAAAGAGATGGTGCCCTGCATCAGACCTTGATGATTCCTGAATATGACTCTAAGGCGGGTCATGCGCTTTGCGGCGTTACAGAAGCCTTTAAAAGTCAGCCGGTAGGCTTTTTTACCGCATGGTACTTAGCGGCAAAGCAGCTCTTTTTCATCGTTCATATGATGGTTGATACGCTCATAAAGATGATTTTTGGTGCCGCCCACGCCCAAATAGCAGGGCCAATCGGCGTCGTTACGGTTATCGGCCAGGCGGCGGAAATGGGACTTTTGCCACTTTTGAACATTACGATTTTGCTGAGCGTTAACCTTGGCATTATTAATCTTTTGCCCGTGCCGGCTTTAGATGGTGGCCATTTCTTCACCTTGTGCATAGAGGCATTGCGCGGCAAGCCCCTAAGCCCGAAGATGGTGCGTCGCTCGCAGTATGTGGGCATGAGCCTTTTGCTTCTTTTGATGATTTTTGCGACATTCCAGGATATTACGCGGCTGATTGGCTAAAAGAGGGATTTTTGTGATAAAGAGAAAAAAGACGCGTCAGATTAGCATTGGCAACGTGAAAATTGGTGGCAATGCACCGATTTCCGTACAGTCGATGACTAATACCAAGACGCATGACGTAGAGGCAACATTAGCGCAAATAAAGGAGCTGGCGGAAGCGGGCTGCGATATAGTGCGCGTTGCCGTGCCGGATATGCGCGCGGCCGAAGCCATCGGGGCACTAAAAGAGGCTTCGCCCGTGCCGCTTGTTGCAGATATTCATTTTGACCACAAATTGGCGCTGCGCGCCATTGACCAGGGAATAGACGCCTTGCGCATCAATCCCGGCAATATTGGTGGGCGAGATAATGTCTGCCGTGTTGTTGAAGCAGCCAAAAAACGCCACATTCCAATCCGCATTGGCGTAAATGCAGGCTCTTTAGATAAGCGCCTCTTGGAAAAATATGGCAAGGCAACACCGCAGGCACTAGTTGAAAGCGCTTTAGAGCATGTGCATATTTTGGAAGAACTCGATTTTTATGACATAAAGATTTCCTTGAAAGCGCACGATGTGCCATTGACGATTGCCGCCTACCGCCTTATGAGCGAGACGGTCGATTATCCTCTGCATTTGGGAATAACGGAGGCGGGCACGGTCAATACGGGTATCATAAAGTCATCTGTTGGCATAGGCGCCTTGCTTGCTGAGGGTATTGGTGACACTTTTCGCATTTCGCTGACGGGTAACCCTGTCAACGAGGTGCGTGTCGCCAATGAAATCTTAAAGGCACTGGGGTTGCGGGAATACGGACCAACTCTCGTTTCTTGCCCAACTTGCGGGCGCTGTAATATCAACCTGCCAGAGATTGCCGCTAAGGTGGAAGAGCGGCTTAAAGGAATAAAAAAGCCCTTACAGGTAGCCGTAATGGGCTGCGTAGTCAATGGCCCCGGCGAAGCGCGTGAAGCGGATATTGGTATCGCCGGCGGGTGCGGTGAAGGGCTACTCTTCAAAAAAGGTGAAATTATCCGCAAAGTTCCGGAAGAAGACTTAGTCACAGTTTTATTCACAGAAATTGATAAACTCCTGTGAGTAATATAAAAAAGCACGGCAATTTGCCGTGCTTTTTTATGTTCCAATGTGAAAAAATTGTTCAATAGTGTCTTTTTTCTCTTTATTAAGGTATGGAAAGGTGCGCATTTGAGCGAGCAGATAGCTCATGCAGAGGGAAAAATTATGCAGCTTTGATTTTTTCTAAGACTTCTCTTTGTTCAACTGGCAAAAGGTCCACATTATCACAGGCGGAAATATAGCCGAACTTTTGCGTATCAATAAAGCTCTGGCGAATGAGGCTTATGGCACAGGGCATATATTTTTGCAGCTGCCTTTCCTCCGCTGAGTCTGTGGCATGAGCAAAAGCAAGATTGAAATCATCCTTTTGGCAATCGTAGATGAGGAGCATGGCGCGCTGCGCCTTGGTTATATTGGTGAACATGTAGAGTATGTTATTCATGATATAGTCAAAATTGTTGGTCTGATTCAGAATCTGGAAGACATAATTGGGCATGTGGTTGCGGAATATATCGCTCTGCTCTGTATCAGCTGGCGAAGATGAGTAAAAAAATGACCTGTTGAGGGGCAAGTCCTTGCAGTAGAAGGTGAGGCTTGATTTGCTGGAATTTTTGCTGTAGTAAAGTGCCTTGTCAGCGCAGCCAAAAAGAGTGGAAAAGTCGGTACCATGTTCTGGGTATAAGGCAATTCCCATGCTTGCAGAAAAGCGCACGCAGATAGATGAATTTGAATAAGTCGAGCGGAAAGAATTTAAGACAAGGTTAAGTCTTTCTAAAAGATGCGCATCATTTTTGACATTGGGCAAGAAAACCATAAATTCATCGCCCCCAAAGCGCCCGATAATGGCGCGCTTGCAAAAGCCGCTTTTAAGGCGCTGGACCATGCCTCGCAATACATGGTCGCCTACGAGATGACCTAAGCGGTCATTTACAGCTTTAAAATTGTCGGCATCGCAGATGATAAGCAGATGATTAAAGCCTTTAGCAAGTGCCTGTTTAGAAATGAGTATATCGACCTTTTGGATGAAAATTTCGCGATTATAAACGCCTGTAAGGGCATCGCGTTCAAGGCGTATTTTCTTTTGCATGCTGTCATTGATGTTTTCAATCAAGCCATAGATATCGCAATCATCATCTTTTTGGCAAATGATAAGGTAAAGGCGCAAATAATAATGCTGGTCTTTTTCATCGCACAGCTTGATAGTGCATTTTTTAAAAGTCGGCGTCTCGTTAGCTGGTATCGAATGCACGAGCTTATAAATAATGTTGAGGTCGTTGGGAACAATGTATTTAGTAAAATCTGTCAGTATGGGGTGATTTTTTAAGCCATCGGGTAAGACGAAGGGAGAAGTATCTAATACTGTTTGGTCGAGTTTCTTATTCCAATGAAAAGCCTGCAGCTTGTTGTTCAATTGTAGTTCTTTAACTTAAACCGCCAGAAGTCCTCCACCTCTTAGGTGGGGGATGAAGGCGGG
>JAHHSR010000064.1 GCA_020025075.1 Pectinatus sp. | reverse complement strand
ATTCATCTCCCACCTAAGAGGAAGGAGTCTTCTGGCGGATTATGATAAAATAAATTTATAATGTCTGGGTGCCATTTCATTTTTTGCCAGGCTTACAAGGCAATTCTCTGGAAGAAAAGATGGTTTGTCGCAAAAATAGTATTTTGGCGC
Source organism: Pectinatus sp. (assembly GCA_020025075.1). Taxonomy (GTDB): domain Bacteria; phylum Bacillota; class Negativicutes; order Selenomonadales; family Selenomonadaceae; genus JAHHSR01. Next base: position 6,916 of record JAHHSR010000064.1, on the reverse strand, counting down.
ATGATGTAGAAGAGTATATAAGATTAGATAATCCTTCTCTTCATCAAGCGGGCGTCATGCTTCATGCTTATGCTGATATATGGGCGCATCATTCCTTTTCCGGCTTGGCTGATTCATATAATATAGTTACTCTTATTTCGGCAAAAACTGCTGCGGGAAAGGAAGAAAGAAATTTAGATGATAGATTAATTTCTAATTTGTCTGCTTTTTTCCCTTTAGGACACACCTGCGCCGGCTTTTATCCCGATAAACCTTATTTTAAATGGCAGTGTGAAAATTTTACTAGGTGCAATTGGGAGGAATATACGGAGGCAGCGCAAGCAAATTATTCTATTTTGGTTAGCATGAGGACGAAGAGGAATGGACAGTTATCCTCTGAAAGAAGAGAGCTTTTGCAAAGGGCTTTTTGCGATATACAAGAGCGTGATGTCGAAAGAAGATGCTGGTACTGGGGTGAGCTTTTTCGTTCGGGATATTTTGGCAAGGAAAATACCTTTATGCCACAGTATAATTTAAGGGAAATATTGGCTGATGATAATTTTTTGGGAAAATTCGATTTGTCGATGGAACAATATTTTGAATGGATAAATAAAAAAATATTCTTGGATGGGCTAAATGCACAAGAATCTAAAATTATTTCGCCTATCTTTTCTTTGGATTATTTTAGAAAATATATATCGAGTCATTTTATCCTAGATTGCCATAAAGTTTCATCACCTTAACTAAAAAACCATTTTGACTTTTAGGGAAAGAAATGTTAACTAAATTAAATAGCATGAGCAATAAAAACTTCCGGCTGCATTTTGAAAGCGAGGCAGGGCCGGATTGCATAATTCGTATTAATGACCAAAACAATGATTTGCTTTTATCGCGCGAAAATGAAGAACAAAATTCATTGGCGGCATATAAGGCATCTATAGCCGTGAAATGCGGTTTTACAAAACACTATAAATTTTCGGAGTATTTGCCGGGTCGCCATCTTTGCGCAAAAGAGGCAAGTGATATAGACATCTTTCTTCAATCTTTAGCTAAATTGCATAGCTTATCTGAAAGGGAATACGCTAATTATTTACAGCCGTTCGAGCTTGCTAGAAATTATTCGAAAAAATACATTGATTTGCTGACAAAAATGGAGACTGAGCTATCGTTTTTGCTAGAGCATGAACAGCAGGAAAAAGTTCCTGTTCATGGCGATTTAGTAGCGGAAAATATCTTGATTTATGAGCAAAAAGCGTACTTGATTGACTTTGAATACTCTGGCATATTTTATCGCGAATGGGATTTAGCCGATTTTGTTTGCGAAAACAAGCTCTCTAAGGATGAAGAGGAAGCACTTCTCTTAAAATATGTTCAAATCAGTACACGAAAAATAAGTAGGGTGCTATTTTACTATTTTAAATGCTTGACGACATTGCTTTGGATTCATTGGACGGATTATTATAAGCACAATAGACGCTGCTTTCATGCTGAGAGTGCATATAAAAAATATTTGCAGGAAAAAATAGCAGATTTTAACGCTTTTAGTGGGGATTATCAATGGCAGACAATGAAAAAACCTCAGATATAAAAGCAGTGCGCTGGAGTGCTTTTGCGGCAATTATTTTGCTGGCAATATTTATCGTTTGGAATAATAAGTCCTTTTCTCAATCGCTAGGCGTAGTTCAAAAGGTATTTTTATGTTATTTTGAAGGCTATTATATTGTCTTTAGCATGTTGTTTGTTGCTTTATCCGTTGTCTTAGCTGTTTCGCCGATTGGCAAGATAAGGCTTGGCCGGCGAAAAAGGCCGCGCTTTGGCCTTATAAAATGGGGCATGATGGTTTTTACGGCGACGATGGCGGCGGATATCATCTTTTTTTCGCTCCATGAATGGATTTATTATGCAGATAATCTGTCAGATACATATTTTAGGGGAGATAATATCTATATATCTTCCCTTGCCTATTCCTTCTTTCATTGGGGAATAACGCCGTGGAGTTTTTATCTGCTGCCTGCTGTGATGTATGGATATATCATGTTTAACCGCCAAAAAGAGTGTTACAAGCTTTCGCATGCGTGCCAGCCCCTGATAACGAATCGGTATCTGCTTTTGTTTTTTGATGCAATTTGCGTTTTTAGCCTGGTATGCGTTGTTTCAACGACTTTTTCTTTGGCAACACCATTAATTGCGGCTTCGGTAAAGCAAATATTCCACTTTGGCACCCAGATGCAATTTACCCTTTGCACGATTGTCTTGGTAGGGGTATTGTGCTGCTGCGATAATTTGCTGGGGATAGAAATTGGCACTGCTAATATAGCCAAAGTCAATTACCTGCTTTTCGTGCTTTTGCTATTTTTGTTTTTGCTTTTTGGTAAGTCAGTTTTTATCCTGCATTTAAGCTTGCAAGCATTATTGCAATATTTGACGAATTTTATTGGCCTGTCTGCCTTTATGAGCAAAGGGGCATTTACTGTAAGCTATACGGTTTTTTATTGGGCTTATTGGATAGCATGGAGTATAGCCACTCCTTTTTTTATTGCTCTTATTTCAGAGGGAATGAGAATTAGAAGGGTAATTGTCTTTGGTTATTTTTTTGGCGTATTGAGTACTTTCGTTTCTTTTGGTATTTTGGGCGGCTCAATAATTGCGCGGACAAAAGTAGTGCCGGGCATGCAATTTTTTAGTCCGGAAAAATTTATTATTGGCAATATTATGACATATCCGCATAGTACGCTTATTTTGGTATTATTGATTACGACGATGGTTTTTATGTATATAACAACGCTTAATTCTGTTATTATTATTGCCAGCCAGTATACGGCAGCTAAAATTAGTTGGCGCGATAAGGTATTTTGGTCGATTCTTTTTATCATCTTGCCAATTTTATTAGTACAGGCAAAGGCAACAACGATGGCATTAAAGATAATTGCCGTATTGTCATCGCTGCCCGTCAGCGTGTTGCTGCTCTTAATAATAATGAACTTTATTAAAATATTAAAGGATGATTATTGTGGAAAAAAATAAGGCTATCGTAATTCTTGCGGCTGGGCAGGGCAAACGGCTAGGTGATTGGGGGAAAATTATGCCTAAGGGGCTTTTGCCGCTTAGAAAGGGGCAGACTTTATTAGGAAGGCTTATTGGTCAATTTTCGCCATTTGGCGATAAAGTCGTAGTGGTGACAGGCCATCGGCATATTTTGCTGAAAGAATATTTAGCTGATAGATTTCCAGATGTTTTAGCAGTTTATAATGAGCAGTATCAAGCTTATTCAAATGCATTATCTTTAAAGTGTGCGCTAGAGAGGCTGGATAAGGTCTATGGCATGAAGAATATTGCTGAGCTTTTGATTTTGGATGGTGACAGCTATATTTCTCAGCAGGCGCTGACGTCTATTTTTCAATATATTACGGCGGAAAAAGCACGAGATAAAAATATGATTTTTACGACTAAAAATAAGCGTGCTGATGGAGAGTGGAACATAATTTGCAATTCATCCGGAAGCGTAGTAGACATAGATTTACAGGCAAGCGGTTTTTGCGATAATACTACGGCAGGCATCTTGCATTTTACAACTAAAGCAGCTTGTCAATTATATGCTGAAATTGATAAATATATAAAAAAACCTTACTGGGATTTGTTCTACTATGAAGATTTATCCGAATTAAATCTCTTTAATTGCTCAATTGAAGGCAATATTCATGAAGTAGACCGCTTAGAAGATATAGAAAACCTATATGGTGAGCTGTTGAAATAAACTATCAAGGGGGAAGGCGGATATTGGCTATTGGTGACCTATATTCGCCAATAATATGAAGCTAATAATAGCTATTGACTCCTTTAAGGGGAGCATTACTTCTTTTGAAGCCAATGAAATGGCAGCAAAAGCGGCGAAAGATGTTTTTGGCAAAGAGGCAGTGCTTGCTATTTTTCCACTTGCTGACGGTGGCGAGGGGACGATGTCTGCCTTATGCACTGGTCTGGGCGGAGAGATTTTGACAAGAAAGGTTACCGGTCCCTTGGGAAATCCGATAAAGGCGGATTTTGGCATTTTGCCTGACAAAAAAACGGCCGTGATAGAAATGGCGGCGGCAGTAGGTCTTGCTCTCGTGCCGCCAGAAAAAAGAAATCCGCTGCACACGACAACTTATGGATTGGGCGAGCTTATCTTAGAAGCGAGAAAAAAAGGCTGCCGGCATTTCATCATCGGTATTGGCGGCAGCGCGACTAATGATTGCGGACTGGGAATGCTCTCGGCGCTTGGTGCAAAATTTTTTGATGCGTCGGGAAAAAAAGTGGGGATTTTCGGGCGGGATTTAGAATTTATAGCGTCTTTTTCGGAGGGAAATTTGTCGGAAAATATTGCTGGCTGCACTTTTTCTATCGCTTGCGATGTTGATAATCCCCTTTGTGGCCCGCGTGGCTGTTCCCAAATTTTTGCGCCGCAAAAGGGAGCATCTCCTGCCATTGTAGAAAAAATGGATAAGATGATAGAAAAATTTTCTTTGCTGCTAAAGAAAAACTATCATATAGGAAATGCTTTAGAGCCGGGAGCTGGCGCTGCCGGCGGCTTAGGCTATGCTTTTGCTGCATTTTTGCCAGCGCATTTACTTTCCGGCACGGAGATTGTCTTAAAGGCGCTCAATGTAAAAGAAGCCTTGCCCAATGCTGATTACCTGATAACGGGTGAAGGCTGCCTCGATGCCCAGACGTCAATGGGAAAGGCTCCTTATAGCATTGCTTCCCTTGCCAAAAGGGAAAAGCCGCAAATTAAAACGATTGCCTTTTGCGGTTGTGCTAAAAATGGTGCGCAGTGCTTAAATGAGGGCATAATTGATGCGTATTTTCCCATCTTGCGCTCTCCTTTGAATAAGGAAGCAGCAATGGAAAAAGAAACTGCAAAAGATAATCTTTATAAGACTGCCGTACAGGTTTTTCGCTTGCTTTTAGCTTGCCAAAAATAAAAGCATAAAAAGACAGCCTCCTTTCATAGGAGGCTGTCTTTTTATGCTTTCGCTTCACCTTTGATGAATTCAAAGGTCTTTTTGAGGAAATTTTCAATAGCTGCACCATCATTGATGGAACCGGGCTTTTCGATTAGCTCACCGTCTTTTCGCAAAAAGAGCATATTTTTTTCTGGGTCGAAGTGCTCTAATTTGTATTCAGTACCATTACTCGTTAAAGTGGGCCTGTCCATTTCAAATTCATCTTTTTGCACATCGTATTTGATGCTTTTTGCATAGCAAAGTTGACCAATGGTGAGGTCGCAGTAGCGCCTGTATTCAGGCAAGCTGATTTCGATTTTCTTTTCGCTCATGATGAACCCTCATTTCTTTTGGTTTTTATATGAAAAGAAGCATTTGGTGCTCGGCTTCTTGACTATCAGACATTTTGGTGAATATGGTCTAATATATCATTGAAGTTATCAAAGAGAATTTCGACGATGGAGCCGTCGATTTTGTTGTCTTTTACAAGACCGCCGATAATGCTCTTTGTCTTTTCTATATCCATGCCATTGCGATAGGGGCGATTTTCCTGTAAGGCTACGGCGATATCGGCCACGGCAACGATTCTAGCGCCTAAGGACAAGGCATCTGCTTGCAAATGGAAAGGATAGCCGCTGCCGTCAAGGTGTTCATGGTGATAAGCAGCCCATTCAGCTATTTGTCCAAAGCCGTCAATTTGCTGTAAAATACGGTAAGTGTAATAGGTGTGCTGCCTAATGAGGGCGTAGTCTTTGGTGTTGAGCTTATTCGGGTTGTCGAGGACGGAATTGGGAACAGATAATTTGCCAATATCGTGCAGAAGGCCAGCAATTATCATCGATTTTAGTTCATCGCTGGAAAAACCTTTTTTCTGCGCCAGATAGACGGCAATGCGCGATACATTATAGGAGTGATTGAAGGTGAAAGAGCTGTATTGGTCAATGATTTTGGCAAAGAGCTTGGCAATATCCACAATATCAGTATCCGTGTAGGGGAGATAGCCATAATAGCAGTTTTCTTTTTCAAAAACCTTTTCATAGGAGCGCTCGACAATATTTAGCCAAAAGCTTTCCTTGCGAGCTGCTTGCACAAAAGCTTCGATTACCTCGGGCTGAAAGACCGTACCGCTATAAGAGCAGATTCTCTTGATGATATCATCTGATTGCAAAAGAATGTATTCATTTGCCTTTATGGAAACCTCTATGCGGTCTGCCACGTGCAAAATGCGCGATTCAAGTGAAATGTCTTCATCCTTTGTCTTTTCCCATTCATCGTGATGATGCAGGACAATATCAGCCAAGTCACGAAAGCAGCGCGATTTTTTTAAGAGCAGGTAGCCGCGATAGGCATGCTCCAAATAGCGTTTTTGTACGATTTTTTCCTTGAGGTTTTTATAGCGCAAGTTGAGCTTTGAGTTCCAATCAGAAGACGCTGCGCCGATATCATGCAGGAGAGAAGCATATAAAAGGCGCGTCTTGCGCTGATAGGGCAGTTCCATTTCATTGGCAATGGCAATGGCAATGATGGCAACGCGCCAATGGTGATAGCTCAAGTTGCTCGATAAAAGTTCCAAGGAAAGCGAAAGCGATTTAATAAGATTGAATGAATTGATGCGATAAATATGCATATACAAAATCCCCTGAAAAATTAACTTTATATTTATTTCTGAACCACCTGCGACTAAAGCCGTGGAGTTCAAAGAATTATACTAGTGAACCTCTCCCACTTAAAATTACTTCGTACTTTTTGAAGTGGGAGCTTCTTCTTGGGAAGTAGTTGCTTTTGTTAGCCAACTATATTTACCAAGCTATCCCCGTAGTTCCTACGGTTCTTTTTACTTATGCTATTTCTCTTTTTCTTAGGTCTTCAGCTAGTATATTTTTACTCTTATTTTTATATATCTACTTATTATATTATCCTATAGAGGTGGGCGACTTCTTGCTCGTTAGGTTAAA
>JAHHSR010000063.1 GCA_020025075.1 Pectinatus sp. | reverse complement strand
TTAGGAGAAATGGTGCTGTTTTCGCAGAAACAGGAAGCTCCCGCCTCTTAGCGAAACGTAGGCGGGGGTGCGTTCACAATGTTTTAAAGCATCCATAATGGCTTCTTCTTTTTGCTATGTTTACTTTTAAGCAGCATTTTCTTTTTATCTATGCAATATATAGATTAAAAACGTTTATCTCAAATTTTTCTAGTACATACTCTTTTATTTGAGTATATGTTGCTTTACTTTAAATCAAGTTCATCAAGCTCTATTTCAACATTTATGTGCTTTTACATTAAGGTTGGATAATAGTACTACTGTCTCCACATGTGCCGTCTGCGGGAACATATCAACTGGCTGCACGAGCTTTATTTTGTAGCCAAGCGTATCCAAATACTTGCAGTCGCGCGCCAAGGAGGCCGGGTCGCAGGAAATGTAGACGATTTTTTGTGGCTTCATGTCAGCAAAAATTTTGAGGACATTTTGTGCGCAGCCGCTGCGCGGCGGGTCGGTGACGATGACGTCGGGGCGCAGTCCTTCTCGATAAAGGCGCGGCATGATTTTGGCTGAGTCGCCGTCGATGAATTCGGCATTTTCAATTTTATTGAGGCGGGCATTTTTCTTGGCGTCGATGATTGCCTCGTGATTTATCTCGATGCCGATAGCACGGGCGGCCTTTTGGGCCAGAAACATCGTCATGGTTCCCGTGCCGCAATAGGCGTCGATGACGGTTTCGTCGCCTTTGAGGCCAGCGTATTCGAGCGCTTTTTGGTAGAGCTTTTCCGCCTGTGCCGTATTTACTTGGAAGAAGGATGAAGGCGAGATGAGAAAATTGAGCGTGCCGAGGCGTTCGGTGATGTGTTCCTTACCGTAAAGCAAGATATTTCTTTCTCCCAAGATGACATTGTTGTTCATCTGATTGAGATTTTGGTAGATACTTGTAACTTCCGGCAATTCCTGGCGCAAGAATTTGATGATGTTATTTTTGCCGACGAGCTGCTTTTGGGCCGTGACCAAGATGAGCATGATTTCTTTCGTCTGGCGATTGACGCGGCCGACAACATGGCGGAGCAGCCCCGTTTTTTTGTCCTCGTCATAGACGGGCAGGTGGAAGGAATCGATAAGCTTTCGTGTCGCGGCGGCAATTTTATTATTGTATTCCTGCTGGATAAGACAGTCCTTGGTGTCGATGATTTGATGGGTACCGGCGGCAAAACAGCCGATAATCGCCTTCTTGTTTTTATTTTTCCCAATCGGGAACATCATCTTATTTCGGTAGCGCCACTTTTTCGCATCGGCAATAATCGGAAAAGGCTTAATGCCTTTAAAGCCGCCGATGTGTTCGAGCGCATCTTTTACCTTTTGTTCCTTTAGCTGGCACTGGCCCTCATACGAAAGGTGCTGGAGCTGGCAGCCGCCGCATTTTTCAAAAAGGGGACAGGACGGATTTGTGCGCAAGGGACTTTTTTGCAGCACTTTTTCAAGTTTTCCTAAAGCGTAATTTTTTTTGACGGCCTTAATGTTGGCGATGACTTTCTCTTTTGGCAAGGCACCGGGGATAAAGACCGTAAAGCCGTCCTTTCTTCCTACACCTTCGCCGCTTTGTCCAAGGCCGGTTATTGTAATTTCATATTGTTCGCCATTTTTGACGGGCAGTTTCTTTTGCATATTTACCTCGTGTTAATTGATAGCGCCCTTTAGATATTCTCTAAAGGGCGCCTTTTATTTGAATTGAATTTTTTGCAGCATCTCGGAAGGCTTTTCAAGCAGGATGGCTGCGCCGTTGGCAAGCAGTTCTTCGCGCGAGCGAAATCCCCATAATACGCCGACGGGAAGCATTTTGGCGTTAAGGCCCGTTTTCATATCGACATCGGAGTCGCCGACATAGATTATTTCCTCGGGCGAAAGGTTCATTTGCGCTGCAATTGATAAGACCTTTTTGGGGTCAGGTTTGGGCAAAAAGCCGGGCTTATCCCCGCTTATCGCAAAGAAATAATCCCTGCCAAAAAATCTTTCGACGATTTTCTGGGCGGCTTTTTCTTCCTTATTTGTGCAAATGGCAAGTTTTATCTGTCTTTTTTTTAGAAGCTCGAGCATTTCTCGAATGCCTTCATATGGTGCCGTGTAATCGAATTGATGCTCGGCGTAGAAGGCGAGAAATTCGTCAAAAGCCTTGTCGATGAGTTTTTTTTCCGTTCCTTGCGGCAAGGCGCGTTCCATGAGTTTATGGATTCCATTGCCGACCATTTTTTTGTAAGCAGCTGTTTCATAGGTAGAAAAGCCATATTTTTGCAAGACGAGATTGGCCGTATTAGCTAAATCGTCAAGTGAATTTATCAATGTGCCGTCTAAATCAAAGATAGCTGCCTTATAAAGCAAGACATTTCCTTCTTTCAGGTGAAATCATTTATATAAATTTTCCAAATTGAGCAGGTAGCGCTTTACCTTTTCCCCGCCAGCGCTGTAGCCGCCAAGTTTTTGGTCGCTGCAGATGACGCGATGGCACGGGATACAAATAATGATGGGATTTTTGGCATTGGCCATGCCGACGGCGCGTGAGCCGTTGGGACTATTGATGGCCTTGGCGACATCGAGATAGGAGCGCGTTTCGCCGTAAGGAATATTTAGCAGTTCATTCCAGACTCGCTCTTGAAAGCGCGTGCCGTGCACTTTGAGGGGCAAGGCAAATTTTTTGCGCTTGCCGGCGAGATATTCATCAATCTGTACGCTCGCCTCGCGCAATAAGAGCGTTTCTTCCTCCAAAACCGGTTCGTTGATGCGGTTAAAGGAGATACTGACGATGGAAGATGATTCCTCGGTGATATAAATTTTGCCAATTTTTGTCGCATAAGCGAATCTTTTTCGCAATTAGAGCACCTTCATTAAATTATTGGGCCAGATAAGGATTATACCTTTTTTCTTCACCGATGCTCGTCTGTGGTCCGTGGCCCGGATAGACGATGATTGCATCTGAAAGCGGCATAATTTTTTCCGTGAGGCTTTCGCGCATTTTTTCCATGGAGCCGCCCGGTAAATCGGTGCGCCCGATGGAGCCGGCAAAAAGCGTATCACCGGCTAAAAGCACGTTATCTGCCAAAAAGCAGACGCCGCCTGGTGTATGTCCCGGCGTCCTTAAAATGGCAATCTCCTTTTTGCCGAGAAGAAGCGGTTTCTTTTCAGAAAAGCAGTATGCCTGCGCTTGGCAAGTAAAAGGAAGGCCCGAATAAGCGGAAAGATTGAGCTCTGGATTTGTCAAAAAGGGCAAATCCAGCGTATCAATGCCAATATTTACGTCAAATGCCTGGCAGATGGCGTCATTGGCACCGATGTGGTCGCTGTGACCATGTGTATTCAAAAGATATTTTATCTGGCAATCAAAGCTTTTTATCCAGCCGATGAGGTCATCTGCCTGGGAGCCCGGGTCGATGACGGCAGCCTCGCGGCTTTCTTCGTCAATGGCAAGGTAGCAATTTTCCTGTAGAGGGCCGTTGGTAAAACTTTTGACAATCATTTAAGAAACTGCTGGCGTTTGCCAGCTTTCTCCTTCCGTAATATTGCTATTTTTCGTTATTGCCGCGGTAATTGCTCAAAGAGCGGCTGACTTTTAGGACATCTTTGCTGCGGCGCAATTTGGTCATAATATACTCGGCCTGAACCATGCTCTTGACATCGATGCCCATATAAATGATTGCCGTGTGTTTTTTGCGGTCGACATGGGTTGAAACAGAGCTTATGTTGAGCTTTGATTCGGTGGGAATGGACATGACATTGTTCAAGACGCCCGGCTGGTCATTGCAGACAATTTCAAGCGTTACAGTATAGACAGTATCTAGGCCGACATCCCAGCTGACATCGACGATGCGCGAAAGGTCATTTTTGTCATTGATGACATTGGGACAGTCTGCCCGGTGTACGGAAACGCCGCGCCCTCGCGTGATATACCCGATGACGGCATCGCCGGGAATGGGGTTGCAGCAATGGGCTAGATGTACCAAAAAACCACCTTCGCCGTTAATCAAGATGCCGTGGCTGTGGCGCGAGGCCGTGGTGTTGCCCGGCTGGGGCTTTAATTTTTGCAGCAGCTGAGAAATGTCGGCAGGCATGAGATTTTGCATGTCTTTTTTATGAAGCTCGATAAGGCGTGAAATGACGCCGTTTATGGTGAGGCCTCCATAGCCGAGCGAGGCTAAAAGGTCGTTGGCCGTCAGATTCATTTTCTGTGCTATTGTTGCAAGGCGGTTGTCCTTTAGAAGCTCTTTAGGGTCATACCCTAAATGCTTGATACCCTTTTCGATGAGCTCAAGCCCCGTCGAGATATTTTCCTCGCGGCGCTGCTTTTTGAACCACTGGCGGATTTTAGTTCGCGTTTCGGAAGAAGCGACTATATTTAGCCAGTCAGGACTGGGGCCATTGTTTTGCTTATTGGTGATAATGGAAACAATATCGCCATTTCTAAGCTTGTATTCAAGCGGGACAATCTTGCTGTTTACCGTTGCACCGACACAGTGGTTGCCAATGTCGGTATGAATGCGATAGGCAAAGTCAATCGGGACAGAGCCTTTCGGCAGGTCAATGACATCACCTTGCGGCGTGAAGACGAAGACTTCATCGGCGAAAATGTCGACTTTGAGTGCCTGCACGTATTCATTAGGGTCGTTGAGTTCCTGCTGGAGCGAGATGAGCTGGCGCAGCCAGGCAAGTTTTTTGTCATAGGAAGTATCAGCTTCGATGCTCTTTCCCGCCTCTTTGTATTTCCAATGGGCGGCAATGCCGTATTCGGAAACTTGGTGCATCTTGAATGTTCTTATCTGAATTTCAAGTGGATAGCCGTTAGAGGCTAGGACGGTTGTGTGAAGGGATTGATAGCCGTTGCTTTTGGGCATGGCGATATAATCCTTGAAGCGGCCGGGAAGCGGCTTCCAGATATTGTGTAAAAGTCCTAAGACAGTATAGCACTGCTGCACTGTATCGACTAATACGCGTACGGCGGAAAGGTCGTAAATCTCGCTGATGTCCTTATGGTCGCGCTTCATCTTGCGCCAAATGCTGTAAAAGTGCTTGGCGCGCCCTTGAATATCGGCGTGAATGCCCGCCTTTTCGATTTCCGTGCGCATTTTGGCAATCGAGTCATCGACAAATTGCTGGCGCTCGCGGCGCTTCTGCTTGACTTTTTCTACGAGGTCGTAGTACTCGTCCGGATAAAGATAGCGCAGGCAAAGGTCTTCAAGCTCCCATTTGATGCTCGATATGCCAAGACGATTGGCAAGTGGTGCATAGATTTCGAGCGTTTCGCGCGCAATGCGGCGCTGCTTTTCCAAAGGAACGTATTTTAGCGTGCGCATATTGTGCAGGCGGTCCGCCAGTTTAATCATAATGACGCGAATATCGCGCGCCATAGCCAAAAACATTTTGCGATAGTTTTCTGACTGCTGCACTTCGCGCGACTGGAAGTGAATCTTGCTGAGCTTGGTAACGCCGTCGATGAGCAGAGCCACTTCATCGCCGAATTTTTCGCGCATTTCTTCTATTGTAAAAGTGGTGTCTTCGACGACATCGTGTAGCAGCGCAGCTGCAATGGTTACCTCGTCGATATGAAGGCCCGTAAGAATCCAGGCCACATGTAGGGGATGGATGATATAATGCTCGCCGGAGGCGCGCCATTGGTTAAAATGAGCGGCATAGGATAAATCATATGCTTTTTGAATTAAGCCAAGGTTAGCGTTCGACTGATACTTTTGTACAGCATTTTTGATATCATCGATAGTAATTTGAATATCATTGTCATCAGTCATAAGCGTAATATGTGCCAAAGCGCGTAGAAAAATATAATGCCAGTTTAAAAGAAGAAGCGTTTTGGCAAAGTCCTTTCTTTTTACTTTTCTAAGATTGTATCATATCCCGCGCTTTGATAGCAATAAAAAATAGCCAAAACCCCTTTTGATGAGCGCAGCCGCCCATAAAGACAATGAATGGATTGAATCGCTCATGATCGATGATGCGATTACCCTTGGCCGCACGATTTTTGAAGTTAACAAGGATTTTTTTACCAATCGCCTCAGCAAGATAATGCCGAGCAAGAAGTAACCCCTTATGCCGTATTGCAAAAGCTAATTTCAGCGGGCCATACCAAAAAGCAAATCATGGAAGAATATAGCATGGCAGAAGTACGGCTGTTCTATGAAAAAATTATTTGCGAGGAAATGAACGACCAGGCTAATTTTATCGAAGGCGTTGTTGCCGGCATCAGTGGCGCTTTCGGTGGTTATGATGAGCTGAAACCTATGCTCAAACAAATGAGGCTTAATGATTGATACCCTATGTTTATGATATAATGAAGAAAACAACATAGGGGTGGTTGACTTGGTATGGTTTTTGATTTGCTTGGTATTATTGATTGCTGCAATTGTTGCCTATTTTATTATTAAAAATAAGAATTTTAATAATGATTTAGAAGCAGCTTTGAGAAGAAATCATTTTAGCAACAAATACAAGGTTTACGATATGGGTAGTTCTAATATCCATTTAGTTCAGGATTGTACGCAGGATAAACTCGGGCTCATAGATGAAAAATCATCTAAATTTATCACAAAACTTTATAGCGGCTTTACTGTTGGTGATTGCATATCTGACAATAAATCTTTAGTTGCTATTGATCACGACAGGCAAGATGTGTTTATAATCAAAAAATCTTCTAATAATCTCAGCACTAGATTTTTTAATAAAGATCAGATTGTTTCTGCCGAGATTAATGAGGTAACAGATAAAAAAACGAAAGTACTTACTAAAGTCAATAGAGGCAGCCAACTTGCTGGGGCGGTAATAGGGAATGCTTTAGCGGGGGGAGCCGGACTAATCGTCGGCGGCGTTACAGCTTCTAAGACATCTACCACAAAGGAAAAGGAATATGTTAATAAAGTAGAATTAAAATTAAATGTAGAAGATACAAGAGACCCTATAGTAACAATAGAGTTACTCGAATTACGAGTAAAGAAAGATAGTATGATGCACCGCAATGCTTTAAAAAAAGCCGAGTATTGGAACGGCATTTTCAAAGCGCTTATACACATGAGTAAATAACAATTGAACCGCTTAGTAAAGGCTAGGCGGTTTTTTAGTACCAATTTTTAACAATTAGTACCAATTTTTAACAAAAGGAAGTGAAAAAATGGCAGGCAACAACACGATACAAGTACATATTTCGGCGGAAAATGAAGAATTTGTCAGCCGAATGCAAGAAATAATTCGCTCAATTCAAGAAGCTAAAAGAGCTGCTGGCAGAACGAGTGGATATACTTCATTGTCTAGCAAATTAACAAATTTGGGTATGATTACCACTGGTGTATACACTGGTCTCCACATGCTGAAAGCGGCTATATCTGGTACTGCTGGCGCTGTCATGGAGTACAATGCCAATATTGAAGATTCGCAAACGGCTTTTAGCGTATTCTTGGGCAATACTAAACTTTCAACGCAATATACGAATGACTTGAAACAAATTGCAGCAAATACGCCATTTGATTGAAATTGCGGCGCATACTCGTGACTTTAGTCGTGAGTAAGGCGCAACTATATACAGTTAGTATATACCGAAAGGTGTATATAGAGATGGCTATAAGGGCTATCCAACGAAGAA
>JAHHSR010000062.1 GCA_020025075.1 Pectinatus sp. | reverse complement strand
TTCGTGTATCAGACTTCTCAAGAATCTCCCACTTCTATAAGTGGGGGAGGTTCAAAGGCAAGAACAGTTTACCAGAATGCGGCAAAAAATATTGAGGTGAAAGAAATGGCAACTATGAAAAACTGCCCCGAATGTGGCAAAATATTTTTAGATGCAGGCTCTGGGCTTTGTCCCGATTGCATGGAAAAGGAAAAACAAGCGGAATTGCTAGTTACTGACTACCTGCGTGACCATCCGGGCAGCACGATAAAGCAGATTTTTGAAGATACAGGTGTCAAGGAAAGAACCATTATGCGCATGATGCGTTCCGGCTCTTTTATCGGCAAGGGTGAAATACAGTATCCGTGCGCTCGTTGTGGCAAGCTTATTACGGAAGGGACTTACTGCAAAAAATGCATTCAGGAATTGCGGGAGCAGGCTGCTGAGCTTGTACCTAAACCAGTGCCCAAAAAAGAACCTATCATAAAAAGCGGCAGGAGCCGTGGAATGTACTCGGAAGAACGTTAAAACGTGGAAAAAGGGGGGTAAACCCCTTAATAATATTGTCAAAAATGCCGATATTTAACTGTAAGGTTAAGTATCGGCATTTTGTGTGAGGTGAGAATATGGTTGGCAATAACGGCCGCATTGAAGCGGTAAGCAGTATTTATGTGGCAACAATGCCACAGGGCAAGGCAAGAACTAATCAAACGCAGGCACGAGGCCGCGATGAGTTTGTCTTGTCCAATCAGGGCAGAGATTTTGCCTCTTATCTGGGAAAGCTGCGCCAGATGCCCGCTGTGCGTCAAGAAAAAGTTGATTTTTGCCGCAAGCAGATAGAAAATGGCACCTATCAGGTTGATGCTCAAAAACTGGCAAAGCAAATTATTGATAATTTCATCTTCTATTAATTAACGGGGAATAAAAGATGTGGCAAGAACTCATAAAAAATATAAATGGACTTATTGTCGCCTATCAGATGCTTTATTCTCTCAATGAGGAAAAACGTCAGGTAATACTGGCAATTGATATGGAAAAGCTCAGCGCAATTGTCGAGCGTGAAAAAAAGCTTATGAAGCAGGTAATGGAGCTTGAGCAGCAGCGTCAAAAAATCTTGCTGCCGCTAGCGGGAGATAAGAGAATCAATAAGGCAAGCGATTTGCTTCTCTTATGCCCTGCCGAGCAGAAAGACGCTTTTAATAAAGCCAATGAACAGCTTTCATTGCTGGTTGAAAAGACGACAAAGATAAATGAAAATAACATGATGCTTTTGCAGGGGGCGCTGACGGCAGTCAATATTAATCTCAACAAGCTGACAGGCATACAAGCCCAGCCTGATTATGGCAAAAATGGCGTACAGGAGTTTTCGCAGCAAAAGCGCGAATATGATTTTAAGGCATGAAAAATGGATAATTACGAATTGCTTTTAAAAACGCAGCTTGCCGATTATCAGTCAATGTGTGATTTGCTCTTGGAGCAAAAGAAACTTTTGCTCGATGAAAGGCCGCAGTCCATGCAGGAAATAAATAGGCGCATGGAACAGCTGTTCATGAAGCTGAGCCGCCAAGAGCGAATGCTGGAAAAATTCGCGGCAAGAGGTGAAAATGATGAAAAGAGTTTAGGGGGCTTGCGGCGACAAGTAAAGGCGCTGACAGAAGAAAACAGTGCTTTGGCAAAGAACAAGCTGCAGTTCATTTCTTTTAACATTAACCTCATGACTTGCTCGACGGCTGGCAATTCCTATGGCCAAGGCGGCAACGACAAAACTGATACCAAATTAAAAATTTTTGACCAGAGCGTATAGAAAGGGAAAAAGATGAGATCTACATTTGCCGGATTAAATACGATGGTGCGCGGCCTTGAGACGCATCAGCTCGCCCTCAGTACTGTAGGGCAGAATCTAAGTAATGATGCTACGCCGGGTTATTCGCGCGAAGAAGTCAATATGGTCCCTACGGCGGGAGATGAAATTTATGGTCTTTATGGGCGTGAATATGTCGGCTCCGGCGTTGATGCTGCTTCGATAAGCAGAATTCGCGATATTTTTCTGGATAAGCATTATTGGAATAATAATTCGCAGAAAGAATATTATAATCAGCGCCAGCAAAATTATAATTTTTTGGAAAATATTTTTAATGATTCGCAGGTAAATAGCACGGACGTTGGCCTAAAAAGCTCCATCAACAGCTTTTGGAAAGCATGGCAGACGCTTTCTACCAATGCAGATGCCACGGATAATCGCATCAATGTCAGGAATACGGCGCAGACGATGTGCGATAAGATTCATGACATGGCGCAGAAAGTGCAAGGGCAGATTAACACCAATTATCAGCAGCTGCAGGCTGATATTACGACGATAAATCAGATTACGGGGCAAATCCTCGATTTGAACAAAAACATTGTCATGCGCGAGGCTACTGGCGGCAAGGCCAATGCCCTGCGCGATCAGCGCGATGCTCTGGTCGACAAGCTTTCTAAATATCTGAATATCAATGTTGTCGAACAATCAAACGGCGCTTATGCCGTCAGCAGTAATGGCAGCGTGCTCGTCGATGGGCGCTCTAACTTGCAGCTTGGCGTGCAAGAGCAAAACAATAAAGATTATGGCATCACGGATTACAATATCATCTTTAAAGAAACGGGAACGATTTTCAGTCCGACGGGCGGTCAGGTTAAAGCCATTCAAGATAGCGTGGCCGAAGATAAGACCTATATTGATAAATTGGCTAATTTTTCCGCTTTTTTCCTCACGACATTTAATGCCCAGCACCAGGAAGGCTACGGGATTGACGGAGCCAATAATGGTGAGGGAACGACAGATACGAATTTCTTCGGGGATAATACGGTGCAGTATTCTTGGCAGTATAAGCAGCTGGATAAGGATTTTGAAACATCGTATGTTGAAGTTATGCCGGGAAAAAATGCTACCAATAAGGAAAAAGTGCAGTTGCGGGGCATCAATATCATCAACGCGCTCAATGTCAGCGAGAAGATTATGGGTCCTGACGGCATAAATTATATCGCTGCCAAAGGTGCCAATATTTTTACGGGCACGCAAAACTTTACTGATAAAAATGGCAATCCCGTCTCGCCTGATGGCTATACCGACCATAATGGACACCAAGTTGTGCCAGGGGACTGCGTCGATGCTGATGGCAACTATGTCGATTATGAGCATAGGATACCAGCTAATAATGGTACGGCAGGTCCCGCAAATGGCGATAATGCTGTTACGCTGAGCAATCTGTTTAACACTTCCTTATCAAAGGCTGTAATCAATAGCGAGGTAAGAAAGGTTTCTGGCATGGCCGTAGCGGCAGATGGCACGATGACATCGTTTAGTCCGACCCAAAATGACTCATTGGATTCATTTTATAATAATTCAATGGTCACCTTGGGCACGAATGCAAATGTTACCGACCAGAATGTGACGAAGATGCAGGCTGTGGTCACGCAGCTTGAAAATATGCGCCAATCAGTTTCCGGCGTCAACTGGAATGATGAGCTTACGAACATGATTAAATTCCAGCAAGGCTATTCAGCTTGTTCGCGCGTATTGACGACGATGGACCAGATGCTCGATAAACTGATTAATGGCACCGGCATGGTAGGAAGGGGATAAATTAGATGCGAGTTAGCAGCACGATGATGGTTGGCAATTACTTAAATGCTATCAATGGAAATTATCAGACACAGGCAAAGCTGGTGGAACAAAATGCGACGCAGCAGCTTTTGAACAGGCCATCTGACAATCCCGTTGATTATTGCCAATATCTGACATATGTAAATAATGACGTAGTAAATAATCAGTATATTGATAATGCCAAAAACGGCCTTTCCTGGATGAAGGGAACGGATAATGCCCTCACCAATATCGTCAGCGAATTAAGAACGGTAGTGCAGCAATCAAACCAAGCAGCCAATGGCACTAATACGCTGAGCGATAATCAGGCGACGGCAAAGCAGCTCATGGCCATCATGCAGCAGGTAGTTGACCAGGCTAATACGGAAGTTGGCGGCAGATACCTATTTGCCGGGCAAAAAGATAGGACGATGCCCTTTAAGATGTCGCCGAATACGGTTGATAGGGGGCTGGCAAAGACGCTTGATGGCCCGCAGTCGGCATTTTTCGGCAAGACGGTTACGATAAATGGCGTGCCGACTAAAGAACCGGGCGGCCTGCAGATAGGCAGCCTGAATCAGATGCTCAGCATGACGGGCTCTGACGGGAATACTTATTATTTGGACCCGAGCACGGGCTATGTCTTTAGCAAGGACTTTGTGCAAAATGGCTATAAGGATAAATTGAACTTGGGGCAGACACAGGTGACGGCAGCTGATGCGGTGGGGAGAATAGATATTAATACGGTTGCTGTACTGCCAGCTAAAACGGCTCCGCCCATATTGAATTTACCCTCAGATGCAGCCGCCGTTACAAACTTTAAAGGGTCCTCATTGACAACAGACCAGGCAAATACCTTTAATGCCAGCGTGCAGAAAGGCTTTATTAACAAGTATTTTGACACGATAAATGGCGGTCTTACTCAGGCAGGTCTTGATTTGCGCAAAACTGGATTAGCAACAGAGCCCGCTGCGAAAGATGCCAAAGGAAATCCGCTTACATTTTCCTTTGATACCGTAGCGCAGCATGTCGTTACCTATATGGGCGATGACAATAAGATATCGATGGTCAAGGTAAGCGGCCCGACAAACGTTGTCTGTGACGGCGTGAGCGCCAATGGCCCCGATGTTTTTGGCAATAGCGATATTTTCGGCACCTCGCATGGCACGGCCGTTTTAAATGATCTCTTGACGGTCGTTGCGCAGATGAATAATGGCAATCAAAAATGGCTTTCAAGCGACGGCATCCATCTTGCTAATGCAGGCCACGACCGCGTACTGCAAGAGCAGACGGCTCTTGCCGCGCGCAACCAGGCATATGATGGCACCATCACGACGATGAACCAGCAAAATCTCGTCATTCAGCAGGATTTGAATAATGTCAATGGCGTCAATGTGCCGAAGCTCATGACAAAGCTGATTACGGCGCAGACGATTTACAATATGTCTTTGGCAATCAGCAAAGATGTTTTGCCTAAGTCGATTGCCGATTACCTGCGCTGATTTTAGTCGGGAGGTGTGAAAGATGCTTCATCTTGATTTGCAGATAACGAATATCCGCCTGCAGATGACAACAGACCGCGGCAAGGTTGATGCCAGCTGTTCACAGCCTAAAGATAAGGGGACTTATCAGGCACCGCAAAATAAGCTCATCGTCACGCCTGTAAAAGTGGAAATTGATTCGACGGCTTGCCGCGAGGCTTGGGGCTGCTACACGACGGCAGCACTGTCACAAAAGCTGGCGCAGGCGGGCAAAAAAGCCGTCGAGTCAGGCATCGCCAGGCGTATGCGGCAAGGGCGCCAAGTGATGGAAAATGGTGCCAAGACGGATGCCATTGTCAATGTGAACTGGGAAAATATGCTCCCCAAAAAAGGCGAATTGCGCCTTGCCGATGTGCCGCCACCTAAGATTACAGTCATTCCTTCAAAAATAGAAGGAGAAATAAAGCCGGGAAAAATTCAGATTGATATAAAGCCAGGCAAGTATAATTTTAATTTCAAACCAGCTAAAGTGCAGATGGCCGTAAAGCAATATGCTTCGGTCAAAGTAACGGTAGCAGGCAATTACAGCATAAAAGCCTAAGAAGAGAGGAAATTCATGAAGCAGATAAAGACAACCCGTTTCGGCGACATTGAGATAGATGAAAGCAAGATATTGACCTTTAAAGATGGCATACCCGCCTTTGAAAGTGAGCATGATTTTGTTTTGATACCATGTGATGAGCAATCGCCGTTTTTATTTATGCAGTCGACAATGACGCCGGATTTGGCATTTTTGCTTACGAGTCCGTTTGTCTTTTTTCCGGATTATGAGCTGGAAATAGATGATAACACGCTTTTGGAGCTGGCGATAAAAGGTGAAGATGATGTCTTGGTCTTGTCTCTTCTGACCATTCCGCAGGGAGACTTTGCCAAGATGACGGCAAATTTGCTGGCACCCATCATCATCAATCAGGAAAATCATCGTGCCAAGCAGATGGTCATGGAAAATAGCGGCTATACTACGGCTCATTTGCTCAAGGCGAAAGAGGAGTAAAAAATGCTGGTATTGACACGCCGACCAGGGCAATATATAACAATAGGTGAAGACATAGTCGTGCATATATCGGAAGTGCAGGGCGGTAATGTACGCATGGCCATTGAAGCGCCGCGCGAAGTGAAGATATATCGTGGCGAAATTTATGAGGCCATAACAGAAGAAAATAAAAAATCGGCACTGAGCAGCAAAATGGATTTAAAAAAGCTCTTGCCGCATTGATGAAAAAAACTGCACAATAATTGGGAATTGTTTAGTCTATGGAGGGAAAAATAATGAACAATGTGCGAGATATAACATCTGATACCGCCGCTTTTTCTGCTCCAGCGGCATCTGCGGACTCTTTTGTGGATAAAAATAGCAAGGTGCAGCTTAGCCGTGGCGGCAGTCAAGAAAAAATTGACGAAGTTGCGGCAGAAGCGACGGAAAAAAATAAAAGGCTTGACGAGAAAAAGGTAAAGCAGCTGACGAAGGATTTAAATGACAAGATGGCTTCGATGAATATTCAGCTGCAATTTATCTGGCATAAGGAAATTGAGAGGATGAGCGTCAGCATGGTCGATATGAATACCATGAAGACAATCCGCTCTTTTCCGCCAGAGGATTTAATCAAGGAAATGGTCAGAGCCAAGGAATGGGAAGGGCGTTTCCTTGATAAAAAAGTTTAAGGGAGGTTTTTTAGATGGGAATGAGCGGTGGAGACTTGGGCATATCGGGCTTGGCTTCAGGTCTTGATATCCAGTCACTTGTAAAAAAGGCGATGATTCCGCAGCAGCGGCAATACGATCAGCTCAAAGCCAAAGAGCAAAAGGCAGAATGGACAAAGGATGCCTATAATAGCTGGTATAAAAAGCTCAGTGATTTTCAAAACAACACTCTATTTAAATATGCACTTTCAAGCGGCCTGATGCCCAAGAAGACTTCGAGCACGGACCCTTCCGTGGTCACGGCGACGGCAGGCGGCGGAGCGACCTGCCTATCGCATCAGGTAACGGTAAATACGCTTACCTCTAATGCCTTTTTGCAGACAGTAGGCAGTATTAAGCGTTCTAATCCAAAGGAACCAAAGAGCATTAAGCTATCGGACATCATCGGCATGTCCGATGTCAAGCTCACGGCAAAGACAGGCGAGACATCACCTTCTGATACGCTGACTTTTAAGATAGATGACAAGGAATATACCCTAAAAGGCGACCAGATGGACCAGGCGGCAATAAGCTTTACGCTGCGCGATGGGTCGACTGTTACCAATAGCGATACGGGAAAAACTACCGTCGTTTATAAGAAGATAAGCTTCAGCTACCGCGATTTAGCGGAAGGGACGCTAAATGACTTAGCCAACAAAATTACCAATGCCGGCTTAAATCTCGTAGCGCAATATGACTCGGTTAACGATTCTTTCAGCCTCTACAATACCAAGGGCGGCGCAGCAAATACCATTGATTTGACAGTGGACGACATTAAGCCTCCAGCAGGTACAGCGGCTTCTCTTTATCCAGATACGACCGTTCAGAATACGAGGACGTTACTTACCAATTTAGATCTTGGTCAATATAGTTCTTCCAATAATTCTCTTGGTGCTGCTATAGATGGCTCTTGGTTTGATTGAAATTGCGCCGCATACTCGTGACTTTAGTCATGAGTAAGGCGCAACTA
>JAHHSR010000061.1 GCA_020025075.1 Pectinatus sp. | reverse complement strand
GTTGCGCCTTACTCACGACTAAAGTCACGAGTATGCGGCGCAATTTCAATCAAAAAATCTGACAATTGGTTCAAATAGGCCATTGGCATAAGCACGCGCGCCGAGACCAATGCGCAAATGTCCCGATGGATGCGTGCGGCGCAAATCCATGTTTTTTTGCAAATTTTCCCAAGCGCGCATAAGCGGCTGCGAAAAATGGCAAAATGCCTCCCCATCATCAGTTAAAAAAACCCCTTTTGACGTACGATGAAATAAATGAAGTCCCAGCTCCTTTTCAAGCGCTGTAATCTGCAAAGAAAGAGCAGGCTGAGTGATAAAAAGATGTTCAGCTGCCTTAGAAAAATTTCCAGCTTTGGCAATGGCCATTACATAGCGAACTTGTGTGATGTTCATTGAGGCGCACCCTTCTTAAAATTTAGCATTATTTGTTTTACTTATACTAATATAATATATGTGAATTTTCAAAATTGCAATGCTAAAGTTATAATAAAAGTAGAAAGAATTTTAGTTTTAATAAACTAAAAGATGTTCCTCAAAGGCGACGCGTATTCTTTCGGAAATTGCGCCGCGTCAACCAATTATCGGATTCGCCGAATTTTAGGAGGTTTCATCGTAATGAATGCTTATTTGCAGAGTGTCATCGAAAACGTCAAGAAAAAACACGGTAATGAACCAGAATTTGTGCAGACAGTCGAAGAAGTCCTTTCTTCTGTTGGTCCCGTAATCGACCGTCACCCCGAATATGAAAAACTCGATTTGCTCAATCGCATGGTCGAACCGGAACGCATGTTTACCTTCCGCGTTGTCTGGATGGATGATGAAGGCAAATATCATACGAATATCGGCTACCGCTTCCAGTTCAATGGTGCCATTGGGCCATATAAAGGCGGCTTGCGCTTCCAGAAGAATGTTTATCCTGGCATTATCAAATTCTTAGGCTTTGAACAGGTCTTCAAAAATGCCTTGACTGGTCTTCCTATTGGCGGTGCTAAAGGCGGCAGCGACTTTGACCCGGCTGGCAAGTCTGACGCTGAAATCATGCGCTTTTGCCAAAGCTTTATGACGGCTCTTTACCGCTATATCGGCCCTGATGTTGACGTTCCGGCTGGCGACATGGGTGTCGGCTCACGTGAAATCGGCTACTTATATGGTCAATATCGTCGCCTCAAAGGCACTTTTGAAAATGGCGTTCTTACAGGCAAAGGTATGAGCTATGGCGGCTCTCTGATTCGCCCGGAAGCAACCGGCTATGGTGCCGTTTACTACCTCCAAAATGTTCTTGAACATGAAGGCGAAAGCATCAAGGGCAAGACTATTGCCGCTTCCGGTTTTGGCAATGTCGCTTGGGGCGTCTGCAAAAAAGCTGCTCAGCTCGGCGCAAAAGTCGTCACCCTCTCTGGTCCTGATGGCTACATCTACGATAAAGACGGCGTAGTTACCGATGAAAAGATAAATTACCTGCTCGAAATGCGCTCTTCTGGGCACGATAAAGTCAAAGACTATGCCGATAAATTTGGCGTCGAATTCTTCCCGGGCAAAAAACCTTGGACGGTCAAAGCCGATGTTGTCATGCCTTCCGCTATGCAAAACGATGTCCACATGGAAGAAGCAAAACAGATTGTCGCCAACAACATCAAGTATTACATTGAAGTTGCCAATATGCCGACTACCAATGACGCACTCAACTTCTTGCGCCAGCAAAAGGGAATGATTGTAGCTCCGAGCAAGGCTGTAAATGCCGGCGGCGTCGCAACTTCCGCTTTGGAAATGGCACAAAACAGCGAACGCCTTGTCTGGACAAAAGATGATGTTGATGAACACTTACATCATATCATGAACACCATCTACAAGATGAGCGTTGACGCAGCTGAAAAATATGACCTCGGCTATGACCTCGTTGCTGGTGCCAATATTGCAGGCTTTGAACGCATCGCTGAAGCAATGAAAGAACAAGGTATTTTCTAAAATACTGCTTATAAATACAATAAAGCCCCTATTGTCATTTGGCAATGGGGGCTTTATTGTATTATTTTGGCGCCTATGATACAATTAATAAAATTAAATAATTTTACGAATCGCAATTTTTCTTACTAAATAAAATAAATATATATATTGCCTAAAATGCCTAATAATTTATTATTTTTTCTTTTATGGGCATTTATTTTCTCATAGCCGTATTTTTATTTATCATCCAATATAGTGAACTATTTCTTTCCCCCAAGCCGGATTTAGGGCTTAATTCATCATAAAAGAAAGGTTGGTGAAAGGTGCTTTTTCGCCCTGGCGAAGAGCTGCAGCGTCATGAAAATTACATATATATTAGGCGTCCTTTTAGTGTTAGGAGGGCTTTTTGCCATCATTGACGTTCATTTTATCTTCGGGATTGCTTTTGTCCTTATCTGTATGGCAGGGCTTTTTCTGGAAAGGAAAAAAGACTCCCATTCCGATTATACGCTCGAATTATCCTTACCTAAGTCAAAAGAAGAAAATGCGGCTTTTTTGAATGAACTCTTCACAAAAGCCGTCAATGATTACAACTTTATCGAGCAGGCCATGGTAAAAATATCCGATGCACAGCTTCATGCACAGTTGCAAAAGATGCAACAAATTGCGCGCAATTTTATCTATTACCTGCAAAAGCAACCACAAAAAATTCTTCTGGCACGCCGCTTCATCGATTATTACCAAGATAGGGCTGTCTTCTTGGTCAAAAAATATATTGCTTTGGAGGAAACCCAACTTGCTGCCCAGGAAATATCTGACATCAAATCGCGCATGAAAGAGGCGCTCAACCAATTCGATGAAGCCTATACGGAACAATTTACCAAAGTCATGAGCGAACAAATCATGGATATTGATTCTGAACTTAATGTCATGCAGCAAGTCTTCGATAGCGAGGGCATCAAAAAGGATGAACACATAGCTCCTGCGGCAGAAACAAAAAACGAAAAACTAGAAAAATTGATTAGCCATTTTCTCTCTTTTGATCAAGATATTTCTAGGCCGCGCTGTTACCGACAAAAATGGCCCGATAATTGTCGTGGCAAAAGCCATAAAATATGGAAAAAGAAGCTTATTGCCGGCGGCTTAGCTATTTTTTTAGGGGGATTAGGCGCGCATAAGTTTTACTTATGTC
Organism: Pectinatus sp.; assembly: GCA_020025075.1. Classification (GTDB taxonomy): domain Bacteria; phylum Bacillota; class Negativicutes; order Selenomonadales; family Selenomonadaceae; genus JAHHSR01. The sequence goes on along the minus strand of JAHHSR010000061.1, from coordinate 4,758 downwards.
AAAATTTTTGGGGTATACTCTATATTTTATTTTGCTGGACAGGACTGCCTAGCCTCGTCGGTTTCATCGAAGGAATACGCTACATTTTCATGCCTTCTGATGATTTTGACAAACAATATTTAAACGGAAAGTGAGTATTATGGACGAAATAAATTTACAAGAACTGATGCAGGCCAAAAAAGCTCAATCAACTGCACTGCAAGAAAAAACACAAGAAGTCTCTCCCGCTGTAGATGAAGCATCACTTGAGCAGTTTTCACCGCAAGAAAAGCAAAAAATAGCTGAGATAAAGGAACATATCGACTTTTTAGATACGGCTGCACTAATCCAATACGGCGCCCCGGCACAAAAAAATATCGCGGATTTCTCCGACTCTGTCCTCACATGCGTACGCGCTAAAGACAGCGGCTATGTAGGCGATTTATTCTCCGACCTTTTAGTCAAGGTAAAGGGCTTTGACAGCACCGATAAGGGCAGCTTTTTACAGAAAATCCCCCTTTTCGGCTCACTCGTAAACAAAGCGGAAAAAATGCGGTCTTCTTACGACAAGCTTTCTGTCCAAGTCGATAAAATTCAAGGCGAGCTTGAAAAGGCCAAACTCTCCCTTCTCAAAGACATCGCCATGCTCGATAGCCTCTATGATAAAAATCTCTCTTATTTCAAGGAATTACAGCTTTATATCAAGGCTGGTGAAGAAAAAATTGCTGAAATGCGAGAAAAAACCCTTCCCAAGCTGCATGCTGATGCCGCAGCAGCCAACGACCCCATGGCAGCTCAAGTGGTCAGCGATTTTGAAAAAACACTCGACCGCTTTGAAAAACAAGTGCATGACCTCAAAGTCAGCAAGACGATTGCCATCCAGTCGGCACCGCAAATTCGCCTCATCCAAAATAACGACAAAGCACTCGTCGAGCGCTTGCAAAGCGCCATCTATAATACCATCCCACTTTGGAAAAATCAGATGGTTATCGCCATTGGCCTTGCCAAGCAAAAAAAGGTGCTCGACCTGCAGCACTCCGTCAATGATGCGACCAACGAGCTTTTGCTGCGCAATTCCGAAATGCTTCGCCAAGGGTCTATTGAGGTGGCCAAGGAAAACGAACGCAGCATTGTCGATATTGAAACGGTACAAAAAGTCAATGAAAATCTCATTGCAACAATTGAAGAAACACTGCAAATTCAGCAGGAAGGCCATCGCCGCCGCACCGAAGCAGAAGGGCAGCTTGCCCAGATTGAAGATAGATTAAAGCAAGTGTTATTGCAAGGCAAAAAATAACTCTGCCAGTTGAGAAGTTTTCATGCCAATAATATTTGTCGAAAACTTCTTTATATAGGCATAAAAAAAGGAAAATCAAAGATTTTCCTTTTTTTATGCCTATTTATTTTTTTTCTGCTCGGAGGGCTTATCCTGTTCAACAATATCTTCCGGATGCGGTTTAATCAAAAATTCGCCTCTGCCGCGCGGATGGAAGAAGAAATGATGCGGATGAACATTTTGCGTAGTAATCCGTTCATGAACAATGTCATTGGCATTATTCTTGTTGCGGAGTTCATAAATAATAAAGGGCAGGAATATGGATATTACAAATCCTATAATAAGGATTGTTTCATATTCACCTGTTGATTTTATATTAGACGGCGGGAAAAATGAAATGGCAAAGGCAAAAATCGAAGTTAAAAGCCCTGCACCTGCTAAGATAGTTTTTACCAGAATGCCGCCCGGAATATGATATATCCGCTTTAAGTCGCTATGCTTAAATGTAAGAATAAAATAACCGACAAATAATAAGATATATGCTACCAGATATAAAACGACGGTCATAGAAATAGCTGCCATAAACGATAAGTTGCTTCCGCCCCCGCCTAAAGTGAGCACTGCTGCCCAAATCGTGACTATAAGGCCCTGAAACATGATGAGCGGCACCGGAACGTTGTTCTTATTAACCTTTTTAAATATGGGTGGAATGAGCCCCTTTTGTGCTGTTGCATAAAGGGCTCTTGATGGGCCTACTACCCAGGAACTAATTTCTGCCATTGCCCCAAAAGCAATCATCGCTGCGATAATGCGCACTATCCATTTAAAGCCTTCGCCATAATGCGTAATCAATATTTCAAACGTCTGATTGATTCCCGCACTGAGATTGAGCTTATCAAGCGGCACAACAGAGGCCACGGACAAGCCACCAATCGTACTTAAGATAATGGCTACTACTACGAGCATAAACATCGCCAGCGGATAATTTCTGCCAGGATTTTTCATTTCATTGACATGAGACGCCGAGGCTTCAACGCCCATATAACTTAAAATAAATGAAACAAGAATGACCAGGCCATTAATATTCCCTAAATCTGGGAAAAATGCCTGCTCGCTAAATTTTATACACAAGGGATTGCCGCCTAAAACATAAGCGATAGCAAGGATAATCAAAAGAGCTGCTGGAATCAATATGCCAAGCACAAAACCGCTCATTGCAATGCGGGCCGTATATTTCGTACCACCTAATTGAGAAAACGTCAGCAGCCAAAAAATAATCAATACTGTTACAAATTTAATGACCGGATTCTCATTGAGAATTGGCATATTAAATACATACGATAGTGCTCCGACAACAAAATAGAGCATGGTGACGAACCCAACCGTTATCTGAAACCACTGGAAGAAAATTGCCGCAAAGCCCCATCGCTCGCCAACGGTATTGGAGACCCACGAAAAAAGGCCCCCTGTTTCCCAGCCCTCTACCGTAGCCATCTCTGCTGCGCATAATGCAACGGGAATAAACCAAAAAAGGCCGCCAAAAATCAGGAAGAACACCAAAGAAAATCCCGATGTTGCAAAGGTAGGATATTCATATACTGCCATTACCATAGAGGCCGTAATGGCAAAAAAGCCAAATAAGGACAGTGTTTTAGCAGGACTGTTATCTTTATTCGCTCCCATTATCTTTCCTCCCCAAAAGAATTTTTTATAAATTATCATGGCAGCGGCTGCCTAAGCATCCGCTGCCCGATAAACAGCCTATTAATGTGTATAGCCAACAGGAATTACCTTGCCGTCCTCATCGACATTTTTCTTGTGAGAAACTATATATGCCTTATCAAGGTCACTTAAGGCTTGCTTCAGGTCGCCTAAGAACAGGGACATCTGTTCCATGCTCTGGTCGGCACGAACGACAACGCGCATTATGGCCACATCTTCAAAGTTTTTCGGCAGCGGATAAGCGGGAACCTGCCAGCCATTATAGCGCAAGCGGTCAGCCAAATCATAAAGATCCCATTTTTTATCCTTGGCACATTCCTCTTTTAAGGTCCAGCAAACAATGGGGATATTTTTTCCTTCGTTGATAATCTTAAATATGCCCAATGAGCACAAGCCCTTTGCCAAAAAGAGCCCGACATCGCGCGTCTTTTCATGTACGGCCTTAAAGCCCTCAAATCCCCAGCGGACGAATAAATAATACTGCGCCCAAATCTGGCTGCCAGAACGGGAAAAATTAATTTGGAATGTAGGTTCAAATGCCCCCAGATATGCGACTTTGAAAATTAATTCATCTGGCAAAAATTCCTTATCGCGCCAGAGTACCCAGCCAATGCCAGGATAGACAAGCCCGTATTTATGGCCAGATGTAGAAATAGAGACAACATTTTTCAGGCGAAAATCCCATTTCAGCTCTGGATTGACAAAGGGCAAGTACAAACCGCCTGAAGCAGCATCGACATGAATGGGAACGCTCAGCTTTGCCGTCTTATTGTATTCAGTTACTGCCTTATCTAGGGCTACTACATCATCAAAAGTACCGGTATAAGTAATGCCCATAATCGGAACAATGCCGATTGTATATTCGTCGCACAAATCAATGGCTTTTTGCGCATCCATAGTCAAATTGTTCATGTCCGTCATCGGCACCTGGCGCATTTCAATATCCCAGTAAACGCAGAACTTTTCCCAAACTACCTGGTAGCCTGAGCTGATGACGAGGTTGGGTTTTCTGGCTGTTATATCAATGCCCTTTTCCTGTGCTCTTTTGCGCCAGCGGAACTTCATGGCCATACCGCCAAGCATGCAAGCCTCAGATGAACCAACCGTCGAAGTTCCCATAAAATCTTCGTCAGGATTTACATTCCAAAGGTCTGCTATTATATTCACGCAGCGCTTTTCTACCTCTGTCGTCTGCGGATATTCTGCCTTATCAATGGCATTGGTCGCCATTGTATCAAACATTACTTGTTTGGCTTCTTCTTCCATATAGGTTTGCACAAAGGTGCAAAGATTATAGCGAGGATTGCCGTCATGCATCATTTCATCAGAAATAAGACGATAGGCAATTTTAGGGTCCATGGATTTTTTGCCGATTTTCGTGCGCGGTAAAATCGTGTCGCTCTCACGACTGCCAAAAATAGGTGTAGATGAATTGTCCGGCTTGAAAGAATATCTTTCTGCATCTTTTTTGATTGTGTTTCTTGTGTGCAGCATAAAACTACCTCCTAAACTGATAAAGACATGACTATACATATTTATATTAATAAGTAGCAATATAAATAGACTATGATGAGAATTTATTATTTTTTTTGATATTTACTCTTAATTTTTTCAAATTATATCATATCTAGGAGATATTAAACAATAATAAATTATATGCCGCTAAATAAAGAAAATATTTTTATATTTAAAATAAAAATATTTATATCCATTTTAAGTTAAAAAATAGTAAAATATAACAATCATTCTTTAAAAACACAACTATTATCCTTTTCCAAAAA
>JAHHSR010000060.1 GCA_020025075.1 Pectinatus sp. | reverse complement strand
TAAGCATTGGTCACTGAAGCAAGAACCCCGCGACTTTAGTCGTGGGAGGTTCAGAGGTAAAATATCGGCATCTATGATGTGTGCTAATTTGGTAAGTCTGAAACATGATATTAGGAAACTAGAAAATGCCGGGGTAGATTATTTGCATATTGATGTTATGGATGGCGTTTTTGTTCCTAATTTAATGTTTAGCAATGCATTTATTAAGACCATACATTCTATTATTTTTTAATATAATCTACTTTTCCTCTTAGGCTGGGAAAGTAGGTGGGTATGGCCAATGCGCAAGTAATTGAGCTATACAATTGCTTTTGTCTTATATTAGTAGGATAAATCGTCTAGTCGACAAATCACAACTATCGCAAGAAATGCGGAAAGTTACGCCTGTAAAGATAGTGTAAGTCGCCATAGCTTTTAGAACTATAGTGTTGTTCTCGTAGAAGCAGGAAGCTCATGCCTCTATGAGCGGGAGTAGTTAACAATTAAACTAATTATATGACTAAACTTTAATTCCGCATAAATTTGGCAAAATCTTCCTTATACTGCAGGGCAATAATTTTTTTTATCGCTTCCTCACCTAGATGTGCTTCAAAGCAATAGGCGGCACACTCTCTTGCCCGTTTTAAAATGGCTAAGTCATCAAGAAGGCTGGCAATTTTCAGGTCTGGCAGGCCATGCTGCAATGAGCCGAAAAACTGTCCTGGTCCGCGCAGCTTTAAGTCAGCCTCTGCAAGGGCAAAGCCATCGCTTACCTCTTCCATGAGTTTTAGGCGCTGCTGTGAGTTTTCATTTTTGTTGTAAGAGACCATAATGCAATATGATTGTGCGCTGCCACGTCCAATTCTGCCGCGCAGCTGGTGAAGCTGTGCCAGCCCAAAGCGTTCCGCTCCTTCAATAACCATGACCGAGGCATTGGGGACATTGACGCCTACTTCGATGACGGTAGTGGATATGAGCAATTTAAGCTTATTAGCAGCAAAATCCTGCATTATCTGCTCCTTTTCTTCGGCTGGCAATTTACCATGCAATAGGCCACAAGGAACATCTTTGAAAATGCCATTTGCAAGCTCCTCGTAAATCGACTCGACGCAGACTGCTTTGATACTATCCGATTCGGCAATGAGCGGGCAAACCACATATGCTTGGTAGCCTTTTTCTATCTGCCCCAAAATGAATTGATAGATTTTATCCCTTGCCTGTGGCGTGCGCAAAAAGGTGCGAATCGGCTTTCTTCCCGGCGGCAGGTGGTAAATGGATGAAACGCTCAAATCACCATAAAAGGTCAAGGTCATCGTGCGCGGTATGGGGGTTGCCGTCATAATCAATGTATCTGGCTGACAACAGGACTTTTCCCCCAGCCTGGCGCGCTGCTCAATGCCAAAGCGATGCTGCTCATCTGTTATTACCAATCCTAAATTAGAAAAAGAAACTTTGTCCTGAATTAAAGCGTGCGTTCCAATGACAATCTGACAAGTGCCATTTGCTGTCGCTTCGATTATCTGGCGATGCTCTTTAGATGAAAGGCTGCCTGTTAAAAGACCTATTGTAATATTTGTATCTTTTAGCATTTGGACAAAAGTCAGGTAATGCTGCTGCGCCAAAATTTCTGTCGGCGCCATAAAAGCGCCCTGATAGCCATTTTCAACGGCTTTTGCCAATGCCAAAAGGGCGACAACGGTCTTGCCAGAGCCGACATCGCCTTGCAAAAGTCGCTGCATGCAGTAAGGTGCTTCCATATCACGGCATATTCCCTGCCATGCCTTTTGCTGGTCTTTTGTAAGGTGAAAGGGCAACAGGCTGGTTACCTGTTCGACGAGCGAGCCATTGGCAAGGCAACGGGCATTTTTCTTATCAGAAACGTAAGAGCTTTTTATGTGCAGGCGGCCATATTGAAGCAAGAACAATTCTTCAAAAATTAAGGTATATCTGGCTTTTGCAAGGCTGTCTTTATTTTTGGGAAAATGCAGGGTGTACATTGCTTCACGCTTAGCTAAAAGCCCGTAACGGTTTTTTAGCTCAGGCGAAAAGGCATCTGGAATTTGAGAAATCTCAGCAAAAGCATTCGTCATAAGTTCACAGAGAAATTTTGCCTTAATTCCTTCCACTAAGGCATAGACAGGAACAAAGTTTACTGGCCTTTCCTGCGGGTCTATCTCAAATGAGGTAATATTTTTCATGCAGCAGCGTCCCTGGCCGCCATAGGCATATTCTATTTTGCCGTGCAGAAAGATATTTGTTCCATGGCGCAGCTTTTCCTTCAAAAATTTTTTATTGAACCAGATAGCGCTTATTACGTCCGTGCCATCGTCAATAAACGCCGTGAGGATGGTCAGGCGATTGCGTGTCATCTGTTCCTTGATGCCGCAAATTCTACCACGAATGTTAGCGATAGTTCCCGCTTCAAGATTGGCAATTGGCGTTATTTCGCTTTGGTCCGTATATCCTTTAGGATAATAGCTCAAAAGGTCATATATTGTTACTATGCCGAGCCTCTTTAGTGCCTGCGCTCTTTTAGGACCTACCCCTTTAAGATACTTTACTTCGTCGTCTAGGCGCAAAAAACTTCCTCCTTGCAATTATTAAGACAAAAGCTATCATTACAAAAAATTAGGCGAGAAAAATCTCGCCTAATTTTTTACTGCCTATAAGGAATTATTCAGCCGTTTCCTTTTTTTCGTGCTTAATGGTCGATTTAATGCTCAATTCGCGCAGCTGCTTATTATCTACTTCGGAAGGTGCCTGCGTCATGAGGCAAGAAGCGCTTTGCGTTTTCGGGAAAGCAATAACATCACGGATTGAGTTGCGCTTGGCCATGAGCATGATGAGGCGGTCAAGGCCGAAGGCAATACCACCATGTGGAGGCGTGCCATACTTAAACGCATTGAGCATGAAGCCAAATTTGGCGTGTGCCTGTTCAGGTGTTAGGCCGACGGCTTCAAATACCTTTTCCTGCAATTCGCTATCGTGGATGCGCAAGCTGCCACCACCGAGTTCGACGCCATTTAAGACCATATCGTAGGCGATGGCTTTGACGCGACCGGGGTCTGATTTGAGATACTGAATATCTTCGGCGCAAGGCATTGTGAATGGATGGTGCATTGCCTTCCAGCGGTCGTCTTGTTCATCGTATTCAAACATTGGGAAATCGACAACCCACAAGAAGCAAAGCTTATCCGGGTCGATGAGATTGCGGCGGCGGCCCATTTCTAGGCGCAATTCGCCGAGTGCCTGAGCGACGACGAGTGGTTTGTCGGCAACGACGAGCAGCAAATCACCTTTTTGAGCGCCAGTAGCTTCAGCAATTTTCTGGAAGGTTTCATCGCTGTAAAACTTCTTGAATGGCGATTTAACTTCATTTTCCGTATATTGAATCCAAGCAAGGCCCTTGGCACCATAATTTTTGACGTATTCGACGAGACCATCGAGTTCGCGGCGCGGAATGTCGGCATAGCCGTCGACTTTGATAGCCTTGACTTGGCCGCCTTTTTGCAGCACCGTTTCAAATACTTTAAATTCAGAGCCGCGCACATGTTCGGAAATATCCATCAGTTCCATGCCAAAGCGCAAATCGGGCTTGTCGGAACCGAAGCGGTCCATGGCATCTTGCCAGGTCATGCGCAAGAAAGGTTCAGGAATCTTCTTGCCAATAGCCTTGTCAAACAATTCTACGACCATTTTTTCCATTGTGTTGAGGATATATTCCTGGTCGATGAAAGACATTTCAACATCAATCTGCGTAAATTCAGGCTGACGGTCAGCACGCAAGTCCTCGTCGCGGAAGCAGCGGACAATTTGGAAATATTTTTCATAGCCAGCAAGCATCAAAATCTGCTTGAAAATCTGTGGCGACTGCGGCAAAGCATAGAATTTGCCCGGATTGAGACGGCTCGGCACCAGAAAGTCGCGCGCGCCTTCTGGCGTGCTCTTGGTGAGCATCGGCGTTTCGATTTCCAAAAAGCCATTGCGGTCAAAGTAATCGCGCATAATCTTCGTTACGCGATGGCGTAAGATGAGATTTTTCTGCATTTCAGGACGGCGCAGGTCGAGATAGCGATATTTAAGGCGCAGCGTTTCATCGACATCGAGATTGTCCTGAATGTAAAAGGGCGGCGTTTGCGCCGTATTTAAAATGCGCAGTTCTTCGCAGTAGACTTCAAGCTTGCCCGTTTCCATATGGGGATTGATTGTTTCTTCTGAACGGAAAGATACCAAGCCGCGTACAGCAATGACATATTCCGAACGCAATGTTTCCGCCTTGTGGAAGCTGTCGGCACCCAATTTGTCTTCAGCAAAGACTACCTGGACAAGACCAGAGCGGTCACGTAAATCAACGAAAATTAAACCGCCATGGTCGCGACGGCGTGATACCCAGCCGCATAGCACGACTTCTTTTTTTACATCATTTTCGCAAACAGCACCGCAATGATGTGTCCGCTTCATGCCCTCAAGAGTTTCCATTAAAATTCCACCTCAATAATTATCATAGTGAACTGCTCAAAAAGAGCTTCCCCACAAAGTGAGGCCTTAACTTCCGCCGTTCTTGCGGTATTTTGCCGTAAAGCGGCAGCAATGGAAGCTGTGTATAAAGCTCCCTGCCTCCATCATGGATAAAGGCAACCTTTATTTGAAAAGCACCATAACGCTATGCTATCATGGCGCTAAACAACCAAAATCATTTATCAGCCGATAACTCTTCTAGCAAAGAAGCAAGAGGAACTTCCTTTTGCTCGCTATCTGACATATTGCGGACGATGGCAATTTGCTTGGCAAGCTCATCGTCGCCAATGATGACGGCAAGCCTGGAACTGGATTTGTCGGCCTGCTTTATCTGAGCACGCATGCTCTTATCGCCATAGCTCATTCTGGCGCAGAGCCCCTTTTGGCGGAGCTTATTGAGCATATCAAAGCAGTAAGAGCGCGCCGCTTCGCCCAAAGCGATAAGCGAGATGTCGCAGCTTTCCTGCTTTTGGGGCAAAAGATTTTGCTTTTCGAGCGCCAGCAGCACTCTTTCTAATCCCGTAGCAAAGCCGATAGCGGGCGTCGGCTTACCGCCACATTCTTCAATGAGGCCGTCATAGCGTCCGCCACCTAAAATGGCGCTTTGTGCGCCAAGTGGCTCATACTTAAACTCAAAAGCAGTCTTGGTATAATAGTCGAGGCCGCGCACGAGGCGAGCATCGAGAGAAAAGTCTACTCCTGCTACTTTTAGGTATTGCTGCAGCTTTTCAAAATGCGTGCGGCAATCATCACACAGATAATCGACGATTTCTGGGGCTCCTTCCGAAGCGGCCTGACATTTTTCATTTTTGCAGTCCAAGATGCGGAGTGGATTGCGTTCAAAGCGTGAGCGGCAATCATCGCATAGCTGCTCCAGCTTGGGACGGAAGAAATCTTGCAAGCGCTTGCGGTAAGCCGTACGGCAAGTCGGGCAGCCGACAGAATTGAGCTTTAGGGCTACATCTTTAAGCCCTAGTGATTTAAGAAAATGCGCGGCAAAGGCGATTACCTCTGCATCGATGAGTGCATCTTGCTCGCCGATAGCCTCGACGCCAAATTGGTGAAATTCACGATAGCGTCCTGCCTGTGGCTTGTCATAGCGAAACATCGAGCCGATATAAAAAAGCTTTTGCACGTTGCCATCGCCATAGAGCTTATTTTGCAGATAAGCGCGCACGACGGAAGCCGTGTTTTCTGGGCGCAGCGTAATGCTCCTATTGCCCCGGTCGGTAAATGTGTACATTTCCTTTTCCACGACATCTGTCGTTTCGCCAATGCCGCGTAAAAATAGCTCCGTATGCTCAAACATCGGCGTGCGAATTTCTTTGAATTGATATAGGCGGCAAATATCCCTTATTTTGCCTTCCAAATAAAGCCAGTCTTCAACTGCTCCTGGCAAAATATCTTTTGTGCCGCGTGGTATTGTCGTTAACATAAAGGCCGCTGCAAAGCAGCAGCACTCACCTCACTTTTAGCTATTTATTTCCATAGGCCGCTTTGACGAGCGCACGGCGCTTTTCAATATATGAAGGCAGGCTAGAAAAATAGGTATCTAAATCCTTCGGGTTGAAGACCGTCTGAAGGTATTTGCCATTTTCACCTTCAAAAATGACCTTGGTTGAGGCGTTGCAACCAATGCCCAGGATGGTCTGCTGCTCGCTCATGATTTCGATATTGTAGATACTGTAAGCGCCCTCGCGGCAATAGCCGATATTTTCAAGCTGGCCGCTCATATAGCCCTGCCGATAAAGGTAATACGGCTGATAGCCCGCCCTTGACAAAAGCGTTTCGACAAGCTGCCCCATCTTGCTGGCTTCGGCATCGCTTGGCAGGCTGATAGCCTTCTTGCACAATTTTAGGCGCGAGCCCTTTTTTATGGCCAGAGCATGAACTGTAATATCGTCGGGCGAAAGCTCTATGATTTGCTCAAAAGTAGCTCTGACATCAGCAATGGTTTCCGACGGCAGCCCTAAAATCGTATCCATATTTATCTTGGCCGTTGTATGCTCCCTAATCTGCTCATACACCCGTATTATATCAGATGGGCTATGGCTGCGCCCGATAAGGCGCAAAGTGCGTTCTTGCATCGTCTGCGGATTGACGCTGATGCGCGTTACCTGATAAGACTGCATGCTTTTGATTTTTTCAAGGTCAATCGTATCAGGGCGGCCCGCTTCGACGGTGAATTCCGCCAAATCAGAGCCGAAATATTTTCTTGTCAAAGCCAGCAAGGCGGCAAAATCAGCAGCAGGAAGACTTGTCGGCGTGCCGCCGCCGATGTAGATGCTTTGCACCTTCAAATGATATTGTTTAAGCATTTCGCACACTGCCATCATTTCCTGCTGCAAGGCATCAAGGTAGGCGGTTATTATGCCATGGTCCTGCGGCAGCAGATTGGAAGGGAAAGAGCAATAAAGGCAGCGTGAAACGCAAAATGGTATGCCGATATAAATGCTCACCATATCATGCCCGCTGCTTTTGATAATGGGCATCTGGCGCGCGGCGATGCGGGTCAAAAGTGCTGCCTTAGAGGCGCTTACAGCATAGTCACGCTCTAATTTTTCCTCTATTTTGGAGGGGGCAAGACCTTCTTCAAGATAGCGCTGGACAATTTTAGTTGGCCTTACGCCGTGCAAAATGCCCCAAGGAGCAATAACCTTGCCAAATTTTTCTTCAAATAAATAAAACAGATTCAGCTTAAAAAGGCGATGTATTTCAGAAGGTTTTTGCGGCAGCGAATGCGCCAAAGTGCGCTGCACCGCATCGGTTTTGTCGCCATTTTTCAAGATGATTTTTGAGGCAATATGAAGCTCAGCATCGCTTTTTATTTCATTTTGAAAGGTAATGCTTTCATAATCGTATTGTTCAAAAGAACTATCAATTTCAATGTGGTAGAGCGTCAAAATTTCCTTGATGATTTTGAGGTAAACCTCTTTTTCAACAGGAGCCTCCAGACACAAAATCCTCATTTTTTCACCAAGGGCATGTTGCGGTGCTCTTTTTGGCATTGCTCACAATAGCCATAGAAATTCACCTGATGGTTTGTAATCAAAAAGCCATTTTCTTCCAAAATTCTTGCCTCCAGCTTATCCAACAAATCATCGACACACTCGGCCACCTTGCCGCAAGACAGGCAGATGAGATGATGGTGCTGATGCTGAGATGGCTCATTGGTGTTGAGCTCGTAACGGCGACAGCCATCACCAAAATCTATTTTTTGCAGCAAGGTGAGTTCGACAAGCAGCTCAAGCGTGCGGTATACCGTAGCTAGGCCAATGTCATTGCCTTGATTATGCAGGATATAATGGACATTTTCGGCACTTAAATGTTCGTTCGGGTTATCTATAAAGACCTGCAGGACAATCTTTCGCTGCGGCGTAATTTTGCGGTGTGGTCTTTGGAGCTTTTCCAATAAATCGTTAACCGTAATTTTTTTGCTCACTATTAGCTCCCCTTTATTTAGTTATATTATATAATTATACCATGTAAGCGGCAAAAATGGTGAAATTTATCCAAAAATAAAAGTCATTTTTATTATAAAAAACAGAAATTGCCGCCAGAATAAATAATTATATAATAATACCTATCATTTTAATTTATCATAATCCGCCAGAAGACTCCTTCCTCTTAGGTGGGAGATGAATGGC
>JAHHSR010000006.1 GCA_020025075.1 Pectinatus sp. | reverse complement strand
GCAGAAACAGGAAGCTCCCGCCTCTTAGCGAAGCGTAGACGGGGGTGCGTTCACTGGCCATACTTTAGGGAGGTTCAGACATGCCATGTCTTTGATGCCGGTTATGACATTGTACACGATTTAGAAGGGGTCTTGCAGGAATTTGATGCGAAAATTGGCCTTGAGCATTTGCGCGCCATTCATTTGAATGACAGCAAAAACGAATGTGGCTCACATAAAGACCGCCATGAAAAAATAGGTGAGGGCAAGATTGGCTTTGCCGCTTTATTGGCTGTTACGCGCCACCCGGTCTTAAAAGACCTGCCGTTTATTTTGGAGACGCCTAATGAGGATGCGGGCTATCAAAAAGAGATACAGATGCTTCGCGCTGGAAAAGAAGGCGTGCCTTGTACTTGAGCGCCGCAAAGAGTATAATAATAGTCGTCTGCGGGGAAGGTTCCGCATAAGAAAATGTATATCAGAAGGGGTGTTTTAAGTGATTAGAGAGTTTAACAAAAAAATGCCGTCTGTCGATAAGAAAGCCTATGTTTTTGATGAAGCCTGCGTAATTGGCGATGTCGAAATGGACGAATTTAGCAGTGTCTGGTTTAACGCCACAGTACGCGGTGATATAGCGCCGATTAAGATTGGCAAATATTCCAATGTTCAAGATAATGCCGTACTTCATGTGGCAGACGATTTGCCCTGCATCGTCGGTGACTATGTGACGATTGGCCATAGTGCAATTTTGCATGCTTGCAAGATTGAGGACCATTGCCTCATTGGTATGGGCGCTACTGTCCTTGATGGAGCAGTAATCGGCAAAGGCTCGATAGTCGGTGCTGGTGCTCTTGTCACCAAAAATACCATTGTGCCGCCTAATTCACTCGTTTTGGGTATGCCTGCAAAAGTCGTCAAGACTTTGGGAGAAAGTTCTTTGCAGAGTATTCACGCTCAGGCGATTAAGTACAAATCGGAATGGACGGAAAAGTACGGCATTTTACCCGATGCTGGCGGCGAAACATATCACGGCGAAAAGATTGTCTGATTTTTGCAAGAGGACAGGGACCTTGTCTCTGTCCTTTTTTATAAAAATTTTTTTATGTATTGACGAATAAATTTCAGCGTGCTATAATTGGTTATTACATAATGGCTATAATTATTGGCAATTTCCGTTTTTTCATTGCGAATAAAATACATCAGGTGGGGTGGACAATGAAATATTTCCAAAAGAAGAAAGCAAGGTATGAAAGTAATTGACTGCCTTGCCTTTTTTTTGCTTTTATCGTAACGGTGGCAATGCCTCTATTTTAGTCATGTGCCCAAGCGATGAAAGTCATTGTTGCAGCCATCTGGCAGCCATGTTTTTTCCCGCTTATACGAACGGGCTTTAGCCCGTGTTTATTGTTATTTTTTTATTGCGCTGAGGGGTGAAAGTTTTGTTTAGACCTGTTCCTGTAGGAAAAAGAACAAGGTACAGCTACGCTAAAATCAAAGAAGTAATGGATATGCCGCATTTGCTGGATATCCAGAGAAACTCTTATGGTTGGTTCATCAAGGAAGGTCTTAGAGAAATTTTCCGTGACATTTCGCCAATCCAGGATTTTACTGGCAATCTCGTTTTGTCATTTGAAGATTTTTCGCTGGGCGAGCCTAAATATTCCATTGATGAATGTAAGGAACGCGACACGACCTATGCTGCGCCGTTGCGCGTCAATGTGCGTTTGATTAACAACGAAACAGGAGAAATCAAGGAACAAGAAGTATTTATGGGCGATTTCCCATTGATGACCGAAACAGGGACATTCATCATCAATGGTGCAGAACGTGTTATTGTCAGTCAGCTGGTACGTTCGCCGGGCGCTTATTATGCCGTGACGACCGACCCTACTGGCAAGCAGTTATATAGCTCTACGCTGATTCCTAACCGCGGCGCATGGATTGAACTGGAAAATGATACGAATGATATCATTTCTGTTCGTATCGACCGTACGCGTAAGTTGCCTGTTACAGTTTTAATTCGCGCTCTTGGCATCAGCTCCAATCAGGCAATTGCGGAACTTTTTGACAATGATCCGCGCATCGTCAATACGATGGAACGAGACAGTGCTACGACAAAAGATGAAGCACTGATTGAAATTTATAAACGTCTGCGTCCGGGTGAACCGCCAACGGTAGAAAATGCTCAGGCGCTCTTAAATGGCCTGTTCTTCGACCCTAAACGCTATGATTTGGCCACGGTGGGGCGCTATAAGATTACGCGCAAGCTCGGCTGGAAAAGGCGTCTTGTCGGCCATGAGCTCGTTGAACCGTTCGTCAATCATGAAACGGGCGAAATTATCGTGCCGGCTGACACCAAAGTTGAAATGAGCATGCTCGAAGCAATTTCGCCTGAAGATGAAAAGGCCATTTTTGGCGAAGGCGAAATGATTTGCTTTTTCGTCAAGACAGATGGCGATAAGCCGATGAAGATGATTTGCTCGCCGACACTTGAGTACCATTATCGTACGATAACAATCGGCGACATCATGTCCTCCATCAACTACCTCTTTAATCTCATGGATGGCGTTGGCTCGACTGATGATATTGACCATCTCGGCAATCGTCGCGTCCGCTCTGTTGGTGAACTTTTGCAAAACCAGTACAGAATTGGCCTCTCTCGCATGGAAAGAGTCATTCGCGAACGCATGACGACGCAGGATAATGAATCGCTCTCGCCAACAACACTCGTTAATATTCGTCCCGTTGTCGCGGCAACAAAGGAATTTTTTGGTTCAAGTCAGCTGTCTCAGTTTATGGACCAGCATAATCCTTTGAGTGAATTGACGCATAAGCGCCGCTTGAGCGCCTTGGGACCTGGTGGTCTGTCGCGTGAACGCGCCGGGTTTGAAGTCCGCGACGTTCACAACTCTCATTATGGCCGCATGTGCCCGATTGAAACGCCAGAAGGTCCGAACATCGGCCTTATCGGTTCACTTTCTACGTATGCGCGCGTTAATCAGTTTGGCTTTATGGAAACACCTTATCGTAAAGTCGATAAGCTTAATAAGCGCGTGACAAACGAAGTGCATTACCTCACCGCCGATGAAGAAGACGATATCATTATCGCTCAGGCCAATGAAAAGCTCGACGAAAACGATTGGTTCCAGAATAGCCGCGTTACGGCGCGTTTCCACGAAGAAACGAGCCTCATGCCGGCTGATTCGGTCGATTACATGGACGTTTCGCCAAAACAGGTCGTTTCTATTGCAACGGCAATGATACCATTCCTTGAAAACGACGATGCTAACCGCGCTTTGATGGGGGCAAACATGCAGCGCCAGGCTGTTCCTTTGCTGCGCACGCAGGCTCCTTTGGTTGGTACGGGTATGGAATATAAAGCTGCTTGTGACTCTGGCGTCATGGTTTTGGCGAAAAATGCCGGCACGGTAACGAAAGTTACGGCTGACCAAATTGTCATTCGCACGGAAAGCGGCGGCTATGACCGCTACAAATTGCAAAAGTATATGCGTTCTAACCAGGGGACGTGCATTAATCAGGTGCCAATCGTCTATAAAGGGGATAAGGTTGATAAAAATCAGCCGATTGCTGACGGTCCTGCTACAGACCACGGTGAATTGGCACTTGGCTATAATATCATCGTTGCCTTCATGCCTTGGGAAGGCTATAACTACGAAGATGCCGTACTTTTAAGTGAAAAACTGGTTCGCGAGGACATTTATACCTCGATTCATATAGAAGAATACGAATGTGATGCGCGCGATACGAAATTGGGCGCAGAAGACATTACGCGCGACATGCCGAATGTTGCAGAAGATGCTTTAAAAGACCTTGATGAACGCGGTATCATTCGCATTGGCGCAGAAGTGCGTCCAGGCGATATCTTGGTCGGCAAAGTAACGCCGAAAGGCGAAACGGAACTGACGGCGGAAGAACGCCTGCTGCGTGCCATTTTTGGCGAAAAGGCGCGTGAAGTGCGCGATACTTCGCTGCGCGTACCGCATGGCGAAGCTGGTAAAATTGTCGACGTCAAGATTTTCACGCGCGAAAATAACGATGAGCTGCCGCCCGGCGTCAATGAGCTCGTCCGCGTTTATATAGCGCAAAAGCGCAAGATTACGGTCGGGGACAAGATGGCAGGCCGTCACGGTAACAAGGGGGTTGTCTCCCGCGTTATGCGCGAGGAAGACATGCCTTTCCTGCCTGATGGTACGCCAGTAAACATCGTTCTTAATCCGCTCGGCGTTCCTTCCCGTATGAATATCGGTCAGGTTTTGGAAACGCATTTAGGCATGGCTGTGCGCGAGCTCGGCATGCAGATAAAGGCCAACGACCCGACGGTTGAAAAGCGTTTGCGCGAAATTGGCTATGACTTTGATAAATATGGCATGCCTAAGCCAGATGAAGCAGGGCTGCATATTGCCACGCCGGTATTTGATGGTGCGAGGGAAAATGAAGTATTTGAAACCTTGCGTGCTTCCGGTTTTTCCGATGATGGCAAGACAATCCTTTATGATGGACGCACGGGTGAACCGTTTGAAAATCCAGTTACAGTTGGCTGTGTTTACATGCTCAAGCTGCACCATCTCGTCGATGATAAGATTCATGCCCGTTCCACAGGTCCGTACTCGCTCGTTACGCAGCAGCCATTAGGCGGTAAAGCGCAGTTCGGTGGTCAGCGTTTTGGGGAAATGGAAGTATGGGCACTGGAAGCTTACGGTGCTGCCTATACGCTGCAGGAAATTCTCACGGTTAAGTCCGATGATGTCGTGGGTCGCGTAAAGACTTACGAATCAATCGTCAAGGGTGAAAATATCCCCGAACCTGGCGTGCCGGAATCATTTAAGGTTCTTATCAAGGAATTGCAAAGTATTGGCCTTGATATTAAGGTCCTTTCAGAAGATGCACAGGAAATTATGATTCACGATACAGATGATGACATCATTGATGTGACGGCTTCTGAAGTATCGCACCAGCATCGCGAAAAACCAGAAATGGACGACACGCCTATTAAAGGCAATGAAAGCGATGAAAATGATGAAATGTCCTCAGAGGATATCATCAGCGATATTGGCAATATGAAGACGGAAAATGACCTTGCTGATTATGGTGACGACAAGGATTTTGACCACCTTGACAGCAATATAGACAATAATAACAATTACGATTACGATTACGATAAATAGAGGGGAGTGACTACCCTTTGTTGGATGTCAATAATTTTGACTCTATGCGCATAGGGATTGCATCGCCAGAAAAGATCAGAGAATGGTCTTATGGCGAAGTGAAGAAGCCGGAAACGATAAATTACCGTACCTTGAAACCGGAACGCGATGGCTTGTTCTGCGAGAGGATTTTTGGGCCGACGCGTGACTGGGAATGTCATTGCGGCAAGTATAAGCGCATCCGCTACAAGGGCGTTATTTGCGACCGCTGCGGTGTCGAAGTAACGCGCTCCAAGGTGCGCCGTGAACGCATGGGGCATATCGAGCTGGCTGCGCCCGTCTCGCATATCTGGTATTTTAAGGGCATACCGAGCCGCATGGGGCTCATCTTGGATGTCTCGCCGCGCTCTTTGGAAAAGGTCTTGTATTTTGCCTCCTATATCGTCTTGGATGCCGGCGATACGCCGCTTATGAAAAAGCAGCTCCTTTCCGAAAGCGAATACCGTGAATATTATGGTAAATATGGTAGCAACTTCCGCGTCGGCATGGGCGCGGAAGCCATTAAGGAATTGCTGGAAGAACTTGACCTCGACAAGATGAATGCCGAATTGCGCAATGAGCTCAATACGGCTAGCGGTCAGCGCAAGGTTCGTGCGATAAGACGCCTTGAAGTTGTCGAAGCTTTCCGCAAATCGGGTAACAAACCTTCATGGATGATTATGGACGTAATTCCGGTAATTCCGCCGGAATTGCGCCCGATGGTCCAGCTCGATGGCGGCCGTTTTGCCACTTCTGATTTGAATGACCTCTATCGCCGTGTCATCAACCGCAACAATCGCCTGAAGCGCCTTTTGGACCTCGGTGCACCGGATATCATTGTTCGCAATGAAAAGAGAATGTTGCAAGAAGCTGTTGATGCCTTGATTGACAATGGCCGTCGCGGCCGCCCCGTAACGGGTCCGGGAAATCGTCCTTTAAAATCTTTAAGTGACATGCTCAAAGGTAAGCAGGGGCGTTTCCGTCAGAACCTTTTGGGTAAACGCGTCGACTATTCCGGTCGTTCTGTTATCGTCGTTGGGCCTGAGCTGAAATTACATCAATGCGGCCTGCCCAAGGAAATGGCACTGGAATTATTTAAGCCTTTTGTTATGAAGAAGCTCGTCGATGCACATTTGGCGCATAATATCAAAGCGGCAAAGCGCATGATTGAGCGCGTGCGTCCAGAAGTTTGGGATGTCCTTGAAGAGGTCATCAAAGAACATCCTGTTCTCTTAAACCGTGCCCCGACCTTGCATCGCCTCGGTATACAGGCATTTGAACCGGTCTTGACCGAAGGTCGTGCTTTGAAGCTGCATCCGCTTGCTTGTACGGCGTATAATGCTGACTTCGATGGTGACCAGATGGCTATTCATTTGCCCTTGTCGGCAGAAGCCCAGGCAGAAGCGCGCATCTTGATGCTCGCTGCTAACCACATCTTGGCGCCGAAAGATGGCCGTCCGATTATTGTTCCTTCACAGGATATGGTCTTGGGTTCTTATTACCTTACCATCTTGCGTCCCGGTGCTAAGGGTGAAGGCCACGTCTTTACCGGCATCAACGAAGCACTTTTGGCCTACCAGCACCATGAGCTTGATTTGCAGGCACAGATTAAGGTGCGCATAGATGGCTATGGCATGGTCAATACCTCTTTGGGCAGAATGATTTTCAATGAAATCTTGCCGCAGGAAATCCGCTACTATTATAAGGATAAGAAGATCGACGAGTGGTGGCTCGGTATTCTCATGAATAAGAAAGAGCTCGGCAAGCTCGTCGCCAAATGTTATGATAAATTGGGTGGCAGCCGCACGGCCGTGGTCATTGATAACGTCAAGAACCTTGGCTATCATTATGCCTGCATTGCCGGCATGACTGTTGCCATTTCCGATATCAAAGTTCCGCCTGAAAAGAAAGAAATAATCTCTGCAACGGAAAAAGCCGTCAACAGGGTGGAAAGACAATTTGGTCGCGGTCTTGTTACGGAAGAAGAACGTCACAAGATTGTCTGCGATTTGTGGACGAAAGCGACAAATGATGTTACCGATGCCATGATGGAAAACATGAGTCCGTTTAACCCCATCTATATGATGGCTGACTCTGGGGCTCGCGGTAACAGACAGCAGATGCGTCAGCTTGCCGGTATGCGCGGTCTTATGGCTGACCCGTCAGGTAATATCATCGAGTTGCCTATTAAGGCAAACTTCCGTGAAGGGCTCACCGTATCAGATTACTTTATTTCATCGCACGGTGCACGTAAAGGCTTGGCGGATACGGCGCTGCGTACAGCGGACTCCGGTTATCTGACCCGCCGACTCGTCGACGTTGCGCAAGATGTCATCGTACGCGAAGAAGACTGCGACGTTGTCGGCATCAATCTCATGCGCGAACGTGCCAAGCTTGCCGCTTCGGCTAAAGAAGCAATTAATATGCTCATGCCTAGCCTGATTGGTCGTGTTTTGGCCCAGGATGCCATTAATCCTGAGACGAAGGAAGTTGTCGTTGCTGCCGATAGTATCTTAGATGAAGCGATGCTCAAAGAAATTGGCGCACATGACATTGCAAGTATTACGCTGAAGGGTTCGTCAAATACAGACATTTGCCGTG
Source organism: Pectinatus sp. (assembly GCA_020025075.1). Lineage (GTDB taxonomy): Bacteria > Bacillota > Negativicutes > Selenomonadales > Selenomonadaceae > JAHHSR01. The sequence goes on along the minus strand of JAHHSR010000006.1, from coordinate 42,856 downwards.
GCAGCGCCATTGCTACGGAAAAAATCGCTCTGGGCGCACCAGAAGAAAATATTCGCGCTACCTTGAAAAAGGCCATGATGCATGAAATGCTGGGCAAAAATGTCACGGATGATGTCTGTGACGGCGAAGGCAATGTCCTCTTATCTGCTAATAAGCCCCTCACTGAAGATAGCATAGAAGCGATTTTGGCTAGCGACGCCAAGGAAGTCAAGGTCAGAAATAACAGTATTCGCGGCATTGAAGTCGAAGCAATTAAGGAAGGCAATGGTATTATTGAATCCCTCAAGGAACGCATTGTCGGCCGCGTTTTAGCAGAAGACATCATTGATGAAGCGACAGGCGAAAAGATTGCCAGCATCAACGAAACCGTTACAGATGAATTGGCAGATAAGATTTGCAAGGTAAGAGAAAAGGTTTCTATTAGAAGCGTACTTACTTGCAAATCGCAGTTTGGCGTCTGCATTAAGTGCTATGGTCGAGATTTAGCCAACGCCACACAGGTCGACATTGGTGAAGCTGTCGGTATTATCGCCGCTCAGTCCATTGGTGAACCGGGCACGCAGCTTACCATGCGTACCTTCCATACGGGCGGTGTTGCTGGTGACGATATTACACAAGGTTTGCCGCGTGTTGAAGAATTGTTCGAAGCGAGAAAACCAAAACATCATGCTATTATCGCCGAAGTCGGCGGCAGAGTGTCTCTTTCGGAAGAAAAAGGCTTGCGCGTCGTCAAGATTACGCCGGAAGAAGGCGATACGCGTGAATACCAGATTCCTTATGGTGCACGTCTCGTAGCACGTGATGACATGATTGTTAAGCCTGGCGACAAGCTCACGGAAGGCTCTATCAATCCGCATGATATTTTGCGCGTCTGCGGTCTCAAGGAAACACAGCGCTACCTCGTCTATGAAGTGCAGAAGGTTTATAAATCACAGGGCGTTGAAATTAACGATAAGCACATCGAAGTCATGGTTCGTCAGATGCTGCATAAAGTTAAAATTGAAGATGCCGGTGATACAGACTTTTTGCCGGGCGAATATATCGACATCAATACCTTTGAAGCTGCTAATACAAAAGTCATTGAAAAAAATGGCATTCCGGCAGTGGCTCGTCCTATCTTGCTCGGTATTACGAAGGCATCTTTGGCTACGGATTCCTTCTTGTCAGCAGCGTCCTTCCAGGAAACGACGCGTGTCCTGACGGATGCCGCTATTAAGGGCAAGGTTGACCCGCTCATTGGTTTGAAGGAAAATGTCATTATCGGCAAATTGATTCCTGCTGGTACCGGTATGAGCCGTTACCGCAACATTCAGGTTAAGGACCTTGTCGATAATATTGCGGAAGAAAAACAAGAACCGGAAAATAAAGCTCAATAAATTTGAGCCAAAGAACTTCTCGCCTGTCGAAGAGAGATTCTTTTTGATTTTGCAAAGAAGGATTAGTTTGGAACGCCGAGATTTTTTAAAGAAAATGCTTTTTAGTGGTACTTTGTTTCTTTGCGGTGGAGCAAAAGAAGCGTTTGCGCAAGCCTCTAAAGAAATGCTACACCATCAGATAACAGGAAAAAAAGCAAAAAAGAAAGAAAGGTCTTGGCGCATTGTCAAGGTCATAGCGCCTCCGATAAAGGAAATGCATCTTCAATTTTGTCAGCCGCTTATCAGGCGAAAGAGCACAGATTTTATCGTCATCCATCATATTGGCGGTACAAACCGCGATGTGAGTGCGCAGGAAGTGCATCGCTGGCATCTTGCCAATGGATGGGCAGGAATTGGGTATCATTATGTAATCAGAAAAGATGGCACGATTGAGCGCGGCAGACCGCGCGATATGGTTGGTGCGCATTGCTATGGATATAATAAAAATTCTCTTGGCATTAATATCGTGGGAGAGGTCAGCACGCCGACCAAAGCGCAGCTTGCTTCTGCCGTGCAGCTTGCGGCATATCTATGTCAGCTTTATCAGCTAAAATATGCGCAGCGGTGCGTTATTTATGGTCATCGTGAACTCGATAAGACATTTTGTCCGGGGAAGAATATGTATGCTCAGCTGGATAGTTTTCGTCAAAACGTATTTTCTTTATTGAATAACTGAATTTTGCTTAAAAGTGACCGTCTAGAAATATATTTTTTAGATGGTCATTTTTATATTCTTAGAAAAGGAAATAAAGTTAAATAAAAAGAAAAATATTTATCGAGTATTGCTGATAAAATGTAAATGTGATAATATGTAACTCAATTATTGTTTAGTAAATTAAAGAAAAGGAAGTGTTTTGCATGAAGAAAAAAAAGGCAAACGCAAATGCTCTTTTGCCCGTATTCATTTTTTTGGGACTATTTATTGTTTCTGGCGTCGTTTTCGGTGATTTCTATATGATGCCGGCTATCGTTGTTTTTGGCGTAGCACTAATAGCAGCCTTCATGCAAAATAGGCATATCGGCCTTGGCGAAAAAATCGTGATTGCCACCCGCAGCATGGGACAGGAAAATGTCATGATTATGTGCATGGTATTTTTGCTCGCAGGAGCCTTTTCTGGCGCGGTGCAGGCAGCCGGCGGTGTAACATCTACCGTAAGCTTTAGCCTCTCTATTTTGCCGCCTGCCGGCATTGTGGCAGGGCTTTTTATCATCGCCTGCTTCATATCGCTATCTATGGGAACTTCTGTCGGCACAATAGCTGCCCTTGCACCAATAGCGCTTGGCGTGAGTGAAAAGACGGGCTTTGAGGCGGCGCTCTGCATGGGGGCCATCGTTTGCGGGGCAATGTTTGGCGATAACCTTTCGATGATTTCGGATACGACCATTGCCGCGACGCAGACGCAAGGCTGCAAGATGCAGGATAAATTCAAAGAAAATTTCAAGGTTGTCTTGCCGGCGGCCATAGTGACCTTTTTCCTTTTCTTGGGGCTTACTTTTGAGGCAAATTATCAGATAAATGGCTCTTTGGATTATAGTGTATGGCAGATATTGCCTTATTTGTCCGTTTTGGCGGCAGCCCTTTTTGGAATTAATGTCTTTATCGTTTTGTTTGGCGGCACGGTTTTATCAATAATTGTTGGCTTGGCGCTTGGCACGATAGCGCCGACGGCAGTCTTTTCTGTTATTGCCAAAGGACCTAATGGTGATGGTGGCATTGCCGGCATGTATGATATCATGGCCATTTCCATTGTTGTAGCGGGAATTATTGGTCTCGTGCGCAACAATGGGGGCATTGAATATGTCTTAAATAAGATAAAGAGCATGATTAGTACACCTCGCCAAGCACAGCTTGGCATTGGCGCCGTTAGTGCGACGATGGATATTGCGACGGCTAATAATACGGTCGCCATTGTCATGACAGGGTCTATTGTCAAGGATATTGCGCAGGAATACAATATAAGCCCGAAGCGCGCAGCTTCAATTATGGATATAACGGCTTCTGCTCTGCAGGGATTTTTGCCTTATGGCGCACAGCTTTTATATGCTTGCGCTGGTGCTAAGGCACTGGGAATTGATTTGACGCCATTTGGCATTATGCCATATCTTTTCTATCCCGCCTTGATGCTTATCAGCCTCAGCTTTTCCATATGTTTTGCTAACGTGCGCGAGAAAGCAGCTGCTGGCTTGGAGGCTGGCAATAACTAGGCTCCTGAAGGAGAGTTTTTTGTCTGATATGGCTAGTAATTGAGAAGTTCTAGCGCTTTTTCTAGTCCATACAGGGACTGCGAAAAAATATAAAATGAAATTTTTATCGCCGTTTTCATTGCAACAAGAGGCTCTCCATAGACGAATACTTACGTAATAGAAAAACCTCCCCATATATTTGCCGTTTGTTGTGCAAATATATGGGGAGGTTTCTTAATCTGATTGCATGGTTCCTTCGAGGTAAAGGACTTCTTTTACATCGTCGTATTCGACAAGTTCAGCATAGCGTTCCCAGCCGATGAGAAGATTGAGCTGCTTTTGTGCCATTTTTTCGCCATACTGGCGCGTAAACATCTCTTCAAAGAATTCAATGTTGATTTGCTTATTGGATTTTGACTGCAAGATGCGGACCATTTTTTCAACAATAGGGACATTTTTCATAATCTGTTCAGAGAATATTTTTTTTCTTTCCAGTAATGGCGCTTGGGCGAATTCTATGCCACGCGGCGTAAGCTCTATATCGCCTTCTATAACGCGGCTAAAGCCCAAAAGACTCGAAGCTTCGACGAGCGGAAAGAAATCCTCGATGTCCATCATGAATTTATCGGCTAATTTATAAAGGTCGGTGCGCTGGTTTTGGTCTTCTAAAAGCTCCAAAAAGCCGGTTAAGGCGCCAGCAGAAACTTGTGGCAGGCCATTGTCTTTTTTGCTTAGAAGCGGCTGCGGCTGCACCGATGGAGTGGCGGCGCGCTTGGTCATAAAAGAGTAAATCTGGTCAACATAGGAAAGAAATGCAGGAGATTTTTTATCGCGCCAGCGCGGAATATCAATGGTAAGTTCTTTGACGATGGTTGCCGGGTGTGTGGAAAGAATGACGGCTCGGTCTGCCATGTAGACGGCTTCTTCGATGCCGTGCGTGACAAGAATGATTGATTTTGTGGGGATTTTTTTGTCTAACCAAAGCTCCAAAAGGTCGCGGCGCAGATTTTCTGCCGTGAGGACATCTAGTGCGGAAAATGCTTCGTCCATGAGCAATATATCAGGCTCGCTTACGAGCGCACGCCCGATACCAACGCGTTGGCGCATGCCGCCGGAGAGTTCTTTGGGGTAGGCATTTTCAAAACCATCAAGGCCGACGATGTCTAAAACTTGCATGGAGCGCTCTTTTTTTTCCTTTTCCGTCAGAGGTTTTTTTTCGAGACCTAGCATAACATTTTCGAGTACCGTAAGCCAAGGAAAAAGAGCAAATGATTGAAAGACGATAGCCACGCCTGGATTGATGCCAAAGATTTCGTTTCCAAGATATGAGACGCTACCGGAGCTGGCGGGAATAAGCCCTGCAATGATGCGCAGGAGCGTCGATTTACCAGAGCCTGAAGGACCAAGAATAGCTAAAAATTCCCCCTCCTTGACGGTAAGGTTAATATTATCCAAGATAACCGTATCGGAACTACCCTTGATGGCAAAGGTACGGCGTACCGATTTTAATTCGAGCAAGTTGGGCATGGTTTCACTTCCTTAATCGAGATGATATTTTGTTTCCGATAACTGATAAAGGCGCTGCCAAAGCAGGCGGTTGATGAGCACGACGAAGATGCACATGACCATGATGCCGACGATGATTTTGGCCCAGTTGCCCTGTGTCGTGACGAGGCTGATATAAGAGCCAAGGCCGGTAGCGACCAAGGTGTGGCTTTTCCAGACGACAAGCTCAGAGATAATGCTCGCATTCCAAGCGCCGCCAGAAGCCGTGATAAAGCCCGTGACGAGATGGGAAAAGATACATGGCAGGATAATGCAGCGCCATTTTTTCCAGCCGCTGATTTTAAAAATGGAAGCTGCTTCTAAAAGGTCGTTAGGGATACTCATTGCACCGGCAATGACATTAAAGAGAATATACCACTGCGTGCCAAGCATCATCAAGGCAATGGAGCCATATTGAAAATTGACGTTGTATTCGAGGAATAAGACTGTGATAAAGGGGAAAAGCATATTGGCAGGGAAGGAGGCAGCAATTTGCACGACAGGCTGCATTTTTTGTGAAAGAGATGGATGAAGTCCAATATAGACGCCGACAGGCACCGTCCAGCACATGCCCAGAAAAAGGGCAGCAAAGACACGGCAGCAAGTTAAAAAGCCGAGGAAAAAGATGTGGAGAAGATATTGGCTACCGAGATTGCAGAGCATGGTAAAAGCTTCGCAAGCCGGCGTAAAGAGCTCATAACAGACGAACAATAGAAAAATGACCTTTAAAGCAAAAGAAAAATGGCCTTTTTTGGGACGTTCATCCATTTTTTGCGCTGCCTTCTCCGTAAAATCGGCAAATTTTGTCAGGCGTTTGTTCAAAAAATGCAATAATGGCGCAAGGCAAGTCCGGTAAAATAAATCCATGACAAATGATTGGTAGATGATATTGTAGATAAATGATTTCGGTTGGCAAGAGCTTTCGGAAAGTTCTAATTTGAATTTTTGTCCCCAGACAATAAGCGGGCGCCAGAAGAATTGGTCGACGAGCAAAATCATGATAAGCATGGTAATCATAGCGTAAACCATGCAGCGTACATCGCCTGCTGCAACCGCGGCAGCAAGATAAGAACCAACGCCGGGCAGGTGAATGTTTTTTCCTAATACGCTTATTGACTCGCTGGCCGCAAGGAAGAACCAACCACCGCCAAAGGACATCATGCCATTCCAGATGAGGCTAATCATCGAGATGGGAAGCTCTAAATGGATGAATTTTTGCCACCAGTTCATATGCAAGATGGCGGAAGCTTCTTCTAAATCTTTGGGGATGGTTACAAGTGAATGGTAAAAGCTAAAAGTCATGTTCCAGGCTTGGCCTGTGAAAATGGCTAAGATTGAGGCACATTCAACGCCTAATAAGTTGCCCGGGAAAAAGGCCATGAAAGCGAGAATAGTTGCAGACAAGAAGCCTAAGACGGGAATGGATTGCAGTATATCCAAGATGGGGATGAGAATTTTTTGCGCTAGTTTGTTTTTGGCCGCAATGTAGCCGTAGATAAAAGTAAAGAGTAAAGAGGCGGCAAAAGCGATGAACATTCGCAAGAGCGAGCGGCCGGCATAGTAAGGTAGCATGCTCGGGTCAAGGCTGATTACGGGCTCGTTAGCCGGTGAAAAAGGGATGTCCATGCCAGAGGATAATCGTAAAATGGCGTAAAAAAGGACAAAGATAAAAGCCAAAATAATGATGTCGAGAAAGCGAAAGCGCTTTTTTTCTGGTGTTTGTGAAAATACAGCCATGATAAATCTCCTTTGAAAAAGTTTATATCCTTCACGTTGTGCTCTTTCCAACACCAGTGTGTGCCATCGTCCATTTTACCACCTCGCTAAAATTTATTTCGCTATTTTAACATTTTACCCCATTTTGCAAGATTTTAGAATAAGAAAATCTTTAAACATTCCCACTTATAGAAGTGAGGGATTCTTGAAAAGTTTGATGGTCAATACAGTAATTGATGATGTAACTGATAACCTTACGGATATAATCTTTAGTGCGGTTGTTTCTCTTGTAGGCAAGGCGGTAGAGCCTGTGAGTTCTCTTCGGGCCTTTTATGATAAAAATAACCTGAACGCCCGCAGGCGCCAGGTTATTTTTAGACATATGGAAAATGCTTTATTTCTTTTCGTCGAGCTTTTGGTCACCGAGTTTTTGGTCGGCAAGTCTGATGTAGCTCTGCAAACGTTCTTTGGCATCTTTTTCCGTCTTGATGAAGAGCTTTTCAGCGACATCAGGGAAGGAACGCTGCAAGGAGTTGTAACGAACTTCGCCCATGAGGAAGTCACGGAAGTTGCCCTTCGGTGCGCGGGTGGAATCGAGTGTGAACGGATTCTTGTAGCCATCGCGCAGGGTCGGATTGTAACGATAGTTGGACCAGTAACCGGCTTCAACGGCGCGCTTGCCTTCGAGCTGGCTCTTGCCCATGCCAATCTTGATACCGTGATTGATGCAAGGAGCGTAAGCGATAATCAAGGAAGGTCCATGATAGGATTCAGCTTCGATGATTGCTTTCAATGCCTGGTTTTTGTCAGCGCCCATGTTAATTTGAGCAACATAGACATAGCCGTAAGCCATAGCCATCATGCCGAGGTCCTTCTTCTTGGTTCTCTTGCCGCTAGCAGCAAACTGAGCAACAGCAGCAGCCGGCGTTGATTTTGAAGACTGACCGCCCGTGTTGGAGTAAACTTCGGTGTCGAGGACGATGATGTTGATGTCTTCACCGGAAGCGAGGACGTGGTCAAGTCCGCCGTAACCGATATCATAGCCCCAGCCGTCGCCGCCGATAATCCACTGCGAACGTTTGACAAAGAAGTCGCGTTTGTCATAAATCTTGTTCAAAAGTTCGTTGGAGCCTTTTTCTTTTTCAAGAAGTGTAGCAAATGCTGTAGCGCGTTCACGCGAACCTTGACCTTCATTCATGTTGTCAATCCATTCATGCATGATATCGGCGAGTTCGTTGCTGATGCCGCCAGCTTCAAGAGCAGCGCGGATATCGCAAGCTAAAGCGCTACGTACGGCCTTAACGCCTGTGAACATACCATAGCCATATTCAGCATTGTCTTCGAATAAGGAGTTAGCCCAAGCAGGACCATGACCTTTATCATCTGTCGTATAAGGCATCAAAGGTGCAGATGCGCCCCAAATGGAGGAGCAGCCCGTAGCATTGGCAACCATCATGCGATCGCCGAAGAGCTGGGTGATGAGCTTGATGTAAGGCGTTTCGCCGCAGCCGCCGCAAGCACCAGAGAATTCAAGCAGCGGTTTTTCGAACTGGCTGCCCTTGACGCTGTTGGTAGCGAGAGGATTCTTGTGCGGGTTGACGCATTTTGGATCTTCTGCAAAGTCGAAGTACTTCTGTTTTGCTTCCTGCGTGTCGAAAGGCTTCATGACGAGAGCCTTGTTTGGAGCAGGGCAAACCTGAGCGCAGTTGCCGCAGCCCGTGCAGTCGTATGCGGAGATGACAATGCCGAAGGAGAGGTCCTTCATGCCGATAGCCGGCTTGACCTGCATGCCTTCTGGTGCGTTTTTCTTTTCTTCTTCCGTCATGAGTACAGGACGAATGACGGCATGCGGGCAAACGAAAGCGCACTGGTTGCACTGGATGCAGTTGTCAATTTGCCATTCCGGAACATTGATAGCTGCGCCGCGTTTTTCGTAAGCAGAGGTGCCGACAGGGAAGGTACCGTCTTCCATGCCATTGGCAAATTTGCTGACTGGCAGTAAATCGCCTTCTTGACGATTGATGGGGATGACGTATTCTTCGATGAATTTAGGAACTTCTCTCTTGCAGGTAACTGCGTCTTCACAGGTAGCCCACGAAGCAGGAACTTCGACTTTTTGTACATCGGAGATACCGGCATCGACAGCCTTGTTGTTCATGTCGACGATGTTCTGGCCTTTTCTGCCGTAAGATTTTTCGATAGCGTCTTTCAAGTATTCAACAGCCTTATCGATAGGAATGATGTTAGCGAGCTTGAAGAAGGCCGACTGCATAACCATGTTGAAGCGACCGCCCAAACCGAGTTCCTGAGCAATCTTGACAGCGTTTACAGTGTAGAAGTTAATCTTGTTCTTAGCGATGTAACGCTTCATGTCAGCAGGCATTTCTTTTTCGAGCTGTTCCATATCCCAATGGGTATTGAGTAGGAACGTGCCGCCCGGTTTTAAGCTGCTCAAGATATTGTAGCGCATAACATAGGATTCTTGCGAGCAAGAAACGAAGTCAGCTTTATTGACGAGATACGGGGATCTGATAGGAGACTTACCAAAACGGAGATGAGAAACCGTCAAGCCGCCCGATTTTCTCGAGTCATAAGCAAAATAAGCCTGTGCATACATATCAGTGTTGTCGCCGATAATCTTGATAGCGCTCTTGTTAGCACCGACTGTACCATCGGAACCAAGGCCCCAGAATTTGCAGGAAGTTGTGCCTTCCGGTGTAAAGTCGACGTCTTTTTCTTTAGCGCAGATGGAAGTATTCGTGACGTCATCAACAATGCTGAGCGTGAAGCCATGCTTAGGATTGTCTTTTTCGAGTTCTTCATAAACCGCGAGGATATCTTCTGGCGTGGTATCCTTGCTGCCGAGACCATAGCGGCCACCGACGACAATCGGTCTGATGTCGGCATCGTACATAGCCGTTTTGATGTCAAGATAAAGCGGTTCGCCTTGGGAACCAGGTTCTTTTGTGCGGTCGAGAACAGCAATCTTTTTGACGGTCTTCGGCAGAGCATTGAGGAAATGCTTGACGGAGAAAGGACGATAAAGATGAACGGAAAGAATACCGACTTTTTGACCGCGCTTGGTGAGGTCGTCAACAACTTCTTCTGCCGTTTCGCAGATGGAGCCCATAGCGACGATAACGCGGTCGGCATCGGCTGCACCGTAATAGTCGAACAAGTGATATTCGCGACCAGTTATTTTGCTGATTTCGCCTAAGGTTTCTTCAACTATTTCAGGCAAATTATCATAATATTTATTTACAGCTTCGCGTTCTTGGAAGTAGATATCGGGGTTTTGAGCCGTGCCGCGCATAACCGGATGGTCAGGATTTAAAGCGCGATGGCGGAATGCTTCAACAGCATCCATATCAAGAAGCGGGCGCAAGTCTTCATAATCCATAACTTCAACTTTTTGAATTTCATGCGATGTTCTGAAACCATCAAAGAAGTTGACGAAAGGAACGCGTGTCTTAATGGCGACGAGATGAGAAACAGCAGACAAGTCCATGACCTGCTGAACGCTGCTTTCAGCGAACAAGGCAAAGCCGGTTTGGCGGACAGCCATGACATCTTGATGGTCACCAAAGATGCTTAATGCGCTGGTAGCAAGGGCACGCGAGCTGACATGGAAAACTGCGGGCAACAATTCGCCGGCGATTTTGTACATGTTCGGAATCATGAGCATTAAGCCTTGCGAAGCCGTGTAAGTCGTGGTCAGAGCGCCGGCAGCAAGCGAGCCGTGCAGAGCGCCAGATGCGCCGCCTTCCGACTGCATTTCGACAACTTTAACGGTTTTGCCGAAAAGGTTTTTGCCGCCTTTTGCTGCATGGTCATCGACCCATTCAGCCATCGGAGAAGACGGTGTAATTGGGTAGATAGCAGCAACATCAGTAAAAGCGTAAGAGATATACGCTGCCGCTGTGTTGGCGTCCATTGTCTTCATTTTTTTGTTCATCATATTCTCTCCCCTATATGATATTGATTGGCAGTTCCAGCGCCTGTAAGGCCTGGTTCTTGAAAAAGCAGCAAGCATTTTTCAAAGGGCTAGCCCCGCGTCCCTGAGCATTTTTCATAAATAGGAAAAATGTCTAAATAGGTGTGTGCGCTATCTTGGCAGCAGTCAAAACCGCAGCCTATATAGCACTTTTTATAATATACGTTTATAATACACCCTTTTGGGATTATTAGCAATTATTATTGGCAAAATTTTTTAGCAAATGTCCGTTCAAATAATCACAAAGTCTACCTTGATAAATATTCTCTGTTTCCATTCTATTTACGATTGTATCATGAATTTTCCACCAGCCAGTACCCCAGTTGGCAAAGAGGGTGTTTTCTGCTGGCGCTCGCCCGATAATTCTCTGTATGATTATATTGGGAGATAAATACTGCAAAAAAGCGATGACGCGCTCTTCATAGGCAGAAAGGGAAATGAGTTTTAAATTGCCATCTTCATAAGCCTTGGCCATTGGCGTTCCCTTGATGATGTAAAGGGCGTGGAGCTTTACCTGGTCGACATTTAGCGCCGAGAGGATTTTTGCTCCCTCGATGACATCTAATTCATCATCATAAGGCAAGTTTAAAATCATATGGGCGCAAACTTGCATATCGTAACGCTTGATGCGCAAGACGGCATCGATAAATTCCGCTAAGGAATGGCCACGATTGATTTTTACGAGGCTGTGCGGATTTACAGTTTGTAAACCAAGCTCTATACAAATATCTATCTTATATAACTCTTGTATCTTTTTTATAGCATTTAGATATGATTCGCTGATGCAGTCGGGACGTGTGGCAATATAAATGGCAACCATATCGGCAGCTTTTGCAGCCTCTTCTAAATATCCCTCTAGGCGCTCGAGCGGCAAATAGGTGTTGCTGTAGTTTTGCAGATAGGCGATAAATTTTTTGGCTTTATATTTTGGTACAATATGGCGTTTGTTGGCCTCGATTTGCTCTGTCACGGACATGGAAGCGGGCAGGCTTTCATAGCCGGCGCCAATGGGGCCGCAAAAGGTGCAGCCACCGCGTCCCAAAGAGCCATCGCGATTGGGACAGGTAACAGGCAGGGCAATGGGAATTTTGTAGACTTTTTCGCCATAGCGCTGCTTTAGGTAATCAGAAAAACGATAGTAAACCATTTTAATCCTCTTTTATGATTTCATTTATTGGTATGGCAGTAATTTTAGCTGTCTCGCCGCGATAATCAAATAGCAGGACAGTTTTCTTTTCCTCGATTTTGCCGCTATTTAGAAATTGGAGCATATCAAAAGAAAAAATTTCTAAGGCAAAATCGCGCTTAGCGTCGCGCCAGCTGGAAAATTTATAATCGTGGGCGTATTTTTCGGCACCGCCGCCCTTTTTCCAAAAGGCAGCGAGGTCTTTATCGGCTAGCACAGAAGCGCTTTTATTGCGAAATTTGCCGTTTTCGCTTGCTAAAAGGTCGAAGCGGCAAGCCTGCTTTAAAAAGGTATCTTCATTAAGTTTAAATTCTTGGCGGGCAAAGTTGCAAATGAGAGTATAAAGCTCTTGCGGTGCATGCTTTTTTTTATACAGTCCCTCTTTGAGCCAGAAAGAAGCGAGTTTCGAGAAAAGTGAAAAATAGTCATTTCCTGCTTTTTGATGCAGATATTCCAAGAGGCAGGCAAAGCGGCCTGAATTGCCATATAACTCAAATACTTCGACAAAAAGGCGCAAAAAGCGCAGCTCTTTGGCACTCAGGTCGTTGCTGGCGAGCACTTCGTAAGGGGCGCTATCCATATATTGGTAGCGGTAAGGCTCGACGAGGTCTTCCATGGCAGAGCCTTTTAAAAATTTTAAAAAGCCGACTTGCAGCATTTGAGGCTTTAGGGCATAGGCATCATTAAAGGAATTATGCAGTGACTGCATATTTTCTTGTGGCAAGCCGATAATGAGGTCGGTGTGTACATGAATGGTACCAAGGGCGATGATGCGCCGGATATTGGCAGCAATTTTGGACCAGTTGTTTTTGCGGCTGACCTCTGACAAGGTGCGCTCATTGGTCGATTGTATGCCAATTTCTAACTGCACGCGTCCTTTGGGCAATTTTTTTAGCGCGGCAAAGCCCTCATCATCGAGAATGTCGATGGCCATTTCAAAGTGAAAATTCGTCTTGCAGTCGAGCTTGGCCAAAAATTCAATGATGGGGATAAAGTGTTTTTTATCGGCATTGAAAGTCCGGTCGACAAATTTTACTTGGCGCACATTATGGGAAGCAAAAAATTGCAGCTCGCTAAATACCTTATCGAGCGAGCGATAACGCACGCCGCGCGTGGCGCAAGAAAGGCAATATTTGCAGCTGAACGGGCAGCCGCGTGAGCTTTCATAATAGATGATGCGCCCTTTAAGCTCTGCAAGGTCTGCTTCGCTATAAGGGAAGGGTAATCTATCAAGCGAAGGGACGCTGGAAGGGTAGCCGATATTGATGGAGCCGTCAAAGTTGCGCTGCGCCAAAGCGGGATTTTGCGGTATCTTATTGGCGCAAAGGTCTTCTAGCAGGCTGAAAAAGACGTCCTCGCCCTCGCCACGCACGAGATAATCGACGCAGGGAAATTCCTGCATAAAATTTTCAACATCGTAAGAAACTTCTGGTCCGCCACAACAGATTTTGGCATGGGGCAAGAGTTTTTTTAAAAGCGGCAAGAGCTTTTTGATGAGCTCAATATTCCAGATATAGCACTCAATGCCGATAAAATCGGGAGCATGGCCTAAAATATCATCGGCAATGGGGAGCAGGTGGTTGTTTATCGTGTATTCAGCTATTTCTATCTGACAGGGAAGGGATTGGCAGTAGGTTTTGAGATAACGTGTGCCGAGAGATGAATGTATGTATTTTGCATTTACGGCGACGAGTAGGACTTTCAAAAAATTACCTCCTGAAAATTATTTGTCATTGAGAAGAAGGCGGAATTGCGCTTGTTAAAAGGATATTTTTTATGCTATGCTTATAAAATACCAAAAATTGAGGTGAAAAAATTGCGACAGTCGTGTAGATTTGTCTGCAAGGAGCAGTTAGCAGCAATTTTACTTTTCTTTCTCATATTCAGCTTTTTTGGCAGCCCAAGTGCGGCGGCAAAAAAAGCGCCGCCCAAGATTATCCTATATGTGCCACATGATGGGCGTCCCATTTGTGCCGAGCAAACCGCACAGGCAATTGAAAGTGCTGGCTTTGTTGTCAAGATGCCACCTAATGATTTACTGGGCAGCAGAGAAAATTCTGGCCAGCCACAAAAAATTTATGATTGGCTGATGGAAAATGGAACAGGCGCACATGGAGCTGTAGTATCGGCTGATACTTTATTATATGGCAGCCTGGTTCAATCGCGCAAACATAAAATAAACCTTGCGGAATTAATCGAGCGTGTCAAACGACTTGAAAATGTGCATAAGAAATTTCCCCAGCTGAAGCTCTTTGTCTTTTCTTCAATTATGCGTACGCCGCGCGACAGCAGCGCCTCCGGGACGGAGGAACCTTCCTATTACCGCCTTTATGGCAAGCAGATTTTTCTTTATACGCAGCTTTTGGATAAGCAGCGCGCTTGCGGCCTTACGGAGGAGGAAAGACAGCAGCTTGTCGCTTGTGCTGCGCAGATACCACCAGATGTTTTAAAAGATTGGCTCGGGCGTCGCCAAAAAAATCTTGCGGCTAATTGTGCCCTCATCAACCTTTCTAAGGAGGGGGCAATAGATTATCTGGCACTTGGCTGTGACGATAATGCGCCATATTCGCAAACGCATCGTGAAAGCGTCATCTTAAAAAAATACATGTCCGATGTGTCCAAGGATAGAATTTGCATGTTGCAGGGCATTGATGAGGTAGGACTTTTGCTTTTGACGCGCCAAGTTGATGAGATGCTCAATTTTCACCCGGTTATTGACGTTGCCTATGCCTCTGGCTATGGCGGCGGCACGATTCCCAAATATTCTGATGAACCCATAGATGATTCGATTAATGATGAAATTCGACTTGCGGGCGGCATTCCTTCTGCAACTGATTATGGCGCTTCTCTTATCTTGCTCGTCAATACCAATGTGAGCGGCTATACATATGAAGCTAATACGCCGCTTGATGTTGCGGCACCGCGCGCTAATACGGCGAGTTTTCTTGCCATGATAAAAAATTATGTCCTTGCCAAACGCCCGGTAGCTGTAGCGGATATTGCTTTTGCTAATGGCGCTGATAATGCTCTTATGGCAGGATTGGCAAGGGAGAATCTCTTGTTTAAGCTTTATTCTTATGCTGGCTGGAATACGGCAACTAATAGTACCGGCTGGGCGATAGCACAGGGTATTTTATCGCTTCATATGTCGCCAGAAAAAAGAAGACAGCTTCTTTTGGCGCGTTATTTAGATGATTGGGTCTATCAAGCTAATGTTCGCCAGCAAGTGGCAAGGCTTTTAAATATTTTTCCGGGTACGGGCTCAAAGCTTTTTTTAGGTGATAAGATTTTGCCGGCTCGCCTTGATGCGCAGCGGCTCATGCAGTCTTTTATCGACCAGAACATGCCGCAAGCCGGCATAAAAAGCGTGTCGGTGCACTTCCCTTGGAATCGCCTGTTTGAAGCGCAAATTGCGGTTTCCCAGCAAAAAGATGCCTTTGCCCAAAATAAGCTTTTTGATATTGTCTGGTAAGGGGATTTTGATGCAGCAAAAAGAAAAAAAATTGCTTTTATATATAGCGGAAAAGCCTAGTGTAGGCAGGGAGATAGCTAAAGAACTAGGTGTCCTAAAGCGGGGCGAAGGCTTCATTGAAACGAAGGGAGGCCTTGTGACCTGGGCTTTTGGCCATATCCTGAGGCAAGCTGAGCCTGCCGAATATGACCCCAAATATAAAAGGTGGCAGGCAAGTGACCTTCCTATTATTCCTGCCAAATGGCAGATGGTTGTCAGCCAATCAAGCCGGGCACAATACGAGATTATTAAGTCACTTGCTGAACGCGCTGACGAAATCGTCAATGCCGGCGACCCGGACCGTGAAGGTCAGCTTTTAGTTGATGAAATACTCGATTATTTTGGCAATAAAAAACCCGTGCACCGCTTGCTTTTAAATGCGCTCGATGCCAAAAGTATTCAGGCGGCCTTATGTGATTTGCGCGATAACCGCGATTTTTATTCTTTAAAACAATCGGCACTGGCGCGGGCACGTGCCGATTGGCTGGTCGGCTTTAATTTATCGCGCGCTTTTACGCTGGCTGTGCGCTTTGTGAAAAAAGATAAATCCATCTTGCCCGTTGGGCGCGTCAAGACGCCGACTCTAGCGCTTGCCGTGCGCCGCGAGAGAGAATTGCAAAATTTTAAACCCGTTGATTATTTTGTCATCAAGGCAGAATTTTTGCACGAAAATGGTGTCCTAAAGGCTGTTTGGCAGCCAGACGAATTGCAGACGGGACTAGATAGCGAGGGAAGGCTCGTCGATTCTTCGGTAGCGGAGGCGCTCTTGCAAAAATTAAAGGCAGAAAAAAAACCGGGAAAAGTCAGTGCTTTTTCTCGGCAGCAAAAAAAAGAGGCTGCTCCTTTGCCGTTTTCTCTTTCTTCCTTGCAAGTCATGGCTGGTCGGCGTTTTGGCTATGAACCGCAACAGGTTTTAGATGCAGCGCAGCGCCTTTACGAAAAAAAACTTACCAGCTATCCGCGTTCTGACTGCGAATATCTGCCGCAAAATCAGTTTGCCGCACGCCTTTCTATCCTGAATAATCTGCTGTCTGATGGAAAAGAGCGCCTTTGCAAATGGGCGCAAAAAGCCGATAAACAATTAAAGTCTCGCGCCTGGAACGACAAAAAAATTACGGCTCACCATGCCATTATTCCGACGACGGTCAAGGTGAATTGGGAACAATTAGATGCCGTCGAGAAAAATATATATTATCTCATTGCTCGCCAATACCTAGCGCAGTTTTATCCCGAGTATATTTTTGAACAAGTGCGCGCGCAGATAGACTTTGCCGGCGAAAAGTTTAAAGTCTCGGGGCGTACCCCTATGCAGATTGGTTGGAAGGAACTTTATCAAGGCGAAAAAAAGGAAACCGTATCCGATGATGGCGGTGATGAACAGGAGACATTGCCCGCGATGAAAAAAGGTGATGCCGTACAACTTTCGCAGGCGGCAGCTGAAAAAAAGACGACAAAGCCGCCAGCTCGCTTTACCGCCGCAACGCTTTTGGCAGGCATGAAAAATATCCATAAGTACGTGCAGGATGCCCAGGTAAAAAAGCGCCTGCGTTCCGTTTCGGGTATTGGAACAGAGGCTACACGTGCCAATATCATTGATGAGCTCATTGAAAAGGGATTTTTGTGCCGTGAAAAGGGAAAGAAATATCTGCGCCCTTCTGAAGCGGCCTTTACTATGATTGATGTTTTGCCAGAGCAGCTCACCTGCCCTGACTTTACGGCACGCTGGGAGGATTATCTGTCGCTTTTGGCGCAGGGCGAGGGAAGTTTAGAGGAGTTTTTACGTCGCCAGGAAGAATTTGTGCAGGAAGTGACGAAAAAGGCGGCGCAGCTAGTCGTTTTAGGCTTGAAAAAGGGGGCGGCTTGTCCGCGTTGCGGCAAGGGCATCTTAATGCAGCGGGTGGGAAAAAATGGCCCGTTTTGGGGCTGTTCAGCTTATCCTGTTTGCCGCTATACTTGTAGTGACGCAAACGGCAAGCCCGCTTTGACGCGCCCTATGGCAAAGCCGGCGGTGCAGGCTGAAGAAAATCTCGTGAATACGGGCTTTGTGTCTGCATGGGACTTGATGCAAAAATAGTAAAAAATTTTTATCAAGAAGGATTTTTGTTGCTTGATAGTGAATATAAAAAAGATATGTATTTTTAATTTTTAGGAGGTGAAATCTGCTTTTGCAGGGATTTTTTTGGATAGTGTATCTATTGGGCTAAAATTACTGCTCGTCTGCCTTTTGGTATTTATGAATGGCTTTTTCGTTGCGGCTGAATTTGCAATCGTTAAGATTCGCAGCACGCGCCTTGACCTTTTGGTGCAGCAGGGTAATCGCCGTGCCCGCTATGCAAAACTTCTCACAGAGCACATGGATGCCTCCTTATCTGTGACTCAGCTTGGCATAACGCTAGCTTCACTCGGTTTAGGGTGGGCTGGTGAGCCTGCCGTGTCGGCGCTTTTGGAGCCCGTTTTTCGCTTTTTTGCGCTGGAACCGGCCTACTGCCATTCTCTATCACTTATTTTGGGCTTTTCCATTATAACGGCGCTGCATATCGTCATGGGGGAATTGGCACCGAAATCGATGGCAATACAGAAGGTGGAACCCGTTATCTTGAGTATTGCCATACCGATGATTTTATTTCAGCGCCTCATGTATCCTGCCGTATGGCTCCTAAATCATGTGGCCAACTGGGCTATCAGGATGTTGGGCTTTGAGCCGGCGGCGGAGGAAGACGCGGCTCATACGGAAGACGAGATACGCATTTTGATGGAAGAAAGTCATAAACACGGCTATATAGATAAGACAGAGCTTTTGTTTGTCGATAATGTGCTTGATTTTTCTGACCGCAGTGTGCGAGAAATCATGATTCCGCGCACGGATATGGTCTGTCTTTACCTTGAAGATGATATTGACGACAACATTGCCATAACGCTTGATAATCAGCTTACGCGCTATCCGATTTGTCATGAGGATAAAGACCATGTTGTTGGCTTTTTGCATATTAAGGATTTATTGCGAACACTTTATGAGGGTAAAAGGCCAGATATAGCGGCCTTGGCGCGTGAAGTGCCTTTTGTACCTGAGACGATGCTCATCGGCAATTTGCTTAAAACGATGCAAAAGCATCGCGTGCAGCTAGCCATTGTGGTCGATGAATATGGCGGTACCGCTGGCATGGTGACCATCGAGGACATTCTCGAAGAAATCGTTGGCGAGATTCAAGACGAATTTGATGAGGAACGTCCCGCCGTTGAAAAAAGCGGCGAAGGGCTTTATTCTGTTGACGGAAAGCTATTACTTACTGATTTAGAGGACTTTTTGAAGATAAAGATTGAGGCTGATGATGTCGATACGCTGGGCGGTTGGCTGGCAACGAGAGTTGACACGCCGCCGCAGGTGGGACAAAAGACCACCTATGGCGATGACGCCTTTTTCGTGGAAGAAATCGAAAATGTGCGCATTGTGCGCGTTTTGATTAAGCTGCACGAAAAGCTAGAGGAAGAGCCTACCAGTATCAATGCCTGACGATAATATTATTATGAGGAGCGATTTTTGATGTTAAAATCAATTGCTGTATTGACAAGTGGCGGCGACAGCCCCGGCATGAACGCAGCGACGCGTGCTGTTGTTAGAACGGCTATTTACGAAGGCGTGCGCGTATTTGGTATCAATAATGGTTATCAGGGCATGATTCAAGACGATATTCATGAACTGAACTCGCGTAGTGTTAGCGACATTATTCAGCGCGGCGGTACATTTTTGGGTACGGCGCGCAGCGAGGAATTTAAGACCGAAGCTGGTCGCCAAAAGGCCCTAGAAAATTTGCGCAAACATGGTATTGAAGGCCTTGTCATTATTGGTGGCGACGGCAGCCTTACAGGCGGCGCTTTGCTCAGCAAGATGGGCAATATACCGATTGTCGGCTTGCCCGGGACGATTGACAACGACGTTTGGGGTACCGATTATACGATAGGCGCAGATACGGCTGTCAATACGATTTTGGATGCGATAAACAAATTGCGCGATACGGCATCGTCGCATCGCCGTATCATTGTTATCGAGGTAATGGGTCGCACTTCGGGGTGGCTTGCCATGATGGCTGGAATTGCAGGCGGTGCAGAATATGTACTCGTGCCAGAAGCAAAGTTTAACTTGGATGAAATATGCAAAGACCTGAAATCCTCCTACAAAGATGGGCGCCGTTATAGCATTGTAGTGGTAGCTGAAGGTGCTGGCAGCGGGATTGAAATTGGCAAGATTATCGGTGAAAAAACGGGCATTGATACGCGGGTTTCCGTTTTGGGACATATTCAGCGCGGCGGTTCGCCGAGCGTAGAAGACCGTCTTAAAGCGAGCATTTTGGGCGAAAGGGCAGCACTTGCTGTTATTTCGGGCATTTCTAATGTCGTCTTTGGCTTTAATGCGGGAAAAGTCGTCAGCATTGACCTCTTTGACTCCGTCAATAATACCAAGACGCTGGATCCTGAACTGGTTCGCTTGGCACGTGTTTTAGCATAAGGGCAGGGATGAAAATGATACGGATTGAGCATCGCGTTAATTTTTATGAAACAGATGCGATGTCTGTTGCTTATCACGGCAATTATGTCAATTGGTTTGAAATGGCGCGCGTAGCTTGCCTGCGCGCCTCAGGCATTACTTTGGGTGAGATAATGCGCGATGGCTATGTTTTTCCCATCATAGATGTGCGGGTTAAATACCTTTCACCGGCTTACTTTGATGATTTGTTGTGCATTGAGGTCGAGCCGATTGCTTTGACGCGTGCGAAGATGGAATTTTCCTATCGCGTCTACCGCAAAGGAGAAAAGCGCCTTTTGACAGAGGGCTATACGAGAAATGTCTTTACCCACAAGGAGACAGGCAAGATAGCGCGCTTGCCAGAAAAGTATTATGAAAAACTGCAAAAGGCGATGCAGTTTTCCGACTCATTTAGCGATAAATAGAAACAAGTTTAGAAAGAGTGTTAAAAATTTTTACGAGTAAAGCTACGCAATCTAAGCGGCCAATCGGTGTCTTTGATTCCGGTTCAGGCGGCCTGACTGTCGTAAAGCGCCTGCACGAGGTGCTGCCTCATGAGGACATTATCTATGTAGGTGATTTGCAGAGAATGCCTTATGGTCCGCGCCGTCCGCAGGAAATAATCCATTTCATGAATGAATTTCTCGGCTTTTTTGCCAAAGAAGATGTCAAGATGGTTGTTTTTGCCTGCAATACGATGACCTCATGGGGATATAATTTAATTAAAGACCAAGTTCCATACCTTGCCGTGCCGATGAATACGGCCTTAAAGCCAGCCCTTGCGGCTGCACCGCATAAGAAAATTGGCCTCATTGCGACAGAAGCTACGATAAAAAAGGAATTTCATCATGAGGCGGCAAAGCGCCTTGACCCCTCCATTGAACTTTATGCAAGGGCATGTCCTGCTTTTGTTTCTTTGATTGAAAGTGGTCATATCGATGATGAGGTGCTTTTAACGGCTGTTCGCGAATATCTTTCGCCGCTGCAAAAAAAGGGCATTGAGTCTTTGATTTTAGGCTGTACGCACTATCCGATTATCGAGGCTGCTTTAAAGAGCCAGCTGGGTTCTTCGGTGCAGCTTATTGACCCGGCCCGCGAGACCGCGCTTGATGCTAAGCACATCTTGCAAAAAAACGGTCTTCTCAATGAAGAGGATGGGCAAGGCAAGTTGCGCTTTTTATTTTCTGCTGCCCAGGAGCATGCGCAGCAGATGGTCAAGCTTATTTTGGGCATTGAAGCAACGATTGAAGCCATTGATTTAGAAGAATATAATGATTGCTGTTATCAAAAATAAGCGGCATTTTTGAGAAGTTCAATTTAGGCGCTTTGGAGATTTGATATTAATTCTCCCGAGCGCTTTTTGTTCAAAATTTATCAAAAGCAGCAAAACAATGCGACTTCAGTCGTGGGAGGTTCAGTGAGATTTACTAAACGAAGGGAATGTTTTTTATATGGAAATATTGGCATGTATTATTTTGGCATGCATTATCTTGGCAGGACTTTCTTATCTTATCTGGCGCTGGATAGGTGATGCGGTGATTGATTTTCGCCTCGATAACCATGCGCCCTTTATTTTGGCCGAAAAAACTTCTGACAAGGCTGTTTTTACGGCAGAATTTGAAGTTGCCAACACGGGCAAGCAATGTGCGACAATCATGGACTGCTTTGTTCGTCAGCAGCTCCCCTACGAACAGTTTGATGGCGTACGCGTCAAGGGCAAGGCAGAACTCGTTGGCGCACCGCGTCCCGACGATTACTTTGAAGCTGTTTTGATACAAAAAGGCGAAACGATAAAGCTTAAGGTATTCATCGAGCTTTCTTGCGCAAAGTCCCAAGGGCTTTTGGAGGCAGTAAAGGATATTGTTGACATTCCTGTCGATGTCATCTATCAGCATACAGGGCGTCATATTGCGACCCTTTCCAAAAAGCGGCTCATCTTGCCTGCAAGCAAGATTGCTGCCCTTTTGCAGACGGAGCATAGATGAAAGGAAAGAAAAAATGAGTGAAGTAAAGATAATTCCCGTTCCCACGCGAATTTTGACGGACAAAGATGATATAGTAGACACAATCGAAAATTATACGAAGGATAAAATTGACCCTGATGATGTCGTTTCAGTGGCAGAGAGCGTTGTTGCTATTACGCAGGGACGCTTTGTTCGGCCAGAGGATTTAAAAATATCTAAGACGGCGCTTTTTTGCTGTCGCTTTATTCCCGATTACGGCAGCTTGGCAAGTCCGCATGGCATGCAGTCTCTGATGGATGTAGAGGGTAAATGGCGCGTGGCTGGCGCTTTGTTTTTGGGCTTTATTGCCAAGGCTTTTGGACAAAGCGGCTGGTTTTATAAATGGGGCGGTGAGCAGACGGCCCTTATTGATGATGTGACGGGGACAATGCCCCCTTTTGACAAATGTATTGTCTATGGACCGCATAACCCGCAAGAAGTTGTCAAGCGCTTAAAAGAACGCCTCAATTGTTATGGTGCGGTAATTGCCGATGTCAATGACCTCAAGCGTTCACGCATCGTTGGCGTGACGGAAGGCACAGATGGTGCTAAAGTAGCTAAATTGCTCCTTGATAATCCTTTTGGCAATGCTTCGCAAAAGACGCCAATTGTCATAATCAAGAACTTCCGCCAATATCAGCAAAATGGCTAAATAAATGGCGTATATATATTTGAGGCTTATAGCTGCTTATATAGCAGCCTCTTTGCTGTTGGCGTGGGCTTTACGGCAAGATAGCCGCCTTTTTCGGCAAAATACGAAAAAAAAGGCGTTCTTTTTAAATGCTCTTGTCGTCATCCTCATTTACATGGCAGGTCTTTTGCCCATAGGCTGGGCGGCGCCGCAAAAGATTTTGCTGACGCTGTTTTTAGGAGAATTTGCCCTTGCGGCGGCTTATGGCTTAATTTTAGCCGTGCACGCTTTGTTTTTTGCGCGTGTTCCCAAAGAGGCTGATTTAAAGAGGCGCGACTTTTTGAAGCGATCTTTTTTGCTGCCCATTACGGCCGTGCTTTTTTATAGCGGCTTTTATGAGTCAGAAAAGATTATCGTACGGCGTTATCGTCTCTTGACGACAAACGAAGATGTAGAAAGGCTTTGCATAGCCCAGCTGAGCGATGTTCATTTGGGAAGATTTTTTTCCCTCGCTAAATTTCGCGCTACCTTAGAGCAAATTGCCGCCCTGCAGCCGGAGCTACTTGCCGTAACAGGCGATATTTTTGATTGCGATGAGATAAATGATGAGGCCATAGCGATTTTAGCGCAATATTGCGAGCGCTTTCCGCAGGGCATTTATTATTGCTGGGGTAATCACGAATATCGCCACCGGCAAAAGCATTTGGCACGCCTTTTGGAAAATACGAAAATCAATGTTTTGACTAATCGCCATGTCGCTGTAAAGACAAAAGCGGCCAATTTTTATTTGGCCGGAGTAGATTATCCGCTTTCGCATGAACACCGGCAGGAGCAGTGCCGCCTTTATGCGCAAAAAGCTTTTTCCGGTCTGCCGCAGGGAGCGTTTAAGATTCTTTTGGCGCATCATTCGGATTTTTTGGATGAGGGATTTTTGCATGGTGCTTTTTTGACTTTGACAGGGCATACGCATGGCGGACAATTTTGCTTTTTGGGCAAGCCAATTTTTCCTTTCTTTAAATATATGAAAGGAATATTTCAAAATAATAATTGCTATGGCTATGTCAATGTTGGCGCTGGCAGCTGGTTTCCCTATCGGTTTGACTGTCCGCCTGAAATAAGCCTGTTCGAGATAAGAAATAAGAAAAAAGGGGGAAAAGCGCAAGAGTTTGCGTGAGTGATTTGAAAAAGAGAATAGATGGAAGGACGAGTCGGATGTTGCGCAAGATGAAAATTACGCGGCATTATTTAAAGCATCCGGCAGGGTCAGTACTCATTGAAGTGGGTGATACAAAAGTAATCTGCACAGCTAGTATCCAAGAGCAGGTGCCACGCTTTTTAAAGGGAAGCGGACAGGGATGGCTCACGGCGGAATATTCGCTTTTGCCCGCCTCTACCAATATGCGCGTGCCGCGCGAGGCTGCGCGTGGCAGGGTAAGTGGCCGTACGCAGGAAATACAAAGGCTGATTGGACGCAGCTTGCGCAGCGTAATGGATTTAAAGGCGCTTGGTGAGAAAACTATTATCATTGACTGCGATGTCATTCAGGCCGATGGCGGTACGCGTACAGCGGCGATAACGGGTTCTTTTATGGCGCTTGTTGAAGCGCTGGAGAGTATTTATGAGCCGCCAGGCGTATTCCCCGTCAAAGATTTTTTGGCTGCTGTCAGCGTAGGCTTAGATGAAGCAGGTGAGGTAATTTTAGACCTTTGTTACGCAGAAGACAGCGCCGCTGCTGTTGATATGAATGTTATCATGACGGGAAGCGGCGATTTTGTCGAAGTGCAGGGTACAGGAGAAAAGCATCCCTTTTCGCCGCAGCAGCTGCAAGAACTATTGCAGGTTGCTTCGGAAGGCATAGAAGAAATTATATCTTATCAAAAGGATTGTCTTGGCAATTATCTTGGCTGGAGAATTGGGCGGGAGGCATGATGGAGAAAAAAATTGTTATAGCAACTAAAAATCAAGGCAAGGTGAAGGAATTTGCAAAGGCTTTTTCCGCTTTGTCGGTGAAAATCGTGCCATTATCTGATTTTGGCAATTTGCCCGATGCGATTGAAGATGGCAATAGTTTTAGGGAAAATGCTCTCATTAAAGCTCATTTTTATGCAGAAAAGACAAAGCTCCCTTGTCTTGCTGATGACTCAGGCCTTGTCGTCGATATTTTAAATGGTGAGCCGGGCGTTTACTCCGCTCGCTATGCTGGCGATAGAGCAGGTGATGCTGCTAATAATGAAAAGCTCGTGCAAAAGATAAAAGAAAAGGGAGCTTTAAAATCGCCAGCTCGATTTTGCTGTGCTCTGGCTTATTGTGATTTTTCCGGAAATGAACTTGTAACCGAAGGCCTTTGTGAAGGCGAGGTGCGCCTTACGGCACGCGGCGCAGCGGGATTTGGTTATGACCCTTATTTTTACCCGCAAGGGCAAGGTGAAAAGAGTATGGCAGAGCTTTCATTGGAAGAAAAAAATGCGATAAGTCATCGTGGCCGAGCATTACAGCAAATGCTCAAGCTTTTGCTGCCGCCAAAGTACCAAAAGGAGGCAAAGTGATGAAAATTGGCTTAATGAGCGATACGCATGGTCGCCATAAAGCTATTGATGCTGCATTGAAGCTTTCTGGCAAAGTAGACCTTTGGCTCCACGCAGGCGATTATGTTGATGATGCAGATTATCTTGCCCATAAGTCGGGCATTGAGACAATTTTTGTCGCAGGCAATGGTGATTGGAACAGCAGCGTACCAGCGGATAAATATCTTGAAATTGCAGGCAAGAAAATTTTTATCACGCATGGTCATAATTATGGTGTTAAATCCGGTCTTGGCGTCTTGCGGCAAGCGGCACTGCAAAAAGAATGCGATTGTGTAATCTTCGGTCATAGCCATGTCTATTGTGAAGCGCAAATTGATGGTATTTTATTTTTGAATCCCGGTAGTGTCTCTTTTCCACGCGATGGTCAGTCCGGTACTTTTGCAGTCTTGGAAATTGCAGAAGATGGCAGGATGAAAGTGGATAAGTATACAGTTTAAGAAAAAATGCTTTTCCATAAATGCTTATTTTAAAATACATTTATACTTTTATAAAAAATGAAGTTGATTCATTTTTAAAATTCTGAAAATACTTGTGTTTATATATTGAAAGGGATTTAAAAATGTGATAACATTAACTTTATTAAGAACATTACATTCGTAGGAGGGTTCATATGCGTACCATACAGGTAGCACAGATTACTGAAGAAGTAGCTCAGATGTGTAAAGAAGCTGCTTACTATTTACCTGATGATGTTTACCGAGCATTGAAAAAGGGCAGAGAAACTGAAGAATCTCCAGTTGGTTGCGATGTCCTAGATCAAATCATCAAGAACGCAGAAATAGCTAAATCGGAGGATAGGCCAATTTGCCAGGATACTGGTATGACAATCGTCTTTGTTGAAGTTGGTCAAGATGTGCACATCGAAGGTGGCAGCTTAAATGATGCTATAAATGCCGGCGTGGCAAAAGGCTATACTGAAGGTTATCTGCGCAAATCCGTGGTGGCTGAACCGCTTTTTGACAGGAAAAACACACAAAATAATACGCCAGCTATCATCTATACGGAAATCGTTCCGGGCGATAAGCTTAAGATAGAAGTTGAACCGAAAGGCTTTGGTAGCGAAAATAAATCCGGCGTTTGCATGCTTGTTCCTGCTGATGGCGTTGAAGGCGTAAAAAAAGCAGTCATGAGCATTATTGAACATGCTAGCTGCAATCCTTGCCCGCCCATGGTTGTCGGCGTAGGTATTGGCGGCACGATGGATAAGGCCGCTTATTATTCCAAAAAGGCTCTTTTGCGTCCGATTGAACAGCGCAATAGTCATCCGCAGTATGCAAAATTAGAGGAAGAACTTTTGACGCTCATCAATAAGACCGGCATTGGTCCCCAGCTCGGCGGTACTACATCTGCTCTTGCCGTCAATATTGAATGGGGTCCTACCCATATCGCCGGCTTGCCGGTAGCTGTGACAATTTGCTGCCATGCCTGCCGTCATAGCAAACGTATATTATAATAGTTGGAGGAATTTGGCATGCCTGAGAAAATTCGCATAACCACACCACTTACAGAAGAACAGTCCCGCAAGTTGAAAGTGGGAGACAGCGTACTCATCAGCGGCGTTATTTATAGTGCTCGCGATGCAGCTCATAAAGTCATGACAGAGGCATTGGCGCGTGGCGAAAAATTGCCGATTGATTGGCATAATCAGATTGTCTATTACCTGGGACCGACACCGGCAAAGCCCGGCAATCCTATTGGTTCATGCGGTCCGACCACTGCTGGACGCATGGATGCCTACACCCCGACAATGCTCGAACAGGGCATTAAAGGCATGATTGGCAAAGGTTCCCGTGAACCAGAAGTAATCGAGTCGATGAAGAAAAACGGTGTTACGTATTTTGCCGCTGTTGGCGGTGCAGCAGCGTATATTTCAAAATGCGTGAAAAAATACGAAGTCATCGCTTATCCCGAACTTGGCCCAGAGGCATTGGCTGCCTTAACAGTTGAAGATTTCCCTGCCATAGTCGTAATTGACTCGGAAGGAAATAATTTCTACGAAATAGGTCAAAAACCCTATCGTAAGCTTTAACATAATCCGCCAAAAGTCCCCACCTTTTAGGTGGGGGATGAAGGCGGGTATGGCGAATTTACGCAAGTAATTGAGTCATACGATTGTTTTTGTCTTATATTTAGTAGTATAATCGTGATAATATGAATCGGAAATCTTCTAAGAAAGGAGAAGACCTGCGAAATCTTATAGACTGTTGTACTACGGTCTCACGGAGTCTGAATCGCCGATAACCAAGGTAGTAAGCTCCCAGCGGGTACGAATAAGGGATTTGTGATTATCCTCTATTTTCCGTAATCATTCGGGATGTAACATGTGCAAAGTCAGATTAGCCGACAAATCACAACTACCGCAGGAACTGCGGGAATCTACGCCTGTGGAGAGAGTGTAAGTCGCCATAGTTTTTCGGAGCTATAGTGCTGTTCTCGTAGAAGCAGGAAGCTCACGCCTCTATAGGCGGGAGTAGTTCACTGGATTGACCTTTATCAATATGGGCTCAATGAGGTCGCAGTGCCAGCTGCGGCCTTGTGTCAATAAATTTTCGGTGCTTAGCACGCAGAAAAAATAGGAGGTACATAATGTTCCACACAACATTTTACATTCGTCGACTGCATTCACTTTGCGGTATCGTCCCAATGGGAGTATTCCTGTTGGAACACATTTTCTCTAACTCCGAGGCTCTCGGTGGCCCGCAGGCATTTAATGATGCCGTAGCAAGAATTGCGGAAATTCCGCATGATATCATGCTGCCAATTGAAATTTTCGGCTTGCTCATTCCTTTTCTGTTCCATATGCTCTATGGCCTTTACATCGTCTTACAGGCAAAGAACAATCCTGCTCGTTATGGCTTTTCTCGCAACTGGCAGTTTGCCATTCAAAGATGGACGGCCCTTTTCCTGTTCGTCTTTTTGTTTGTCCATGTTATTGACTTGCGCATCTTCGTCAAAGGTGGCGGTACACCGATTACCTATGGCTTGCTGCATATGATGTTCAGCAATAATCTTTGGTTTGCATTTTATCTTATTGGCATGCTTGCCGCTATTTTCCATTTCTGCAACGGCATGACCACATTCTGCATGACATGGGGTATTGCTAAGGGCCCACGCATTCAGTCCGTAATTAACTGGCTTATGATGCTCTTGTGTGCTCTTATGTCCCTCGTGACGATTGCCTTCATGGTTTCTTACAGAATGCACTGATAAGTTTATAAAATAAGGAGAGAAATTACGTGAGTAAAAAAAATATAATCGTTGTTGGCGGCGGTATTTCAGGGTTGATGGCAACCATGAAAATCTGCGAAGCCGGCGGTGAAGTCAAGTTATTTTCGTATTGCCCCGTAAAAAGATCGCATTCCCTTTGCGCACAAGGCGGTATTAATGCTTGCCTCAATACCAAGGGTGAAAATGATACGACTTGGGAACATTTTGACGATACAGTCTATGGTGGTGACTTCTTAGCTGACCAGACGGCTGTTAAGGGCATGTGTGAAACTGCACCTAAATTGATTAAGATGTTCGACCGCATGGGCGTTCCGTTCACGCGTACACCAGAAGGTAATCTCGACTTAAGAAACTTCGGTGGCCAGAAAAATAAGCGTACGGCATTTGCTGGTTCCACTACCGGTCAGCAGCTTTTGTATTCGCTCGATGAACAGGTTCGTAAATACGAAGTTCAGGGCAAAGTAAAAAAATATGAATTCTGGGAATTCATAAAGATTATTAAGAATAAACAAGGCGTTTGTCGTGGTATCGTTGCACAGAACATGAATTCTATGGAAATTGAAGCTTTCCGTGCAGATGCTGTTATTCTTGCTACGGGTGGTCCTGGCGTTATCTTTGGTCGTTGCACGGCTTCTACCATCTGCAATGGTTCTGCTGTATCGGCTGTTTATCAGCAGGGTGCTGAAATCGGTAACAGTGAATTTATCCAGATTCATCCTACCGCTATCCCTGGCTATGATAAAAATCGCCTGATGTCAGAAGCATGCCGTGGTGAAGGTGGCCGTGTTTGGACTTACAAAGATGGCAAGCCTTGGTATTTCCTCGAAGAAATGTATCCGGCATACGGCAACCTCGTTCCGCGTGATATTGCTTCTCGTGCTATTTATGATGTCTGCGTCAACCAGCATCTCGGCATCAATGGCGAAAATCGCGTTTATCTCGACTTGAGCCATATTCCTGCTGAATATCTCGAACGCAAGCTCGGCGGGATTCTTGAAATGTATTCGGAATTTGTTGGCGATGACCCGCGCAAAGTGCCGATGCAGGTTTATCCTTCCGTTCACTATTCGATGGGCGGTATCTGGGTAGATATTAAGCACAATACTAATATTCCTGCTCTGCTCGCTTCGGGCGAATGTGACTATCAGTATCATGGTGCTAATCGCCTTGGCTCCAACTCTCTCCTTTCGGCAAGCTATTCCGGTACCGTTTCCGGTCCTGAAGCAATCCGTTGGGCTGAAAGCGATGAATTAGGCGAAGAATTGACGGATGCTGAATTGGCAGCAGCCAAGAAAGAATGCTCCGACCAATTTGAAGCAATCCTCAAGATGGATGGTAAAGAAAACGCTCATGTTCTTCACCATGAACTCGGCGATTTGATGAACAGATATTGCACGATTGTCAGAAAGAATGATGAACTCGATTATTGCTTCGGCGAAATTAAGAAAATCCTCGCTCGTTGGAATGATATCGGCATCAATGATAAAGGACGCTGGGCTAACCAGGAAGCCATGTTCATTCGCCAGCTCTACAACATGATTATCTATGCTATGGTCATTTGTAAAGCTGCTCGTATGCGTGATGAAAGCCGCGGTGCTCACTATAAGCCTGAATTCCCGAACCGTGACGATGAACATTTCATGAAGACCACGATTGCAACTTACAATCCGGAAACTAATGAACCTGAAATTACCTACAGAGAATTTGATCATTCCTTGATCAAACCGCGTCCGCGTCGTTATGACGTTTCAAAGGGAGGTAAAAAATAATAATGGCAGCAGAACAAGGCAAGAAGATTCATCTTATCATAGAACGTCAGGATGGTCCTGACAGCAAACCTTATACGGAAGAATTTTTAGTACCGCATCGTCCGGCTCAGAATGTCGTCGAAGCGCTTATGGAAATTCAAAAAAATCCTGTAACCAAAGACGGCAAAAAGACTACACCGGTAGTCTGGGAATGCAACTGCCTTGAAAAGGTCTGCGGTGCTTGCATGATGGTCATCAATGGCCGTGCTCGTCAGGCTTGTGCAACCTTGGTCGACAAGATTCCTCAGCCGATTCGTTTGGCACCGGCTCGTACGTTCCCGGTTATTCGCGATTTGCAGATTGACCGCTCGATTATGTTCGAAAGCTTAAAGCGTATCCAGGGCTGGATTAATGTAGATGGCAGCTGGGAAAGCCGTGAAGCGCCGATTCAAGACCCGAACAAGGCTACGACGGCTTACGAAATAGCACACTGCATGACTTGCGGCTGCTGCTTGGAAGCTTGCCCTAACGTTGGTCCGCAGTCTGATTTCATAGGACCTGCTCCTACGGTTCAGGCTTATCTGTTTAACTTGCATCCTTTTGGTAAGTTTGATGAAGAAAAGCGCTTGAATGTGCTGATGGAAAAAGGCGGTATCACGAGCTGTGGCAATAGCCAAAACTGCGTTGAAGTCTGCCCGAAAAATATCAAGCTGACGACTTATCTGGCACAGCTTAACCGCGATGTCAATAAGCAGGCTCTGAGAAATATCTTCAATAAATAAAGTTTTTATGGCAGCGGCCTTTAAAGGTCGCTGTTTTTTTATTAAAAAACTTTGCGTGAGGCGCTTGAGAATGACGCAAGGATATATTTGTGGTACACTAAAAGAGAGAAAAATTTTTAATGCTAAAGGAAGGTGAGCGAGCATAGGAAAGGCAATTTATCTTCTTTACGCTTTATTATTGGCCTGTATGGGCTGCATTGCTTTTATGTGCTTTAATTATAGTATCATCGTGAGCGTCGTCTTAGCTTTATTCGTTACAGCTTTCATCAAGCTCGTATTTGATTATGCGGAGCGTTTATACGGCTCCGATTCTTTAGAAAAAAAGCCGGAGAAAAAATAAAAAGAAGCACCGCTTTTCTCAGCGGTGCTTCTTTTTATTTTTGCGGCTTACTGTCTAAATAACCTTGTAAGATAAAAACAGCAGCCATTTTATCTATTACTTTGCGGCGCTTAGCGCGGCTCACATCAGCATCTATGAGATAGCGCTGTGCCGCTACGGTGGAGAGGCGTTCATCCCAAAAGATGATGGGCAAATCCGGAACGACTTCTTGTAAGCGGTCAGCGAAATCGCGTACAATATCGCAGCGCTCCCCTTCAGAACCGTTCATATTGCGCGGCAGGCCGACGACAATCTTTGTGACTTCATGCTGCCCGATTAATTCTTTGAGACGCTGAAGGTCTTTGTCCCAGTCAGAGCGGCGGATTGTCTCGATGCCTTGCGCCGTGAGGAGCAAGGCATCGCTTATCGCTACGCCAATAGTACGGTCGCCAACATCAAGACCGATTATGCGCATAGAAAAAACCTCTTATAGCTTATTTTTGTCCAGATAGAATTTGACCAGCTCGGCGAGTAGCTCATCGCGGTCAATGCTTCTTACCTTGCTTCTGGCATCTTTGTAGCTCGTGATATAGGCAGGGTCACCGGAAAGCAGATAACCGACAAATTGGTTGATGGGATTATATCCCTTTTCACGCATGGAAATGCAGCTTTCAAGAAGAATTCTTTCGGCTTTATTCTCTTCTGAACCAACTTTAA
Source organism: Pectinatus sp. (assembly GCA_020025075.1). Taxonomy (GTDB): domain Bacteria; phylum Bacillota; class Negativicutes; order Selenomonadales; family Selenomonadaceae; genus JAHHSR01. The sequence goes on along the minus strand of JAHHSR010000006.1, from coordinate 10,770 downwards.
ACATCATCGTTTCGTCTAGATTAGCCATAAATCACACCTCAAATCTATCATCGGATTATTGTTTTGTCTGTTCAATAATTATATCAATGGCTTTTTGGAAGGCATCCGTCAATTTTGTCGCATCTTTGCCGCCTGCTTGAGCCATATTGGGGCGTCCGCCGCCGCTGCCGCCGATTACAGCAGCTGCTTCCTTAATAATTTTGCCGGCATGTATTCCCTTTTTGACGGCAGAATCAGTAGCCTTGACAATAAGGCTGACTTTTTCTTTTGTTACAGCAGCAAGTACGGCAACACCGCAGTCAAGGCGGTCACAGGTCATGTCGGCCGTGGCACGCAGTTCTTTAATGTTATCTTCAGCAATCTTGCCTGTAACGACTTTAATGCCGTTATAGTCTTTAGCAGCGACGAGCAAGTTTTGCGAATCAGCTTGTGCCTGCTGTTTTTTTATTTCTTCCAGCTGGGCACTGAGCTTGGCATTTTCAGATAAAAGCGCCGTTATCTTGCTGGAAAGGTCAGCTGCATCTGATTTGACGAGCTGAGCTGCCGCTTCTAGAAGTTCAATGCGGCCATTAACGAAATTGTAAGCGACATCTCCCGTGATGGCCTCGATGCGGCGTACGCCGGAAGCAACGCTGCTTTCACTGATAATCTTAAAGAGGCCAATCTCGCCTGTATTTTTGACATGATTGCCACCACAAAGCTCCATACTAAAATCTGGTACGGTAACAACGCGGACAATATCGCCATACTTTTCGCTGAATAGAGCCATGGCGCCTTTTTGCTTTGCTTCATCTTGCTTCATGTGCTCAATTTGAAGCGGCAGCGCACGCATAATTTGTTCGTTGACGAGCCTTTCTGCCTCGCTTAGCTGCTGGGCTGTAAGAGGTGTAAAGCTCGAAAAGTCAAAGCGCAAGCGTTCAGGCGTTACACTTGAACCAGCTTGGTTTATATTTTCACCGACGACCTTCTTTAAAGCAGCCTGCAAAAGATGGGTAGCCGTGTGGTTGCGGGAAGAGGCAAGCTGTTTTTGGCGGTCAATGGCAATCGTGACCGTATCGCCAACATGAAGGCTACCTTCGATGATATCGGCGATGTGGTAAATAGTGCCGTTGGGAAGCTTTTTGGTGTTGGAGACGCTGGCTTTTCCCATCTTGCCGCTCAAGATGCCGCAATCGCCAACCTGTCCGCCCCCTTCAGCGTAAAAAGGCGTCACATCGAGGATAATGCCAGCTTCATCGCCATCATCTAGCGAATCAGTTAAAACGGCATCTTTCCAGATGCAGACGACTTTGGCATTTATGGCCTGCGGGTCATAGGAAAGCTTGCTGACGTCAAGGCCACGCAAATCTGGAATATCAATGCGCTTTGCAGCTTGACGTGCTCCTCTGGCGCGTTCACGCTGTTTTTGCATTTCCGCATCAAAACCCTCTTTGTCGAGTTCGAGTCCATTTTCATGCAGAATTTCTTCTGTCAGTTCGTAAGGGAAGCCAAAAGTGTCATAAAGCTTGAAGCCAATGGCACCAGAGAGCATGGTCTTATTTTCTGCCTGCAAATTCTTTATGGCTTCACCAAGGAGCATCATACCCTGAGCCAGAGTGGAATGGAAGCGGTTTTCTTCAATGCTGATTACTTTTTTGATGTAGTCTTTACGCTCTGTAAGGCCATCATAGACGCCAGCATAAATCTTAGCGGTGATATCGACCGTATCCGCCAAAAATTCCTTTTCTATACCCAAAGAGCGTCCATGGCGAACGGCACGGCGCAGGATACGGCGCAATACATAGCCACGTCCTTCGTTAGAAGGCAAAATGCCATCCATGACCATGAGGGCAATGCTGCGGGCATGGTCGGCGATGACCTTCAAGGAAACATCGCTCGTTTTATTGCTGTTATAAGGTGTGCCGGAAACTTTGGAAGCGTATTCGATAAGCGGGTAGAGAAGGTCTGTTTCAAAGTTAGTAGGTTTTTGCTGTAAGACAGAGGCGAGGCGTTCGAGGCCGGCGCCAGTATCGATATTTTTCTTTTCAAGTGGCACATATTTGCCATCTTCAGTATGGTCATATTGGGTGAAGACGAGGTTCCAGATTTCTAGATAGCGGTCACAATCGCAGCCGGGAGCGCAGTTGGGGTCACCGCAGCCGCGTTCTTCGCCCAAGTCGATGTATATTTCCGAGTCGGGACCGCAAGGGCCCGTGCCAATTTCCCAAAAATTATCATCCATTTTAACGATGTGGTCGGGATGAACGGAAGTCTTTTCGAGCCAAATTTGTTCTGCTTCTTTATCATCGGGATAGATGCTTACCCAGAGTTTGTCTACCGGAAGCTCTAACTCCTTGGTTAAAAATTCCCAAGCCCAAGGAATAACTTCAGCTTTGAAGTAATCGCCAAAAGAAAAATTACCGAGCATTTCGAAGAAGGTTTGATGGCGTGCCGTGCGGCCGACGTTTTCAATATCGCCCGTGCGAACGCAACGCTGGCTCGTCGTTATGCGCGTACGTGGCGGCTTCATTTTGCCCGTGAAAAAAGGCTTAAAGGGAGCCATGCCGGCACCTATCATCAAAAGTGTCGGGTCATTTTCTGGTATCAAGGAAGCGCTTGGCAGGCGCAAATGTCCCTTTCCTTCAAAATAATGCAGGAATTTTTCCCGCAGCTCATTGCCACTCATGTATTTCAAAGTCTCAACCTCCAGATATTAAGCATATAAGTACATTTTATTATATAAAAATACAAATTTAAAGTCAATCAAGCAGGATTTTAGGGCATGAAAAAGCCGCGCCAACAGCGTTTGGCGCGGCAACTAAATCACTGAGCGACTTTTTCTTCTTCAAAATAGCGCATGCTCGTCTTTTTCCATTCCTTGACGCTATAAAGCATGACGCGTTCATCAAGGCTGTTTTCTTCGGCGATGGCATCGGCGATGGCATCACACTCGGAACGAGTCTTGGCATGAATCATCGTGTAGATATTATAAGGCCAATCCTTCGTTACCTCGCGGTCATAACAATGCGAGACGGCAGGGTTCTTGGACATAGATTTGGCAATTTCATCCATTTTATCATATGGTACCACCCAAGCACAAAGGACATTGGCGGAAAATCCTGCCGTATAATGTCCGATAACAGCGCCCATCTTTCTTATCTGGCCGCCAGCTTGAAGCGCTTCAATGCGTTCGATGAGCTGGCTTTCACTGATGCCAATTTCCATAGCGAGCTCCTTATATGGCTCAGCAACGATAGGAAAGCCGTTTTGCATAACCTGAATGATTTTTTTGTCCAACATATCCATTATATAATCCCTACTTTAACTTAAAATTGACATTGACTTTATATTTTTTGTGCGAGGTAAGATTCATGACCGATTCTACACCCGACAGATGGCGTACCTTTTCGATAAGCATGTCGCGCGTTTTTGCATCAGGTGCCAAGAGGGTAAACCAGAGATTGTATTTTCCCTTGCGCTCATAATTATGTGTAGCGCCAGCAAAGCCATTAATGACTTCGGCTACCTGAGCCATATAGCCATCAGCAACTTTTACCGCCACCAGCGTGCCAACGTAGCCGAGCTTATCAGAGTTAAAGAATGGTCCGAGCCTTCTTATATAGCCTGTTTCCTTTAAGTGATTGATGCGTTCGATGACTTGCGCTTCGCTCAAGCCCGTAAGCTTTCCTATCTCAGCAAAAGGGCGCGGGCAGACGGGTAAGTTAGTCTGAATGATATTTAGGATTTTTTTATCGGCAATTGAAAGCATCGCCAAAATCGCTCCTCATAGACATAATAATTGAATCCAATTCAACTTTGTGTCTTTATTCTATCAGAAGTTGGGTGATAAAGTCAAGCAAATATGAACGTGAATCATTTTTTTCCGAAGAGTAGGGCAAGATGGCATCAGCAGGCAAGGACAAGGTTTTTCTGATAACGGCAAGATTTTTTTGGATATTATTCTTGCTGAGCTTATCCGATTTGGTTGCGATAATAAAGGTCGGTAGCTCGTTTTTTATGAGCCAGTTAAACATCGCAATGTCTGATTCTAGCGGGGGATGGCGTAAATCGATGAGCTGGCAGATGCAGCGCAGATTTTTTTCTTGCAGGAAAAACTGTTCTGTAACTTTTGCCCATTGCCGCCGATTGGACTTGGCGGCTTTTGCATAGCCATAGCCGGGTAAATCAACAAGCTCAAAGCTGCACCTTTTGCCGCCAGCTGTTTCAAACAAAATATCGAAGTAATTTATCGTCTGCGTTTTGCCAGGCTGAGCGCTTACGCGCGCCAGGTTGCGCCGTCCGGTAAGAGAGTTAATGAGCGATGATTTTCCTACATTAGAGCGGCCAATAAACGCAAGGCGAGGACATTCTTCCTGACGGAATTGCTCCGGCAAAGCCGCAGAATAAATATATTCAGCTCTTAAAATTTTACTGGTATTTTTTTCTTCTGTTTGCATTATTTCACCAAAGCGTGTTCAAGCACTTCATCCATTGTTTCGACAGGGATAAAAATAAGGTGTTCCTTGACTTTAGGGTCAATATCTTCGAGGTCGCGTTCATTTTCTTTGGGCAAGATGACCGTGCTGATATTTTCACGATAAGCGGCAAACGTCTTTTCCTTGAGACCGCCGATTGGCAGGACGCGGCCGCGCAGCGTTATTTCACCTGTCATGGCCACGTCATTGCGAACTTTGCGTCCCGTTAAGGCGGAAATCATTGCCGTGGCCATTGTAATGCCGGCAGAAGGTCCGTCTTTGGGAATGGCCCCTTCTGGCAAATGAATGTGAATGTCGTTTTTCTCATAGAATTTAGGGTCTAATCCGAGTTCTTTGTAACGGCTTCTAATGTAGCTAAGGCCGGCTTGCGCCGATTCTTGCATAACTTTGCCAAGCTGTCCCGTCAAGATGAGATGACCTTTACCCTTTAGGATAATTGCCTCTGTCGGCAAAATATCGCCGCCGACAGAAGTCCATGCCATACCGGTGCAGACACCAATTTGCGGCTTGTCTTCTGCTCGCGTATGCGTATATAAAGGACGACCGAGAAAATCGGCTAGGTTTTTGGCCGTAATCTTCAAGCTGCTTTGCTTTTCTTCGACGATTTGCTTGGCTGCCTTGCGGCAGATGGAGCTGATTTTTCTTTCAAGCTCTCTGACGCCTGATTCTCTTGTATAGTTTTCGATAATTTTCTTTAAAGCATCAGACGAAAACTTTAGCTGCACGCCAGTAAGGCCCGCATAATTAAGCTGTTTTTTTATGAGATGCTTTTTAGCAATTTCAAATTTTTCTTCCGCTGTATAGCTGGGCAGTTCGACAATTTCCATGCGGTCGCGCAAAGGGCGCGGGATAGCACCCAAATCGTTGGCAGTGACAATCCAAAGCACTTGAGAGAGGTCAAAAGGCAGTTCAATATAATGGTCTGTAAAAGTACTATTTTGTTCAGGGTCTAGTACTTCAAGCATGGCAGCTGTCGGGTCACCGCGAAAATCGGAGGCCATTTTGTCAATTTCATCGAGCAAAAAGACGGGATTGCGGCTTTTGGCGCGGCGTAAGGCAGTGATAATCTGCCCCGGCAAAGCGCCGACATAAGTGCGGCGATGTCCGCGAATTTCTGCTTCATCGCGAATACCGCCTAGAGAAGCGCGTGCGAAACTGCGGCTGGTAGCCTTGGCAATAGAAGATGCAAGCGAAGTTTTGCCGACGCCAGGAGGACCGACAAGGCAGATGATAGGTGCTTTATTTTCATGGGAAAGCTTGCGCACGGCAAGGTATTCCAAAATGCGTTCCTTTACTTTGGTAAGCCCACAGTGGTCATGGTTGAGTGTTTTTTCGACGCGTGCAAGGTCGAGGCGTTCTTTGTCGAGCTTATTCCAGGGAAGAGAAAAGAGCCAATCTATATATGTCGAAATAACACCTGTTTCCGCAGAGGCAGGCGGGATTTTTTCTAAGCGGTTAATTTCCTTTTCAATAGTCTTTTTTACCAGCTCCGGCAAGTCTTCATCTTGCAGGCGTTCGCGATAATTGTCGCTTTCACTGGCTGTATCTTCGCCGAGCTCTTTGCGGATGGCCTTCATTTGTTCGCGCAGGTAATAGTCCTTTTGAACTTTTTCAATCTGCTTTTGGACGCGGTTATTGATTTTCTTTTCGATGTTTAAAATTTGCAGTTCGCGCGTTAAAATCGTATAGAGCTTTTCAAGACGCTTTATAGGGTCTAAAATTTCCAAGATAATCTGGCGGTCTTCAGCTTTAAGGTCGACATGGCTGGCAATCATGTCGCAAAGGTGGCCAGAATTTTCGACCATGACGACAGAGATTAATGCTTCGGCAGGAATTTTTTTGCGCAGCTTAACCCATTCTTCAAATTGATGTACGACGGCGCGCATCAAAGCTTCGTGATTGAGCTTTTCTGGTGTGTCTGGTTCTTCGACTGGGGCATCTACCTTATCGTCTTGCTTGTCATAAAGGTCTATTTCTGGCTGATAAGGTATGATAGAAGCTTCAAAGTATGCTTTTTTCTTGTTGAGAGATTCAATGCTTGCACGCTGGATTCCTTCGACGACAATGCGCATCGTTCCACCAGGCAATTTCATGACGTGCCGTATCTGAGCTACGGTCCCCATCTTGTTTATCTGGCTGGGAGAAGGATTTTCTATAGAAGGGTCTTTTTGGGCGCTGAGCATGATGAGGTGGTCGTGAAGCATCGCTTCTTCAACAGCAGCTATGGAAATTTCGCGTCCAATGTCAATATTCATAATAATGGTGGGAAAGACGACAATGCCACGTAAAGGCAAAAGAGGCAGGTCTGTCTTTTCATCGAGGATTTTCAATTCTTCTGGCATTTTTCCACTTCCTTTTAGGTTATAGATGAGCTGGCGCTGCCAAAATGTCCCTTGGCAAGAAAAGTGTTTTTGCTAAGGAAATATTAAGAAAAAAAAGTTGTCATATCTGAAGCAGATGAGGACACTTCTTAGAAAATAAAATTTTCTGCAGATATAACAACTGATATTATTTAGGCAGATTCTTCACCTGATAAATCTTTTTTTTCGGCCCGTTCCCCATAGGTCAGGAGGGGCTCTATATTCTTTTCAATGACATCGCGCGTGATGCGACACTCAGTGATGCCATTTACTGAGGGGACTTCATACATGACGTTGCGCATGGCCTTTTCAATAATTGAGCGCAGGCCGCGTGCTCCAGTGCGGCGCTTTAAGGCTTGCTTGGCGATAAAGTGCAAGGCGTCATTGTCAAAGCACAATTTTACGCCATCTAGTTCCAAGAGCTTTGCGTATTGCTTGGTAAGGGCATTTTTTGGTTTTGACAAAATATCGACGAGCGCAGCTTCATCTAGTGAATCCAAGGTGACGATGATGGGCAAGCGGCCAATAAATTCGGGAATGAGACCTTTTTTGAGCAAGTCTTCGGGCAATACCTGCTTAAAAAGAGCGCCAATATTCTTGTGCTCGTTGCTTTTAATATCGGCACCGAATCCCATCGTTTTTTGGCTGATGCGCTTTTCGATGATTTTTTCCATGCCGTCAAAAGCACCGCTGCAAATAAAGAGAATATTTTTGGTATTAATCTGAATTAATTCCTGGTGCGGGTGCTTGCGTCCTCCCTGGGGCGGCACATTGGCAATCGTTCCCTCTAAAATTTTCAAAAGGCCCTGCTGAACGCCTTCACCGGAAACATCGCGCGTTATTGAAGTGTTTTCCGATTTGCGGGCTATTTTGTCAATTTCATCAATATAGATAATGCCTTTTTCAGCACTTTCAATATCCCAGTCGGCAGCTTGAATGAGCTTTAAGAGAACATTTTCGACATCTTCGCCGACATAGCCAGCTTCAGTGAGTGAGGTAGCATCAGAAACGGCAAAGGGAACATCTAAAATGCGTGCCAGAGTTTGCGCCAGCAGTGTTTTACCGCTGCCTGTTGGCCCGAGCATCAAGATATTTGATTTTTGCAGTTCTATATCATCATCTTTAGGAGATGAATTAATGCGTTTATAGTGATTGTAGACAGCAACGGAGAGCGTCTTTTTAGCATCATCTTGCCCGATTACATATTGGTCAAGGATGTTTTTAATTTCTTTTGGTTTTGGTACATCTTTAAAGGCAGGTGGGTCATAGTCACCAAACTCTTCGTCGATAATGTCATTACAAAGCTCAATACATTCATCGCAAATATAGACGCCGGGACCGGCTACGAGTTTTCGAACCTGTGCTTGTGACTTGCCACAAAAAGAACATTTCAGCTGCCCTTTGTCTTCATCGAATTTCAACGTATCAACTCCTTAAAAATGGAAAACTATTTTTCAACAGCCTCTTGCGGGCGGGTAATGACATCATCGATAAGGCCATATTCCTTAGCCTGCAAAGCGGACATAAAATTATCGCGCTCTGTATCAGCGATGATTTTGTCCTTTTCTTGCCCCGTGTGCTTGACGAGAATTTCATTGAGTAATTCTCTGGCGCGCAAGAGTTCACGGGCTTGAATTTGGACATCTGTCGATTGTCCCTGGGCACCGCCAAGTGGTTGATGAATCATGATGCGAGAATGAGGCAGGGCATAGCGCTTGCCTTTGGCACCGGCTGTCAAAAGAAGTGACCCCATGCTTGCCGCCTGACCGATGCAGATAGTAGAGACATCTGGCTTTATGTACTGCATAGTATCATAAATGGCCATGCCAGCCGTGACGACGCCGCCCGGGCTATTTATATATAGATAGATATCTTTATCAGGATTATCCGACTCCAAAAAAAGCATCTGTGCGACAATTAGATTGGCAACATTATCATCAATCGGGCCGCCTAAGAAGATGATGCGGTCTTTTAAAAGGCGTGAATAGATATCATAAGAGCGCTCGCCGCGCCCTGATTGTTCAACGACTATTGGTACATAACTCATAAAGGTCTGCTGCACGGGAAAAGCAGCAGAATTCACCTCGCTTTTATCTTGCAAATTAAATACCGCACAAAGCGGTCAATACTCTACATTGTATTATTATATCATACTTTAGCAAAAATAGTTATCAGCAGGGCAAGCTGACAGGCTTCTTTTTGCAACGATTATACTGCAAAGAAAAAACAAAAGCAAATAAAAGCCCCAGATGTGAAGAAAATCCCGCTCACGAGACGAGCGGGATTTTTCATTGCCAAAGGCGGTTTATTTTTGTAAGTTATCCATGATGAACTGAGCAGCTTTTTTGCGGCCGACAGTTGCTAAAAGATGCGTGAAATAGCCATTCTTCTTGATGACTTTAGCAATTTCTTTCGGCGTGCTGCCATAGCGCATAGCCATCATAGCGACTTCAGCGTCGATTTCTTTGTTTTCTACGCGCAAATCTTCTGCTTTGGCGACGGCTTCCAAGACGAGGTCGATTTTGACCGTCTTAGCTGCTTCTTCGCGATAAGCCTTGCGCAATTCATCGATGCTCTTTTTGGAGTATTGGAGGTATTGGTCCATCGACATGCCATTGCTTTCGAGGCTGGCAGCCAATTCGTTAATCATGCCGTTAATGCGGTTTTCAATCATCACTTCAGGAATGTCAACCTTGGCAGAAGCGCAGATGGTATCAAGTGCCTTATTGCGTCTATCTGTTTCAGCCTGCATCTGAGCGGATTTTGCGAGATTTTCGCGCAATCCCTTTTTCATTTCATTAACCGTTTTGTAAGAAGTTGCCTTTGCTGCGAAAGCATCATCTAATTCAGGCAGCTGCTGTACCTTGATACTGTTGATTTTGCAATGGAAAATAGCATCCTTGCCGGCAAGGCTCTTTTCATGATATTCTTCGGGGAATTTGACCTTGACGTCTTTTTCTTCGCCGACCTTCATGCCGATGAGCTGGTCTTCAAAGCCTTCAATGAAATGGCCAGAACCTACCTGGAGAGGATAATCCTTTGCTTCGCCGCCTTGGAAAGGCTTGTCATCAACTTTGCCGAGGAAATCCAGCGTGACAAAGTTGTCTTTTTCGACAGCAGATCCTTCTGGTGCATCGACCATTTTAGCATGGTGCTTGCGGATGTTTTCAATCTGTTCGTCAACCTGTTCGTCGGTTACATCTTTTACTTCAAGGTCAATCTTGAGACCTTTGTATTCGCCGAGCGTAACTTCTGGCTTCGGGGTCAAGGTTGCTTTGAAAACAACATCCTTGCCTTTTTCTAAGGTAACGACTTCAATCTGCGGACGGTCAACGGGCTCAATTTTCTGCTCGATAAGGGCTTCATCAAATGATTTTTGGGCAATGATATCAAATGCTTCGTCCAAAACGGCTCTTTCGCCGATATTTCTGATGAGAATTTGTTCAGGAACGTGACCTTTGCGGAAACCCGGAATATTGACGCGGTTAGATAATTGCTTGCAAGCGGTGGTCATAGCCTTCGTCAATTCTTCGGCCGGAACTTCTATCGTCAGAATCATTTTTTGGTTGTCTGCTTTTTCAGCACTGACTTTCATTGATAAAAAACCTCCTAAATTTGCGATGCCTATGGATTGCTAATAATAGCCAATTTACCAAGTACACCTAAATAATGCTATTAGAAATAATATCATAAACTATATATAAAGACAAGCAAAGTGGCCTATTGCCAGAAAATTATAAGTTGGCAATAAAAAACCCGGCCTCAAGCCGGGAATTAATAGCGTATGGAGCGGAAAACGAGACTCGAACTCGCGACCCCCACCTTGGCAAGGTGGTGCTCTACCACTGAGCTATTTCCGCATATGGAGCGGGAAACGAGGCTCGAACTCGCGACCCCCACCTTGGCAAGGTGGTGCTCTACCACTGAGCTATTTC
>JAHHSR010000059.1 GCA_020025075.1 Pectinatus sp. | reverse complement strand
GCCTTCATCCCCCACCTAAGAGGTGGAGGACTTCTGGCGGTTTAAGTTAAAAATATCGCCAAGAAACTGACGCTTTTTCGGGTCTAAGCCGGCAATGGCAAAACCCAGAAAAAGGGAAAAGACGATAATCTGCAGGATATTTCCCTTGACGAGCGCCTCAAATGGATTTACTGGGATAAAGCCAATGATTGTCTGCCAAAAGCCCGGCAAGGCACCCTTGCTCGCATATTGCGCCGCATCGTGCAGGCTGCCAAAAGCAGCGAGGTTTAACCCTGCGCCAGGGCGAAAAATTTCACCAAAGAATAAGCCGACTATCGTTGCGATGACCGTCGTCACGGTATAATAAATAAAAGTTACAATACCTATCTTGCCCGCAGACTTAGAATTGCCAAGCGAGGCGGCGCCGCTGACGATAGAGAAAAAAATCATCGGCATAACAACCATCTTGATAAGCTGCATGAACAAATCGCCTATCGGGGCGAACATCTTCGCATCATCACCAAGCAAGAGGCCGGCAATAATGCCTAAAACCATAGCGGCAAAGATATATTTGCCGAGGTTTTTCATAATGCTAAACCTTTTCAATCCATATCAATCCCTTCTACAAAATATTTTTTTCTATTATACGTCATCGTTCTATTTTTCACAATATTATTTTTGATTAATCTGAGTTTTAGAAAAACAGCGACAACTATCGGTATGTGTTCAACGCTTGCCATATATGGTGCAAAATGATAAACTATATTAGATATAATATTCTCGGGGGATATAAATTGGAAAAACTAGTTGTCAATGGCGGCAAAAGGCTGCATGGCCGCGTAAAAATTAGCGGCGCCAAAAATGCCGTTTTGCCGATTATTGCCGCCACCTTGCTCGGGCAAGATACCGCCTGCGTCTTAGAGGAAGTTCCCTGCCTCGACGATGTCAAGACAATTGCTGAAGTCTTGACCAAGCTAGGAGTAAAAGTCAATTTCGATACACAAAAAAATATTTTTGTTGCCGACAGCTCTCATATTTCATCTTGCGATGCTCCATACGAGCTGATAAGAAAGATGCGCGCTTCATTCTTAATCATGGGCCCGCTGCTTTCGCGCTGCGGTCATTCAAAGATTTCCTTGCCTGGTGGCTGTGCTATCGGCACGCGCCCCATCGACCTGCATCTTAAAGGCTTCGAGGCCTTAGGGGCCAAGATTGAAATTGGGCACGGCTTCATTAATGCCACGGTGCCAAATGGCCTTAAAGGCGCTCGCATTTATCTCGACTTTCCCAGCGTCGGCGCGACGGAAAATATCCTCATGGCCGCGAGCATGGCCGAAGGAAAGACGATTTTAGAAAATCCGGCCCAAGAGCCAGAAATCATTGACCTTGCTAATTTTCTCAACATGATGGGCGCCAATATCCGCGGCGCTGGCACGAATGTAATAAAAATTGAAGGCGTCAAAAAGCTGTGCGGCTGCAATTATACGATTATTCCCGACCGCATCGAAGCTGGTACCTACATGGTTGCAGCGGCGATGACCGGTGGCGATGTCTATATTGAAAATGCCATCAGCGAGCATTTAAAGCCCGTTATTGCCAAATTAACGGAAGCTGGCGCTGAAATCATTGAAGAAATAAAGGGCATCCATGTGCGCGCTGACAAAAAATTGCGCTGCGTTGATATAAAGACCATGCCCTATCCTGGTTTTCCCACTGATATGCAGGCCCAGTTCATGGCCATGCTCACCGTTGCCGAAGGCACTGGCATGGTCACTGAGACGGTCTTTGAAAATCGCTTCATGCACGTTGACGAATTAAAGCGCATGGGGGCTCATATCAAAATTGAAGGCCGTACGGCTGTTGTTGAAGGCTCGTGTCATTTGCTCGGTTGCCAGGTAAAGGCTACTGACCTGCGCGCTGGTGCGGCAATGGTCCTAGCTGGACTTGTTGCCGAAGGGCAGACACAGATAAGCTATATTCACCACATCGACCGCGGCTATGACAATCTCGTCGGCAAACTGTGCTCCTTAGGTGCCGATATAAGCCGTATTGACGAATAATATTTCCGCAATTTTCCGCCTTAAGGCGGGAAATTTTGACATTTTTATCGATTAAAAAAAGGATTTGACATATGACTTTTTTAGACAGTTCTGTCCAGCTTCCTCATCTCAAACTAAAAAACCCGTTTTTGCGTTCTGCCGTACACAGCTTTTTGGGCACAGAAGACGGTTTTATGACGGATGCTGAATACAACATGTACGATGAGCTGAGCAAAAATGGCCTTGGGCTCATCATAACTGGTCACTGCTGCGTAGCTGCTGGTGGCCTTGCTAATAAAGAGCAAATTCGCATCGATGACGATTGCTACATAGACCAATTCAAAAAAGCCGCCGCGCTCGTCCACGAAAATGGCAGCCGCCTCATGGTTCAGATAAATCATGCGGGCCCGCGTGCCATTGACACAACCGACTGGGCCGATGCCTCAGAAGACGACGTAAAGAAAAACCAGCACGCGCGCGCCATGACCATAGAGGAAATTGAGAAGGTACGCGATGCTTTTATCAAAAGTGCCCAGCGCTTAAAGGATACGGGCGTCGACGGCGTGCAAATTCATGCTGCGCATAGCTACCTGCTCTCGCGCTTCATTGACGCTACTTTCAACCATCGCACGGATAATTATGGCGGTCCCATCGAAAATCGCTTCCGCCTCTGCGAGGAAATCATCTCCGGCATTAAAAAAGCCTGTGGCGCTGATTTTCCCGTCGCCATTAAGATAAATAACGACACCATAACCGATGATGAACAATACGAAAAAGACATGCACTACGTCATTGAAAAATGCCTTTCTCTAGGCATCGAATTCATCGAATGGAGTGGCGTCGACTTTTTAAATCAGCCACGCACCGCAACGCTGTACTACTTCGACCGCATTGCTCGCCTCGCCGCTTTCGAGCCGCGCCTTGCCATGTCTATTGTCGGCGGCGTAAAATCACTTGCCGATATCGAAAAGGTACTGCAAAGCCCTATTAAGCTCATTTCGCTCGGCCGCGCCCTCATTTGTGAGCCGGATATCTTAAAACGCCTTGCCGCAAAAAGCACTGAACGTTCTTCGTGCCTTTCCTGCAACCGCTGCTTTGCCCTGCCCCACCTTCATAAAAATGTGCGCTGCGTATTGCAATGGAAAAAAATCAAGGCCACTGCCAAGGAAAAATAAAAACTGCCCTTTAGGGCAGTTTTTTTTATGCTTCTGATTTTAAGCCCGCCCCACACATGGGTATCAGGAAAGTTGCAGCCATGCCGCCCCGCTTCCGATAAATTTCATAAGCGGCATAATTAGCGGCCGTCGTGTGCTCACAAAAGATGCCAGATTTTGCCAGCTTCTCTCTCGCCGGCAAAATATCCTCTTCCGGTACGGCAATAACCTCGGCATCATATTCATAAATCATCTTTAAAATCTGCGCAGCGCGCATAGGACGGCCAATGGCAATGCCTTCAGCCATCGTCTTTTGGGCCTCAACGAAGGCGACCTCGGCAGCATGCGCAGCAGCAGCCTTGAAAAAGGGGGCACAGCGCTCGCTTTGCACAGCGATGAGATGGGGCATCTTTTCTATGCAGCCGCTCTTTAAAAGCTCACGTAGCGCCAAAATCGCACCAATAAATAGCGTGCCATTGCCAAGCGGCAAAAAAATTACCTGGGGCAAGGTGCCCAGCTGTTCGTAAGCCTCATAAATATAGGTCTTCGTTCCTTGATAAAAAAAGGGATTATAGACATGATTGGCATAATATATGCCCTCTTTAGCCGCCTTTTCGCGGCAGACGTCAGCACAATAATCGCGTGAGCCAGGCACGACGGTGCAAGTGGCACCATGCGCTTCAATCATTTTTATCTTGCGGCTTTTCGTTCCTTCGGGCACAAAAATTTCGCACTTTATGCCCACGCGAGCGCAGTAGGCGGCGACGCTATTGCCGGCATTGCCGCTCGAGTCTTGCACGACGCTTTCAATGCCGATTTGCTTACAATGCGCCATTAATACAGCTGCCCCCCTATCCTTAAAAGAGAGCGTGGGCATCTCATAATCCATTTTCAAAAGCGCCCCTCCGCCAAAATCGACAATGGGCGTAAGGCCTTCGCCCAGACTAAAATTAGCTTCTTCTAGGGGCAAAAGCGGCAAAAAATCCTGATAGCGAAAAATATTCCAAACATTTTTCTTAATGCGGGAAAGTGTAAAAGGCGGCACATCATACTCTAAATCAAAGAGTCCGCCGCATTTAGGACAACACATTTTGCGCGTTGTTACCGGCTCTTCAGCGCCACAATTTGCGCACTTGAACATTCTCATCCAAAAATCACCTCATCTATATTATACTATAATGGAACAATATTTATGATTATTTTCTATTATAGTAATTTTCGCAAAATACTTGACTTCTGTATCTGAAAATTCTATCTTATAGATAGTTATTCAAATTATGTTATCATTATTATTTATTATTTTTGGAGGTATCTAAATGGTCTCTTTTCTCTGCGCTCTCATAGCCTTAATTGTCGGCTATGCCATTTATGGCAAAATCGTCGATAATATTTTCAAGCCGACCAATAAGCCAACACCCGCCCTCACCAAAACAGATGGTGTTGACTATATTCCCCTTCCCACATGGAAGGTATTCATGATTCAGCTTTTAAATATTGCTGGCCTTGGGCCCATCTTTGGTGCTTTAGGCGGCGCTTTATGGGGGCCTAGCGTCTATCTTTGGATTGTGCTTGGCACCATCTTTGCCGGCGGCGTACACGATTACATGTCCGGCATGATTTCGCTGCGCGAAGATGGCAAGAGCATCTCCGAAGTTGTCGGCTCCTGTCTCGGCGGCAAAATGCTCTTTATCATGCGCGTTGTAAGCATCGTCCTTTTGGTACTCGTCGGCACGGTATTCATGACTGGCCCGGCCATGCTCTTAGCCCGCATGACTTCATTTCCTATGCTGCCTTGGCTTATCATCATCATTGTCTATTATTTTCTTGCCACTTTATTGCCAATAGATACCATTATTGCCCGCTTTTATCCCGCCTTTGGCATCTGCCTCATCATCATGGCTTTAGGCCTTACCTATGGCATGCTCGCTGGCGTTGGCGGTCATGTAATGCCCGAACTATCCTTAACAAATTGGTATCCTGTTGAGCCGAAACTGCCCATTTGGCCGCTCATGTTTATCACTGTCGCCTGTGGTGCCATTTCCGGCTTTCATGCTACGCAGTCGCCAATTATGGCCCGCTGCCTCAAAAAAGAAAGTCTCGGCCGCCCCGTATTTTACGGTGCCATGGTCGCCGAAGGCATAATCTGTCTCATCTGGGCTGCTGCCGGCATTACCTTCTTCGATGGCACAAAAGGACTGCATGACATAATGACAGCCGGTGGCCCCGGTGCCGCTGTCTACGATATCTGCACTGGCTTTATGGGACATGGCATCGGTGGCGTACTCGCCGTACTTGGCGTCGTCGCCTGCCCTATAACTTCGGGCGACACGGCTTTTCGCTCCGCTCGCTTAACTTTATCGGACTGGCTTTCCCTGCCGCAAGCTGCAACTAAAAACCGCCTTTTCCTCGCCATTCCGCTTCTTGGAATAGGCATCATTCTTTCGCAAATGAATTTTGCCATCATCTGGCGCTATTTCTCTTGGGCCAATCAAACCCTTGCCATGATTGTCCTTTGGACGGCAGCCGTATACCTCTTTAGAACAAATCATGACTGGTCATACTGGATTGCTGTTATCCCGGCCTTCTTTATGTCCATCGTCACCATGACCTACATCCTGCAAGCTAAAGAAGGATTTGGTCTTTCCACTACGATTACTTACCCTGGCGGTTTCATCTGCGCTGTGATTTTCCTATTGCTCTTTTTGCGCGAAACGGTATGGAAAAAGGACACCGCCTCATTATATAATAAAGAAGAAGCTTAGAATCAATGAGGAGGTATTTTGATGTCAAAATTTAAAAAAACGGCCCTTACTTGCGCTTTAGCGACGGCATTTCTCGCCGGTCCAAATTTTACCACGCCTAGTTATGCAGCAGCTGCCCCTAGTGCTGTAGCCCAGGCACAGAGCACTTCTGCTGTAAAAAACTCGACGCTATTTCTAAGTGGCTCGCGCTCTTATTATCCAGTCGTAAAACTCGCTAATACAGAAGCTGCTTACAGAATTGACTGCCAAATCCAGCGCTATATAGGCAGGCTCTGCGCCGGCATTGACAGCGGCAAATATAGCTTTGCCGCCATGGATTACAGCTTGCGTTTTGAAGACAACGACCTTTTATCCCTCGTCATCAAGCAATATGTTTATAAAGACCATGCCGCCAATGGGGAAACGCGGGTATATGGCAAGGTTTATAGCAAAAAAACGGGCAAGACGATTCCCCTCAAAAATTACTTAAACGTCTCTGCCGCTCAGCTGCAAAAAGCCATCAATGATGGTCAGGTCATTGTCCGTGGCAGCAATGGTGCTAAAGCGCTCGCCGCCTCTAATCTCATTGCCCCCATCAAGGCCGTACCCCATAATTACTTCTTGCAAAGGGAAAAAGATGGCTCTGTCGGCATAGGCCTCATCTTCCAGCCTGGTACCATTGCTCCTTACTCCGACGGCATTATCCATGTCTTGTTCTCTTCCCAGGAAGTGCAAAAGCTCAATGCATTAAACAAATAAATAAATTTTTAGGCGCAGCAGATGCTGCGCTTTTTTTACATAAACTTCATCAGTGTGCCGCTACTATGAGCTGCCCCATTGAAATGATAAATTTGTTAAAAATTATATAATATTTTTATTTTATTGAGAATTTTTTTAAAATTTTATATAATATATATTACTAATATATGAAAAGAGGCAATTCTCATAGTAGGTTTATTAATTGCTCTTGCCGTCATAATTTGGGTTGCCAGATATATCCTCAAAAAATATCCGCCTCAACCCGTACTTTTCATTGGCGGCCTCATAATGATGACCGCTGCCATCTGGGTACCATTTTGCCACCAGATAAAAGCACGGGTTCTAAATGGCTCGATATGGTGCAATTCATCAGCATGTCCTTTAGTAGTCGCGCCGCTAAGCTAGGCATGATTATTATGGTCATCGGCGGTTTTTCACGTTACATGGACAAAATTGGCGCCAGCACCGCTTTAGTAAAAGTATCCGTAAGACCGCTGCAAAAAATTGGCAAGCCCTATCTCGTCCTAGCGCTAACCTCAATACTGGGTAATTTTTTAGCAATGTTTATTAGCAGTGCTTCTGGTTTTGGCCTTCTCTTAATGGTCACGATGTATCCCGTCCTCGTCAAGCTCGGCGTAAGCCGTTTAGCTGCTGCTGCCGTAATTGCCACAACTTCAGCACCTGGCTGGGGGCCAGCTGGCGCCGACAGTATCTACACCGCAGAGCTTGCCGGTATGAACATTGTACCCTATTTCATAAACTATCAAATTCCGGTCGGCATCTGTACCGTCATTGCTCTAGCCATAGGACACTACATAGTACAGCTGCACTTTGATAAAAAAAGTCCCGATTCCTTAGCGGGCACCGATGTTACGGCATCCATTGATGAAAAACAGGGAAGCGGTCTAATATCCCCTAAAGTACCTGGTTTTTATGCTCTTTTGCCAACCATTCCGCTTTTCTTGGTACTCATCTTTGGACTTTGCGAAAGCAATATCAAAATGGATATTACTCTTGCCACGTTATTAGCTCTAATGATTACGATGGCAATAGAATATCTTCGCCTGCATAATGCTAAAAAACTTTTCCATGATGTCAATGCCTTTTGGGATGGCATGGGATTTCAAATGACCCTTGTCGTCACCTTGGTTGTTGCAGCAGAAACTTTTTCAAAAGGTCTTCTTTCCCTTGGTGCTATCGATACATTAATAAAAGGCGCTCAAGGTGCTGGCTTTGATGGCATCGGCATGATGTTTGTCTTCGTAAGCATCATCATCGCCGCCACTTTAGTAACAGGTTCTGGCAATGCAACCTTCTTTGCCTTTGCTTCTCTGGCACCAAAAGTCGCGCTCTTGTCCAATGTTCCAGCCGTTCTCTTACTGCTGCCTATGAACTTTGTATACAATTTAGCACGTTCACTTTCTCCCATCGCTGCCGTTATGATTGTCGTGAGTGGTGCTGCGGGGCTTTCTCCACTTGCCTTAGCTATAGGCGTACTTTCTTGCCAGTAGTTTTAGCTACAATCGTCAATATCGCAGTCACCTTACTCTTTTTCTATTAACTAAAAAGAGACACCATTTGGTGTCTCTTTTATTTATGCCATTTACATAAAAAAACGCCTTCAACATTGACTAATCAATGCTGAAAGCGCCGCTTAACCGGCAACTACCTATCCTCCCGGAGGGTCTCCCCTCAAGTACTTTCGG